>UBTA01000038.1 GCA_900468065.1 Hyphomicrobiales bacterium | reverse complement strand
TTTTCCAGCACTGGGCTGCCGTTGATATTCTTTGGCGGCTCGGGGTTGGGGTGGCATTGGGATGGGGGGCGGGAAAACTGTTCGGTTGGCTAGCGTTTAGGATTAGTGTGAGAAGTCTGTCCCGGACCAAGGACGGTTTTGTTGCGCTTGGAATGACGTTCACGGCATATGGGATCACTCAGCTCCTGGGCGGCTATGGCTTCCTCGCCGTTTTTCTGGCCGCAGTGGCTTTCCGTCAAGCCGAAAGAGAACACGACTTCCATCAGCAGCTCCACGATTTTGCAGAGCAGATCGAGCGATTATTGATGATGATTCTTCTCGTCTGTCTCGGAGCCATTGCAGCCAGCGGACCCTTGTTCGCCAACATTGATTGGAAGATTGTGGCGGTAGCCCTCCTGACGCTCGTGATCGTCCGTCCTGTCCTCGGGTGGCTCAGTCTGATAGGCACGGGTCACACGCTCGGTGAGAGCATTATCATTGCGATATTCGGGATCAGAGGCTTGGGATCGATCTATTACCTCGCCTATGCGACCGGGCAGGCCAATTTCGACAATGTTGAGATTGTTTGGGCCACTGTCCTCTTAATTATTCTCGCTTCCATCGTGGCTCACGGTGTGGCGGTCACACCGACTATGCGATGGATAGATCGAAAAATGGCGCGGGCCCGCCGAAACAATACCTTGCCGGCAGACCCACGGAGCGAGTGAAAAAAATTGGGTTTGCTGGCCTTCCGGTTTGCATACCGGCTAACGTGCTCGGCTTTGCGGCCGCTTCATGTTTGAGACACGCGTTTTGTCAGCCAGCTCGCGCGCATCGCTTTCTGCTCTGGCGGATGTTGCAATGGCGGCATTGCGTTCCGCTATTTCAGCGGCCATGCGGGTCTGCTCGTCGAGTTTATCTGCTCGCGCCCAGTGCGGCAGGTTTCACGAGCTTCGGCGACCCCAGCGCGTTCTGTGCGATCGGCGAGAAGGAGAGCGGCCTTTGCATCACCTCAGGAACTGCGACGGTCGGAGAATTCATCATTTCTGATGTTTCTCAAGTCTTTGATCCTGTTCGTTTGCTTTAAACGATGGCAGAGGCTTCTCCTCGATCTGCGCGCTGATCTGCGCAACCCGAGCGTCGATTTCCGCCTTTGAGCCGACGCAATCGATGAGTGTGGTGTGTTCCTTTTAGATTATCACTTTCTTGGCGTGGCAGGGCATGTTGAGCGTGACCTTTTCCAACTTGATACCGACGTCTTCGGAGACGCCGGACAGGATGGCGATGTCTTCTAGCATCGCCTTGCGCCAGTCACCAAAACCCAGAATCTTGACGGCCGCGATCTTTAGCCTACCGCGCAGCTGGACCACGTCGGCAGTCCTAGTCAATCCTTTGTCCTAACGGCGAGATCACAGCGTCGCCCACTGTGACAGTGGCCACAACCTTTCCGGTTGGGTCGGTAATATCAACCCCCGATATATCGATGTGCCGTGCCGCTCTTAGTTCAGCTGCGACCACTTCGCGCAAGGTGTCGGCAGCTTTTGATTTGGCATGATCAATGTTATCGAACGACACTCCCTCCAGGTCTTCATCGACAGCGTTAGTGCGCTTTATGTGGAAAAAATAGACGGGCATGAAGAATTCTCCTGACGAAAATCGGGAAGGGGGTTCGATAGGGGCAGTCGGACGGGCTCAAAGGCGTGGGTTGGCACCAGACTGCCCGGTGTCCCGCCATTCCGCGACGTCAGTAGGGTGAACGCTGATTATCTCCTCCTCCTGCGCGCGACCGTGCTCAAGCTTCAAGGTGGCCACAGGCCGAAGGTAGCGGTGAATTCCAGGATCCGCGCCAATGTCGCCCGCGGAGGGGATGTCATATCTTCCAATGCTTCGCGGGCGACGATCACAAGCGAATTCGCCGTGTTATCAGTGATGGGAATATGGCAGCTCTCGTCGGCTATGAACGCTGTCATGCCTGGGTACATCTGAACCCTCATTTGTTCTCCTTAACCGAAGAGCCCAGTTTGTTCATTGCGCCTTCGCCTCCGGCTCTGGATGGTGTTCACCGAGCCAATACGGGCTCACCGGCGGGACAGAAAGACTCCAATCCGTCATCCAAGGGCTCTTCAAGTGTGCCCGTGCCCTGGGCAGCACGTGCGCTTCGAAGAGAGATGACGGCGGCCGACGCCAGAGATGACCATGGGACCAATCCCGAGCCGTGGCGAAGAGCCGTCCCTTTATTCAAGGATGCGTTCCCGGTGTTGAGATCGCAAACGCGTCAACGCCTCTCGAATTTCTTGCTCAGCCCAGCCCGCTTGCACTGCCGACGTGATGAGGACTGCTTCTATCCCGGCGTTTTCTCCCTCGCTCTGGGACGAACCAGACAGATGAAGAAATGCGGAGGTTAAACATTGCTCGCAGTCTTCGGCCCGTTCTGAAGAGTTTTCTGCAGTTCTGGGAGAAGCGATGTAGGTCACGGTGGTTCCTTTCGACTGACAGAGGGGGAAGCATTTCAATCTGCGGCGACGCCCGGCAGGCCGGGAACTTCGCATCTTGCGGATACTAGCTTTCGTCCTGAAGAACTGCGAGGTCCTCGAAAGGTTCCGGAGTAGGATGCCGGTTTCGTCGTGCCACCGCACCATGAACTCGATCAACCAGGAAGGCTGCTCACGAGAACTCTCATGAGCCCGGTACTAACCCATGGTCGACGGGCTGGCGATGGTCGATTGCGGAAATGTCTTTTCATCCTAGCTACCCAAGACGCCGGGCGAAGTACTCGTTGGCATCCCCGCCCAGCCATCCATCCGTTCAGCTTTACGAACGGCTCACGGGTGCGAGACCCTGCCTTGTCGGCATGCATCGGCGGGCTTTGGCATCGACTTGAACTGGTCTGTCGGCCCTCGAGCCAGGTCGCACCCCCCCGCCACACTGAGTCAGAAGACGATGTGACACGGGCTTACGGTCTCATGGAGATGATCGTGTTCTGCATGCTCGCGACAAAAGCGACATCCGCGCCAGGCCGATGGCAGCCCACGTAGAGCGCATAGAAAACGCGATCTACTTCCTTACTGACGTCGAGGGTAACACAGACTAAGAGATAGAAGAGTTTCCCGAAATTTGTCTGGCGTTTGCGGATTGGAAGGGCCAAAAGTACGTCTGAGTGTCCCGCAGAGCCACAGTCGACCGCGAAAAGATAGGGAACCGTCTCCGCACGGTCGAAGGCCTGGTGGGTGGTTAAGTCCGATATTCAGACGCGGTATTACGCGACCAAAGGCGGTGTCGGCCGGGGACGTGGGCGCACCAGCGGCCTTGCGGAGCTTTTCAGCGGGACTGGTTCAGAGACGCTTAAAGCAGATCGTACCGCTTCATTTAGACCAAGGGAGACAAAGTCCGCGTTTATATCCTCTGGGGCGATTTGCGCAGAGCTTTCTCCGTCTGCCATCGGCACGACGATGCCGACTCGCAAAGATGGCTTTTTGCGCTTCAAGCGCCTAACAATTTGGCGCGCGTGGGATTTGGAGTTTCCATTCAGAAATGCGACTACAACCGTATCGAACCCGCTGGTTTCTGTCGGGTTGGAACCCAGCACGTCCGTGACGGTATGGTCGACGGTAACCACATCGGCCCCTTGTACTGCCAGTATTTGTGCGAGCATCGCCGCGGCAGCATCGTCCATCGCTCCCCTCCCACCAAGACATATTATTGACCGTCCCGTTCCGTCGGGTAGGTCGAGTTCGTCGATGGCTTGGGGCGTCACACCCTGTGTTTGTTCGGTGGGCTCCTCGTTTTCTTCTTCATCCGCTATGTCGGCGAGATTGCCGATCAGCGTTTGTGCACTAAAGGCAACGAGTTCAATCTGGGTCTCCGACATTACGCCGCGCTGTCGGTCAATTTCCCCCAATATTAGTGCCGGGAGACCGACCTTTTCATAGTAGTCGATCAGATAGCCCTCCTCGAGAAATTCCTCCGCGTTGTCTGCCGCTTCGCTTGGGTCGCCAGCAAGCAATCGCTGATAGAGCTTTTCCTGAGGCTGGAGAACGGGTTCGTTGCCGAGCAGGACGTCGAGAAAGCTGAATTGTGGAACGTACCTGCCAAGGACGACAAGGCACACTGTAAGCGGCGTCGAGAGCATCAGCCCGAGTGGCCCCCACAACCATGACCAGAAGATAGCCGAGATGATGATCGCAAGCGGGGATAGGCCCGTGTGACTACCATAGAGCCAAGGCTCGATCACGTTGTTGCTGATCAGTTCTATGGCAATGAACAGCGCTGCAACCCACGCGACCAGTGACCAGCCTGGCGAGATGGCCAACGCGAGAAACAACGGCAGGATCATCCCGATGACCGGACCGATATACGGTACAAATCGCAACACTAGCGTGAGCAATCCCCACAGGATCGCATTTGGAATGCCAAGCAACCAAAGCCCGATGGTGATCGGCACCGCGTAAAGGGCGTTCACGACCAATTGCATCAGAAGGTATTTGCCCACTCTCGCTCCCGCGTCCTGGAGAGCCGCCGTCGTTCGGTGGAGATCACCTAGACCGACCAGTCGTATGAACCGATCTCGCAGGTCCTCTCGCTCAAGCAACATGAATATCACCAGGACGATGATGAGACCCGCAGTCGCGAAAGGGCGAATAAGTGGAACGATGACGTTCACTAGCGTTTCGATCGGCTTCGAGCGTGTGACGATTTCGACGGGAATGGGTTTGCGGCTGGTCGTTTCCGATGACGCCTCAACTTGACTTTCAGCGGCGCGGGTCTGCATCTCGGATCCGACCCGCTCGACGATCTTGCTCAGGTGTTGGAGTACGCCATTGCCTGATCCCGCCTGACTGAGAGTACGGACTTTCTCGACGATGTTGCGTTGATAGGTCGGAATATTCTCTGCCAGGGTGGAAACCTGTCCGGCGACCACGAAACTGAACGCGGCAATCACAACGAACGCGGACGCGACCGTCAGGATGACCGCTGCGATTTTCGGGACATATCGCTTTTTGAGGAAAGACACGATCGGCGCGAGCGTGAAGGTGAGGAGCAGCGATAGAGCCAGCGGCACAAATATTTCCTGGCCCAGACGCAGGATGACCGCAACTCCGATTAGGATGAGGATCATTCGTCCTGACAGGGCAGTGGTCGCCAAAGTGGCCCGACTTGGAGCAGCGTTGCCGATTTCTGTAGTCCTTGATGGTTTCGCGCTCAAAGCTGATCCTCACTGAAGGTCGTGTCGCCAACAATCCGGCGTGGACAGTCTTAGATAAACCTGCGATGGCCTTTTTCGAGACGGGAGCTAAAATATACCTCTGGTACCTCAGACTGTGGAATTTGTGGTCAGCGTTGTCCCATACGTCATGGCATTTTTGGGGTTGTACACACCCTTACCGCCAAATCGACTGAGGCGAACGAGGCGCGAGTGTAACGATGGCAATCTGTTCACTCGAACAGTTTTAAGCCCGCAGCCGCAGCGTTTGCCTCGTCCATGGACGCGTCCAATGTTGCCTTAAGGATACGAAGCTCGGCCCTAAGGCGCGGGCTGAGCTGCAACTCCTGCCACTCACCCAATTTCTGCTGCCATTCGGCGACTTCGACAATCAGTTTGCGGGACCGATCCGAAGTCTCCGGGTTGACATCTCTCGCAGCACGCTCAGCATTTTCGGCGAGCTCCACCAACTCGACAGTGCTGATAATCCACGTGGGAAGCGCGGTGCGCAGCGTTGTGACCTCAGAAACGACGGCGTCATCGGCGGGGTAGTTTGTCATTTGAGGTCCTAATACTAGAAGGGTTGGCAAGGTATTGCTCGGTTCGCGGTTTCGTTCGTCCGCCACTCCCTTAACCGGCGGTAATCCCATTTGTTCCGTTGAGGCTGCTCACATGTCGGATTGTCAAATGCCAGTCGCTATATCGTCATTTACCCGATACGGTCGTCGGGTTGTGGTGTTAACGCAGCACCAGGAGCGGCGCACCCGCTGCCAGATCGTCGCCGCAGATAAACTTCGTGCTAAGGGAAAACCGCACACGCCTGTCCCCGCAACCAATGCATAAACCTTATCGCGCAGGAACAAGGGGATGCGATGGACGAGTTCGTGCTTTAAGGCGGCCCAAAGAACCGGCGTTTTCGCCTATGTCTCGATCACGGATGTACTGGCACTGTTGAAAGCAAACTACCAATCGAGGTCAGGCAAATTCCCTGGCCTTTTTTGGTGCCTGTGCCGGGTGTTACCATAAAAACATCCGATGACATTGGACGTAGAGCTCGCCAGCCAGCAGAACCTGCCTTTGCCGGTGACTCCGATGCGGTTTGGTTGCAGCCGCGCCATAGGCAATGAACATGCAGGTCATGTGATGCCATCAGCATCAACGTCCACCCCAATCATAGGAGGTCCTGTGATACAGGAAACCAAAGATCTATAGGCGAGCAACACCGCTTTGCAGATCGCGATCCAGCAAATTCTCCGCATGGTGATCACAGAAATGTACCGTACCGGCGCGGAAGGCGCGTTTTAAAAGCACATCACGCGTATGAAGAGGCAGCGGTTGAAAGCATCCGCACGGATTTGAGGCTGCGCGGAACGGATGGATGGACTGAAGTCCTTGCGGGCGAGCAACTTCGTTACCACCTTATTGACCTCGTTCACTCACGATCGAGCGTAAAGATGCGGCGGGGTTGTTTGCAGTTGACGCGCTCTGGCTTCCAATTTTTTAAGACTTCAGCAATCCAACGATGCGGTCGAAATTCAACCTCTCTCTGTGACTTTGGCGATAACAGTGGCGAGGTCGCCCGCGTTGAAGGGCTTCACCAGCTGTACTGCGTCCGCTATTCCGGACGTAGCCCGGCCGCTGTCGTTACCGCTTGCGAAGACGACCCGAACGCCTGGCCATGTCTCGCGCACCCGTATCGCGAGATCAGACCCGGACATGCCCGGCAAGCCGACATCCGTAAGCAGGATGTCAAACGTTGCTTTTTGGAGGTAATCCAATGCCTCCTCTGCGGAACTCGCTTCCTGGACAAGGTGGCCGAGTTCAGTGATCATGTCGGCAGTGGCCATCAGGATGAGCGGCTCATCTTCAACGAGAAGTATTCGAACGGCAGAAGGAGGCTGCTCTCGGATGTCTTTCAACGCGGTTTTCGCATGAAGCCGGTCCGCCGCAATCTTACTTTGTGCGGCATTACCCAGCACATGGCGAACCTTGCGGGCAAGCGCTTCGCGCGTGTAAGGCTTTGAAAGCAATTCTACGTCCGCATCCAGCCGTCCGCCATGGACAATCGAATTTTCCGTGTAGCCGGATGTGAACAACACAGCCATTCCAGGAAACAAGCCTTTGGCCCTCCGGGCAAGCTCGGTGCTGCGCATTGGACCTGGCATCACGACGTCGGTGAATAGCAGATCGATATGTACGCCGCTTTCGATCATCGTAAAGGCCGATTGCGCATCGCGCGCTTTGAGCACTCGATACCCGAGATCCAGGAGCAGCGCCACCGAGGTCTCGCGAACACCGTCGTCGTCTTCAACGACCAGAACGGTCTCCGTCCCGCCCTTGGCGGGCACGATGTTCGGGTCGGCCAGCCTATCCTCTCCCTGCATTGTGCGCGGCATATAAATCTTCATTGTCGTACCCTGGCCGACCTCGCTATAGATTTTGAGGTGGCCGCCCGACTGCTTTAAAAAGCCGTAAACCATGGACAGTCCGAGACCGCTTCCTTTGCCTTCAACCTTGGTACTGAAAAAAGGTTCGAGAATATGGTCGATAATCTCAGGCGGGATGCCTGATCCGGTATCGGTCACGGCTACCAATACATACTGCCCGGGCCGAACATCCTCGTGCGCGCGGGCATAATCGTCACCGAGCACGGTATTTGCCGTCTCGATCGTCAGACGACCATGGCCCTCCATGGCATCCCTGCCGTTGATCGCTAGGTTAAGGATGGCATTTTCGAGTTGGCTCGGGTCGATCAGCGTGTTCCACAATCCCCCCGAAATAATTGTCTCGAGCTCGATCTCTTCTCCGAGCGCCCGTCGCAGCATATCGTCCATGTTCTGGATCAGCGTGCCGACGTTAATGGCCTTTGGCTCCAGCGGTTGCCGGCGGCCGAATGCCAGGAGCTGCGACGCAAGCTTGGAACCGCGCGAAACCCCGGCAAGCGCGTTTTGAACGCGACTTTCAGCACGGGCATTGCCGGCGATGTCCTTTGAGAGCAGCTGCAGATTGCCGCTGACGACTTGAAGAAGATTGTTGAAATCGTGTGCGACGCCCCCGGTGAGCTTGCCGAGCGCCTCCATCTTTTGAGCTTGCCGCAACGCTAACTGCGCGGCCTCGCGCTCCGTGGACTCTTTCTCCAACTGGAGCAAGGTCGCCCGAAGCTCTTCGGTACGCTGTTCAACTCTCTGCTCAAGGGAGTGGTTGAGAGTTTGCAATTGGTCTTCCGCGCGCTTTTGATCGGTAACGTCGAAGCCGTCGACGAAGATCCCGGAAACGCGATCACCTTGATCAAAGATCGGTTGGTAGATCAGATTGACAAACCGCTGCTCCGGTTTCCCACCGACTACCCGTTGCAGCGATACCGGCAAGTGGTGCCCAATGTAGGGTTTGCCCGATTGAAAGACCTCATCCAGCCGTTCGAAGAAACCCTGGCCGGATATCTCCGGGAGCGCGTCCCTTACGCTCATTCCCAATAGCTCCCGATGACCGACGAGCTGCGTATAGGCATCGTTGACGAGTTCAAAGACATGATCTGGGCCGCGCAGAATACACATGAAGCTCGGTGCCTGTTGGAATAGTTCGCGCATACGGTCGCGTTCGGCGGTACGCAACTCGACCTCGGTCGCCAGCTGGCCATTCAGCTGCTCAAGTGCACTTGCGGCCTCCTCTCGCAACTGTGCCGCCTCCGCCAAGACGGCGGCGCGCCGACGCTCTGTTTCGAACGCCTCGGCGCTGGCAAGGCGAGACGCGACCTGGCCGCAAATCAGTTTCAGGAAGTCAAGATAATCGTCCCCGACGGGCCGGTAGGGGTTGAGGCCCGCAATCAGGACGCCGATTGGGCTGTCGCCACGCTGGCCAATAAGCGGCACAATTGCCGCGCGCGTCGGTGGTGTTTTCCACGCCCCTGCCGGAACATTGCTGTTGCCGCTGATCTGGGCCAGTGCTAACGCTTCGCTTCGAAGGGCTTCCTCCAGATTCCACGTCGTGTCGCCCACGTTTATGACAGCGGGTGCGAGGGGATGATTATCGGAAATTCCGCTTGCCCACGCCCGCTTGGCGCTACCATCGTCGTCGAAGGTGTAAAGCAAGCTGAACGGTAGGTCCTGCATGTTCTCGGCCAAGGCGCTCTGCGCAGCTTGGTAGACATCCGCCATGCTATGAGACGCTGCAAGCTCCGAAGCAAGCTTTCGCATCGTCCCCATGCGCCGCTCGCTTATAACCCTCTCCGTCTCCTCTGTTACCGCACAAAATACGCCCTCGACCTCTCCGTTGTCGCCTATCAACGGGCTGTAGGAAAAGGTGTGGTAGGTTTCCTCGGGAAAACCAGCCCGCTCCAACAGCAGAAGGAGTCCCCGATCCCAAGTCGCCTGGCCTGTCTCGTAAACGGTTGCCAGACGACCTTTGACGTCGTCCCAGATTTCCGCCCAGAGTACTTTCGTCGGGACGGCAAGGGCGTTCGGGTGCTTTTTCCCCAATGTCGGACGATAGGCGTCATTGTAGAAAAAGTTTATGTCCGGCCCCCAGCCGAGCCACATTTCGAAACGAGACGTTAGGAGAAGCCGGAGTGCCACTTTCAAGGCTTCTGGCCAGGTCTCAGGTGGGCCGAGGTTTGTGCTCGACCACTCGTGCTGGCGCATCAGCTGCGCCATTTCTCCATCGCCGACAAATATCTCTTGATAACGCTCAGAAGGTGTTGCGGCCATAAGGTTCCCATCGAACCCCAGAGGCCAGAACATAGGCGGCGAATCATGCAAATCTAGTCTAGTGGCGATGATTTTGGGAGATCAGCGGGTAAAGTACGTGGTTACCAGCGCACCCGTGACATTCTGGGGCTGGCGCGAACTTACGCTGTGTTAACGAGTGAGATGAAACGAATTTCGTTAGGCTTACCCTCGTCATCGAGACATTGCCGAAAAAAAGAGGAGATTACTAACGTTGTGCGCTCTTCCGCACGCCCCAATGGTATTATCGCAACAATCATCGCGGACCAATCAGTCTCCGTCACGTGATCGAAGAGTACAAGGTGAAGAATGTCTGATGCGATCAGCTATCAAAGCTTCGTAATACCGCCGTGGCGTGACCCGTCAACACAAAAATCCGCCCCATTACTGCTCGCCTTCCCGACGATGCAACGTCCTCACGCAAAGAAGGTGGATCGCGTGTCGGCTTCAGCGAACCGGGCGATTGTCCCCGAGCGACAGGAGGGATCATTGATGATTTGACAAATCGCCATATAACGGCAAGGCATCCTTTCGTAATGAGCGAATTCCTGCCGAGTGAATATGCCAACGATTTTTGTGAAAGATAACACATGCCAAAACGGAAAACGCCCACGGTCGTCAGCACCGGTATTACAGGACTGAACGAGATCCTGCGCGGCGGCCTGCCGGCATCCAATCTCTATATGTTGCAGGGAGCGCCAGGCTCCGGAAAAACGACCGCCGCGCTGCAGTTTCTGCGCGCGGGTGTAGAGGCAGGCGAAAGCTGCATTTATGTGACGCTGTCGCAGACTAAGGCCGAGCTTGAAGCCATTGCAGTTTCGCACGGCTGGACACTTGATGGCATTCGGGTCGAAGAGCTGGCGACATCGGGCACGGTCAATGAAGCCGACGACCAGAGCATATTCCTGACGGCAGACCTCAGGCTCGACGAAACACGCAAAGCGATCGAGGCCGCGATCGAAGAACACAAACCGCGCCGCTTGGTCTACGATTCGCTTCTGGAAATCCGTCTGATTACCGGAGACTCTCCCCGGTTTCGCCGCGAGTTGATCGGCTTCAAGTCCTTCCTGGCCAAGCGCAACGTGGTCGCACTTCTCTTGGATACGCAGACACCCGGCCAGGACCGCAGCGGGGAAGAAGTCGAGGGGCTGGCCCATGGCGTCATCCGTCTCGATAAGGGTTTGGAAGAGTATGGCGGTGTGCGGCGACGCATCGAGATTTCCAAGATGCGCGGTGTGCCGGTCGCCGATGGCTATCACGACATGGCGATCCGTGAAGGCGAGGGTGTTATCGTCTTTCCGCGGATCATGCCAAGCACGGTTGTGGAGACGACCAAGCCTGAATTGATTAAGTCCGGCGTGGCAGCACTCGACGACATGTTCGGTGGGGGCCAAGAAGCCGGGACCACGACGCTTGTCATAGGCCAGTCGGGCACCGGTAAGTCGACCATGTCATCTCTCTATGCAACCGCCGCGCTCGAACGCGGCGAGAGTGTTGCGCTCTTCCTGTTTGAAGAGCGGCTGGAGACATTTTTCCGGCGCTCCGAAGGTCTGGGCATGCAGCTTCGGCAGTTCCACAAGGATGGGAAGCTCATTCTGCGTGACTTCAATCCGAATGAAATTTCTCCCGGCGAGTTCGGCCAGATCGTTCAGGACGCGGTCACGCAGAACAAGGTCCGTGTTGTCGTCATCGACAGTTTGACCGGCTATCTGAACTCGCTGCCGCACCGGGAAAAAGCGGTGCGCGATATTCAATCGCTGCTCAAATTTCTCGCTCGTTCCGGTGTGCTGACCATGCTGATCGTCGCCCAGCACGGTCTGATCGGCCAGAACGTCGGCATCGACGTTGATGTCAGCTTCCTCGGCGACACCGTCCTGCTTCTAAGAATCATGGAACACGAAGGGCGGCTCCGCCGCAACATCACCGTTGTCAAAAAGCGCCACGGTCCGCACGACCTGAATATCCAGGAGCTGCTGATCGAAAGTGGAAAGGTCAGCGTTGTTTCCTACAACCCACTTCCCGATCCGAAATGACGGAAGCACCGAGTGAAAGTACGCTGGACTGGGTTCTCGCCCTTGCTCCGTTCCGCAAGGACGCAGATTACATTGCCGCCTTCCTTCGAGAACAGAAGGTGGTGGTCAAACATGTCAAGACAGAGGACGATTTGGTCACGCTCCTGCCTTTATCGCCAGGCGTCATCGTCATCACCCACGAAGCGCTGAGCCCTAATGTTGTCGCCACTATCGGCGAATATCTAGCAGCACAGCCAGACTGGTCGGAGGTACCTATCCTGCTCCTGCTGGAGCGCGCCGCACCGATTGCTCGCATTCGCAGCCAGCTCGAGCGCGCATGGCCCGGCTCTCGCCTTTTGTTTCACACCCGCCCAATCGCAGCGTTGGAGCTGGTCAACAGTATTCAGACGAACCTTCTTGTGCGCTTGCGGCAGAAGCAGGTTCGTGACGCCATTGAGCGCGAAGTCGAGCTGCGACTGGAGCTCAACCATCGCATAAAGAATATACTTGCCAGTGTGACCTCGATTTTTCACATGACGCGCCGGGGCGCTTCGACGGTGGAGGATCTGGCGGCTGATTTTACCGGCCGACTGCAGGCTTTGTCCACTGTTCATACTGCCGTATTCGAGGCCGGCGGAGAAGAAGTCTCGCTGTCGTCTGTCGTCGACTTGACCGTGGCGCCCTATAATAGCGATGGGGCGAGCCGCATCCACGTTAGCGGCCCCGATCTGGCCATTGGCCGAAATTCGGCAACGACGATGGCCTTGTGTATCCACGAACTGATCACCAATGCCATCAAGTACGGGGCGCTTTCTGATAGAAATGGAAGCGTCGATTTTGCATGGACGATCTCGCAGGATGCCGTGTTCTCGCTCCAATGGGCTGAATGCGACGGCCCCAAAGTGGTCACTCCGACGCGCCAAGGTTACGGCACACGGTACGTTCGCTCGGCGTTTGGGTCTCTGTTTGGTTCGACGCCCGAGATCGTTTTCGATCCGCAAGGGTTTCGATGCTCTGTTGCCGGCCCCGTAGATAGGCTCCGTAAAAGCTAAGCCGACGGTCCGATCTTCGTTTTTCACTGACGTTGCGAGAAAGACCAAGTAAATTGATAAATGGTGTAAATTCCCATGGATCATTTTCGCTAACTGCGCGTTCTCTATCGACGTCGTATTAAGAGGATATGCAGCTACACCCCTGGGGAGCTCAGGGGATGGGCGACGAACGGATAACGGTCTTGGTTGTTGAGGACGAATTCCTTCTTAGGACGGACATCGCGCAATCGCTGGAGGATGAGGGGTTCACGGTCCTGGAAGCGTAGGTCGGTCAGGCAATCACCCTATTGAACGCGCATCCGGAAATCCGACTGATGTTTACCGACATTGAGCGCCCGGCTCAATCTTTGAAAGCCGGGCGCTAACGACATTCTTCCCGATTATGCAGGCTGCAGTTTCGCTTCGCACCGCAAGAGCATTCCATACAAATCGCGCGGCTCATCGGGGTCTGCCAGCAAATCCAGTTCGGTAAACATCCCGAATTCCGAGATTTTCTCCCGGACATAACGGAGAGCGGAAAAGTCTTCGATAGCGAATCCTACACTGTCGAAGAGCGTGATCTGGGCGTCGTCCCTACGGCCGTCTACCTGCCCAGTCATCACCTGCCAAAGTTCGATGACGGGATGCTCGGCTGGTAACTGCTGGATTTCGCCTTCGATGCGGGTCTGTGGCGGATATTCGACAAAAATGTCCGAACGCAGCAGGATATCTTTGCTCAGTTCTGTCTTGCCGGGGCAGTCGCCACCCACTGCATTGATGTGGATGCCGGGTCCGACATGGTTGTCCGACAGGATCGTCGCGCACTGCTTGTCGGCTGTTACGGTGGTTATGATATCGGCTCCCTCCACGGCTTCCTCGACCGACGAGCACTGCTCGATTGTGAAGCCAAGACCGGCGAGATTGCCGGCGCATTTGCGCGTCGCCGAGGCGTCGATATCGTAGAGCCGAAGCTTATCGACACCAAGAAGCGACTTGAACGCACGGGCTTGGAACTCGCTCTGCGCGCCATTACCGATGATTGCCATGGTCCGAGCGTTCGGCCGGGCCAGGTATTTTGCGGCGACCGCCGAGGTCGCCGCAGTGCGCAACGCGGTGAGGATTGTCATTTCGGTCAACAGCATCGGGTAGCCGTTGCCCACATCGGACAGCACCCCAAACGCCGTTACGGTCTGGCGGCCGTCGCGCGTGTTCTTCGGATGGCCATTCACATACTTAAAGCCGTACAGTGTCCCATCGCTTGTTGGCATCAACTCGATGACGCCTTCTTCGGAATGGGAGGCTACACGGGGCGTTTTGTCGAAGACCGGCCAGCGGCGGAAATCTTCTTCAATAACGGCCGCCAACTCCACGAGGAACCGATCGATACCAACCTTCAAGACCAGCTTCATCATGTGATCAACGCTGACGAAAGGGACGATGTTCAGTTTCTGCTCAGTGTTCATTTTGCCCTCCAATGAAAAAATATCGATTATCAGCCCGCAAGCGTCGGGCGGTCCATCACACGCTTGCCCATAAGGCTGGCGACAAGATCGACGAGCAGCTTCGCAGTCTTGCCGCGTTCATCGAGAAACGGATTAAGTTCGACGATGTCGAGGCTCGTCACCAAGTCGCTGTCGTGGAGCATTTCCATGATCAGATGCGCTTCGCGGTATGTCGCGCCGCCCGGAACGGTGGTGCCGACTGCCGGCGCGATGTCAGGCTCCAGGAAATCGACGTCGAAGCTCACATGCAGGAGGCCGTTGGCGGCCTTTACTTTTTCTATGAAATTCCGGACGAGAACAGCGACGCCGTGTTCATCGATAACGCGCATATCGTGGACCGTAATGCCCGTGCGCTTGATCGCGGCTCGTTCAGCTGAATCGACGCTGCGAATCCCGATCATGCAGACATTATCGGTGGCTACCGCGTGCTCCAGTGCCGGAAAATATCCATCGAAGCCAGCTTGGCCGGTGTAATAGGCCACTGGGGTTCCATGCAGATTGCCGCTTTCCGTTGTCTCGAGGCTGTGGAAATCGGTATGGGCGTCGAGCCAGAGAACAAACAGCGGGCGGCCAAGCTCGGCAGCCCGGCGGGCAAGGCCGGGAACGGTACCGGCGGATATCGCATGGTCGCCGCCCAGAAATATCGGCATGCCCTTGTCGCTGTGCATGTAGGCCGCGCACGACAGTGCCTCGACCCAGGCGACGGTCTCTCCAAGGTGATGGACCGCGGCATTGGGATGGGGCATCTCGTCGAAGCTTCGAGGTGTGAGGTTTCCGACGTCCTTTACGGAGTGGCCCAACTCTTCAAGTGCTGCGCGAAGGCCAGCGATGCGCAGAGCGCTCGGCCCCATTTCACAGCCAAGTTGCCCTGCGCCAATTTGCAAGGGCGCGCCGATCAGCGTGCAATCCATAACTTACTCCCGTTAGATTTTGGGCAGACTAACGGGCGAGACTGGCAGATTGAATATTGAAATTTGGCATAACGTCATGCATATTTATCCAATATGATTAGCTGCTGGACCACAATGGCATGGATGACCTCGATCAAAAAATTGTGACACTCTTGCGGGGGAATGGACGGCGAAGCGTTTCGGACCTTGCTCTTGAGACTGCAGCATCGCGTGCAACTGTGCGAGCCCGGATAGAGCGCATGGAACACGATGGAACCATCCTTGGCTATACAGTGATGCTTCGAGCAGATGCCCTTGAGGACGTAGTCCGGGGGGTCATGATGATCGAGATCGAGGGGCATGTGACGGATCGCGTAATCCGCACACTCGGAGGATTTCCGGAGATTTCGCAGATTCACACGACAAATGGCCGTTGGGACCTCTTGGTGGAACTGAGCGCCTCAAGCCTCACCGATTTTGACGCCGTGCTGCGGAAGATTCGGCTCGTTCCGGGGATCACAAACAGCGAGACGAATTTGCTGTTGTCGACGCCCCGATCCACCAGGGCGAAGCTATAACGGTTTCCGGACAAGATGTTGACGGATTGTCCCGCCGAAGTCCGCGCGTCGAAGCATCGAGTGACGCTCAAAGCTCCCATTCTCAGATCCAGATGTATCGATCACGCGTGCCGGCTGCTGCCCGGAAACGTCATCAATGCAGGATCTGGCTGAGAAACAGCCGGGTGCGCTCGAGCTGGGGATTGTCGAAGAACTCGGCTGGCGAGTTCTGCTCGACGATCTGGCCCTGGTCCATGAATATCACCCGGTTTGCGACCTGGCGGGCAAAGCCCATTTCGTGGGTGACGCAAAGCATGGTCATGCCTTCTTCGGCCAATGATACCATGGTGTCGAGAACCTCCTGGACCATTTCCGGGTCGAGCGCCGAGGTCGGCTCATCGAACAGCAGGATCTTCGGCTTCATGCACAGCGAGCGGGCGATCGCCACGCGCTGCTGCTGGCCGCCGGAGAGCTGGCCCGGATACTTATGGGCCTGTTCCGGGATCTTGACGCGCTGCAGATAGTGCATGGCGACTTCTTCCGCCGGTTTCTTTGGCATCTTGCGCACCCAGATCGGGGCGAGCGTGCAGTTTTCCAGGATTGCCAGGTGCGGGAAGAGGTTGAAGTGCTGGAACACCATACCGAGCTCGCGGCGCACTTCATCGATCTTCTTTAGGTCGTTGGTGAGCTCGATGCCATCGACGATGATCTTGCCCTTCTGGTGTTCTTCAAGCCGGTTGATGCACCGGATCATCGTCGACTTGCCCGACCCCGACGGGCCGGCCACGACGATGCGTTCGCCAATCCCCACATCGAGATCGATATCCTTGAGTACGTGAAAGTGTCCGTACCATTTGTTCACTTCCACCAGGCGAACGGCTTGTCTCAATGCGTCTATCATTTCACGACCTTGTGATGCTGCCACAGCGACATGGCAGTGACCCGTTGTTGTCTGATCTGCGCGAGCATTCCTGCATCCGCTCGCATGCGAGTGATTCAGCGCCCAGGAATGGCTGTTCGCGTTTCAACAAATCTGAAGAGGCGTCCAAAGACTGCACCGAGAACCAGATAGATCGTTCCGGCGATGAGGAAGGTTTCGAATGGCGCGTAGCTACGGGCGACAAAGACACGGGCCGATCCGGTCATCTCCATGACGGTCACGGCGCTTGCGAGCGTCGAGCCCTTCATGACAAGAACCAGTTCGTTGCCAATTGCCGGCAGAACCGCGCGGTATGCTTGCGGCAGAACGATTTTTACTAGAAGGACGCTGTAGCGGATGCCAAGCGCCTTTCCTGCCTCCCATTGTCCTGCAGGTATTTGCCGGATCGCGCCAGCGACCAGTTCCGCAGAATAGGCTGCGGAATTCAGGCCGATTGCTAAAATCGCGCAGTAGATCGGACTACGTAGTACCGGCCACAGGTAACTGTCGCGGATGGCTTCGATCTGTCCTAAGCCATAATAGATGATGAACAACTGCACGAGCAGGGGGCTGCCGCGGACAAAGAACGTATAGGTCGAAATGCCCAGACGCACGGGCCGTCGTTCTGAAGTCAGAGCAAGCGCCAGCGGCAGGGCCAGAATTTGCCCGAGGCAAAAGCTGGCGATCGTGATCACAAGAGTGAGAAGGAAGCCGTCTTTAACGGCTATGAAGGCTGGCTCAAACAGATCCGGGGATAGCATATTTTACCTCAAATGGGATGTGAGGCGGGACTCGTACGCCTTCAAAAGGATTGTCGAGACCCCCGTGATCATGACGTAAAGGCAGGCGGCCGTGAGATAAAATGCAAGAGGTTGATGGGTCGCTCCAGCGGCTACAACCGACTTCCGCATCAGTTCCTCGAGCCCGACCACCGAGACCAGAGCGCTTTCCTTCAGGATGACAAGCCATTGGTTGGCTAGTCCGGGGAGGGCGCGGGCCATCATTTGCGGCAAGACCACGAGGCGAAACGCGCGCGGTCTGCGGAAACCCAGCGCAAGCGCCGCCTCCCATTGACCAGCGGGTACACTGAGCAAGGCGCCACGCAGAATTTCGGTCAGATAGGCTGCGGCGACGACCGAGAGCGCGGCGATGCCTGCGCTCATTGCGTCCACTTCGAAATAACGTCCCGTTACGTTCGTCAGCACCACCGTGCCGCCGTAGAAAATGAGGAAAATGACCAAAAGCTCGGGGAGGCCACGGATCAACCCCACATACCCCATTATTATCCGGCGGACGATGGGCCTGCCGTAGATAGCGAGTGGAGCAAGGACGACAGCGATCAATGAGCCGACAAGCAGGCTGCCGACGGCGACGGCGAGTGTCGTGAGTAGGCCTTGGATGAGCTGGCCCTGGTATTGGTAGATTGCGTCAAGCATCCATGATCCCTTCCGAGTGTACGGCCGAGTGGTCACAAAGCGCTTCGAAAAACTCCGCAGAAAACCCGATCATGTTTTCAAAGTGCTCGACCAGTATGTTTTCATCGGGCGAATGCAGCATCGCGCCATGGTGAGTTAGGCCAGCGCCGAACAACGTTGCCCCAAACTTATGGACGAAGGGATGGGCCAACCCAGATGCGGCCGAACTTGGCTGAATGATCGCGGGACGATCGAACCACTTTTCGAGCAAATTTGCGCCCAGTTCCACGATGGGATGCGACGGAGAGCTTCGTACACCCAGGACCTCGGCGTCCAGGATGGTGAGCCCAATGTCGTCAAAGCCATTGTGGTCGAGATGCCGTCGAAGCAGTTCGGCAATCTTGACAGGCTCCTGACCGGGCGCCAGGCGGAAATCCAGCTTGGCAGTTCCGCAGCAGGGGAGCACTGTCTTGGCGCCTTCGCCACCATACCCTCCGTGGAAGCCGTTCACATTGAGGCATGGCTCAAAATTCAGATGCTCATAGAATGTTGAGCCATCAATCCCGCTCAGCAGTTTACGGCCACCAGTTTCCTCCTGCAGGTCTTCGAGGGCGAAAGGCGGCCAAGCGGCAAGCCTGGAACTACGCGCGTCCGGAACAAAGACGTCATCGTAAAATCCTTCGATGAGAATACGACCGGAGGCATCACGAAGAGACGATACGGCTGCAGCCAGTCGCCATAGAGGATTGTCGAAGATCGCACCGAGGCTGGAATGGAGATCTGCTCTGGCCGTTTGGCATTGAAGCTCGACAGCAAGGATCCCCTTGAACCCCATAAGGATGATGGGGCGCCCTGTCTTGTCTACCTCACCGAACTCCCACCAGCACAGATCCGCCCTCGTGTTAGGAAACCGCTTTTCGAGGAACCGATTGAGCGACGGGCTGCCGATCTCTTCTTCGCCTTCTACGATCCAGATGATCTTGTACGGCAACGGTTTGGTATGTTCGGCGCGAAAAGCCCGCCACCCCGCGAGACGACTAACAAACTCGCCCTTGTCATCGGCTGCGCCGCGTCCGTATAGGCGTCCGTCGCGCTCCACAAGATCGAACGGCTTTGCGGTCCACAAGTCGATCGGCTCTTCCGGTTGAACATCGTAGTGATTGTAGATGATCAGGGTGAAAGGGCCGTCGCCGATTTCTCCGACGACGAAGGGGCCGACGTCTCCGGCATGCTGTTCAGTCTTGAAACCGGCTGAGGACAGCAGCTTTTCTACACTTTGGGCACAAGTCTCGAGTCCTTCCCCGCGTGCGCTTACGGAAGGAATGGCGACAAGATTGGACAAATCCCTCCTTGCTGCCGTTAGGATCTCGGAAGATGGGCGCATTCTTAACTCCTGAATGGGAGGCGAATTATCGCCTCCCTCTGATCGTCACTTCTTGGAGACGTCGTAACCGAACCATTTTTCCGAGATGGTCTTGATCGTTCCATCCTGAAGCATCGCCTCGACCGCGCCATCGATCTTGCCTTTGAGCTCCGTCTTGCCCTTGCCCATGGCGACGCCCTGACCCTTGCCGAACTCCGAAAAATCGGCGCTCGTCAGGAGTGGGCCTGCATAGATCAGCTTGTCTGAGCCACGGTCCTTCACGAGCGGCTCCCAGGCGGAGCGCTCCATCAGCCCGGCGTCGATGCGCCCAGCGATCAGGTCGTCGGCGATCTGATCCGGTCGGTCATAGACGCGGATATCGGCATCCGGGAAATTCGCACGCATAATCTGCTCGTGGGTCGTGCCGGTCTGCACGCCGATCGCAGCCTTTGCCAAGGCGCCTTGCAGGTCCGATGCTGACTTGGCATCAGCCGTTTTGCTTCCTCCGGCTACGACGATGGCATTCGGCGCGTCTGCATAGGCGGCAGAAAAGTCGACCTTCTGGGAGCGCTCGTCATTGATCGAGACGCCCGAAATGACCAGGTCGAACTTGCCTACCTGCAGACCTGGGAGAAGTCCGTCATATGCCTGGTTCTGCCATGCGCATGTCGCGGCGACGCGTTTGCAGATTTCGTCGCCGACGTCCTTGTCAAAGCCGACGATTTGTCCGCTGGCATCCACCGACTCCCACGGGGGATAGTCGGCACTGGTGCCAATGCGAAGATCCTCGGCCGAAGTGGTGGTGGCAAGGAGTGCCATCCCAAGTGCTATAGTCAGTCGTTTCATAAGATTCCCCTTTTGTTGGAAACGAAAACATCCTGCGCCCTCTGATGGGCGCTAGGGATTCTGGAGATGAGATGATCAGGCGGCTGACGCAGCACTTTCCTTGAGGAAGAGCGAGATGCGCTTCAGACCTTCGCGAAGAATATCCTCGCCATTGGTGTAACCAATGCGAAGATAGCCCTCCATGTCCATCGCGCTGCCCGGAGTGAGCATCACGCCGGTTTTTTCGAGAAGACGGAGGCAAAACTCCTCGGAGGAGACCGGCAAATCATACTTGAGGAGAGCGGTCGTGCCGGATTTCGGCTTGATCCAGGAGATGAGAAGCTCCCCATCCACCCAGTCGGAAACGATTTTGAGGTTTGTCCGCGTAATCTTGTGGCTGCGCTCGAGGATCTTATCCTTGCTCTCCAGTGCGATCGCCGCGAAATGGTCATCTAACATTCCGACTGAGATCGTGTTGTAATCCCGATGAACCGAGACAGCATGGATGAGCTCCACAGGCGCCACGATCCAACCGAGCCGGAGACCAGCCAGTGAGAACGTCTTGGACATGCTTCCGGTGCTGATGCCTTTTTCGTAGAGATCCGCGATCGATGCGGTCATTCCGGTGTCGCCTTCCTGATCCGTGCCACGATAGACTTCGTCGCAAAGGATCCATGCGCCGCAAGCACGGGCGATTTCGACGATCTGTTCGAGGTAAGCGCGGTCCATTAAGGACCCGGTCGGGTTATTGGGATTATTGATCGCGATCAGCTTTGTTCCGGGGGTCGCAAGCTTCCTCAGTTCTTCAAGATCTGGAAGAAAGCCGGTTTCCTCGGTCAATTTCAGGATTTGTGTGTCCGCGCCAATACTCTCGGGAATGGAGTAGTGCTGCTGGTATGTCGGTAGGACGGAGATCACACGGTCGCCGCGGTCTACAAGGGTTTGATGGACAAGCGCATTTGCGCCGATTGCCCCGTGGGTGGTGATGACGTTTTCAATCTTCTGCTTCTCGTATAGACCAGCAACGAGAGTTCGCAGCCGTACGCTACCCTCGATTTCGCCGTAGGTCAGCTTGAGAGGCAGAAGCTGTTGGGCAATGTCATTAGTGCCGGCCATGTCCAGCAGTTCAGCGACTGTAAGGGACTCAACGCACGTTTCTGCAAGATTGAGTTCGCACTTCGTCTCGTACTTGTTCATCCAAATTTCGACGCCGAAATCACGAATTTTCATTATTTTCTCCTCACTTTTGTTGGTTCAGGCGCGCGTGCCGTTGAGCAGAGCGACGGCTGCGGCGATATCTTCCAGGCCGAGGCCAATGGACCGGAAAAAGGCAGGACGTTCGCGGCTGGGCGCCTTGGCGCAGCCTGTCAGCAGTTCTGGAAGATCACCGCACAATGCCTCTGGGTTCCATTGTCCTGCTGCTGCGGCCAGCTTCATCTCGCCAGCCGCGGCCGGCGTTGTTTTTCGGTAGTCGCAGTAGACGTCGAATCCTTGCAGTGCTGCGGGATCGACTTCATGGGCGTTGGCGACATTGGTGCTGATCGATGTCACGACCGCCGCTTTGGATAGCGCTGTGGCGTCTATCACCGGCGTGCCCGAGGAGGTGCACAACAAGACGACGTCGGCGCCTCGTATCGCTTCGTTTGCATTTGTCGACTTCGTGATCGGGACGCCGCTTGAGATCGTGGACGGCACCGAGCTGGTCAAAACGTCGGGAGACGCGATTCTCACCTCTTTCCAAGCACGAATGCTATCGGCATAACGAAGATGCGCAAGCGCCATTGGGCCCGAGCCGACGATTGTAAGCACGGAAGCGTCTGGGCCTGCGAGCAGGTCGGCAGCGATGATCGACGCCGCAGCCGTCCTCTCTGTTGTCAGCTTTTTGGAATCGCAGAGAAGAAGCGGGGTTCCTGTCTCCGTCGACATAAGCAGGGTCCAGGCTGTAACAACGGCCTTGCCGTCGCCCGGGATATACGGGGAAAGCTTCGCGCCGAACACCTTTTCATCGGCAAGGACGCCGAGATACGTGATGAAGTCACCGGTGTCGCGCGGAAAAAGGCTCAACGTTTGAGGAGGCTGAACCGCTTCACCTTCCGCCAGTGAGCGGAACATGCGTTCCAGAACCGCGCGAACATCGACCTTGGGAAGGAGCGCTGTGATCTCAGTTTCGTTGAGAACGATCGGTTGCGTCATCGAATACCTCGCCGTTACGTGAAGGGCAGCATTTGGACGCACAGAATCGCTCGCGCATCTGGTGAGATACGCGGTAGAATTCGCTGTTGAACAGGCCGCCCGTTAGGAGTAAGACGACCATATGAGCAATATATTGCACAGTCAAGGTTGGAGATGTTAAAAATGAGCAATATACTGCACAAAGATGCCCGAGGTGATGTTCTGGCGCACGTCTCCGGAAATTTACGGCGATTTCGCCAAGCGGCCGGATTCAGCCAGATTGCTCTTGCCCAAGCGTCCGGCGTCAGCCGACGCATGATCATTGCCGTCGAGTCGGGTGACGCAAACATCAGTTTGTCCAGTCTGGACAAGTTGGCGGCTGCGATGGGCGTGGGTTTCGTCGATCTCGTCCGGGATCCAGAAAGACAGTCGTCGACCGACGTCAACGAAGTGACCTGGCGAGGAAAGGGTACGAAAAGCAAAGGGGTGCTTTTGGGGACAGCCCCTGCGCGACATGAAACTCAAATGTGGATCTGGTCCTTAGAGAGCGGTGAAAGATATGACGCGGAACCCGATCCCGAGGGCTGGCACGAAATGATAATGGTTGTCGAAGGATCGCTTACGCTGATCCTTAGCGGAGCTGAGAAGGAGTACCCAGCAGGAACGTTTGCGATATACAACTCCGCACAGGAGTATTCATATGCCAATAGGCAAGCTCAACTTTTAAAATTCGTTCGCAACGTTGTGTCATAGATCGCCCAATTAGCAATGACCCTTCAGCGGAATCGAACCCGCCAACTCACTTGATGACGGTCTGCATCGATAGAAAGTTGTCGTGCGTCCGGAGCGGACATTACCGCGAGATCGCAGTCCCGGCAGTCGAGCCGCTGAGAGTTGGCCGGCTTCATGGAGGATGGGTTCTGCAGCCAAGGCCATATGGACGACCCCTCGCTTCAAGTCTCGAAGTATGTCCAGGTGTGGTGAACTGGTGTGCAAGGTTTGGGGGCGCCCAGCTAACCAACAGCCAGCAGCCTTGATCGCGGCATCAAGGACATCTCTGACACGCTTTAATTGATTTTATCGCACTGCCCGATAGTGATTGCTGGAGTTCCAGTCGCGTTATCTGTGCTCATTCAGTCGCCATCGTACACGATCTGAAACTTCTTCGTTGCGAAGTTGAACCAATAATTCAATGAGATTTGTTTGCATCGAATGGCACTCCCACCGGCCGCGACCTCCTCATAAACAAGTTTGTTAGCCTCGTCGGTCTCGCCGTTGCAACGTTCATCTGTCCCATTCCCGGCGAAAGGCTTAACAGTCACATCGTAGGCGCGGAATGAAGGGGAGGAAATCATAGGTGCCAGTCTGACCAGTGAAATTCAATTTGACGACATACGCTTGTTTTTCGACGATGAACCTCGATGAGTCCCAATTGCCCGTATCTTTATCGAATTTGATCCCGGCACTCGCAGTGGCCTTGCAGTAATAGGATCCAGTCAGGTCGGGTGGGAGGTCAGTCTCAGCAATCACTGGCGTAGCTGACAGCGCTAGTACCAGCCCAAGGTATCTGCGCAATATCCGAAATTCCCCATACGTGCAAAATGAGACTGGTTCGCGTAAAGGGTTGTCAGATCACGAAGTTCGGGGGCTTGTCTACAGGCTTATCGGATAGCCAATCTTTAAAGCATTGCGTCAGCTTGGTCCTCGAAACTGACCATCACTACGGTCTCGTGGAAGCGGGTTGTCCATTATGTGTTCGCCACGATTGTTTATCTTCGTGGATATTTATCAAATCCCAACGTGAGACAGTTCGAGAACAGCCATTCTGTAGTCGATCCGAGGCAGCGTCACATATCGGATCAGAGCAGTGCAGTGCATTCCCGAGAATACTAAACAGTGCATGTCATTCCCACAATTAAGATCCGTTGGCCCTCTCCCAACGGATCTTTTTGTTTTTAGCGTTAACTTCTCGTTAATCGCGTTCCTTTAGATTTCGTTCATGGTTCAGCGCATCACTGATCCAGTCGGAAATGCCCAGACAAAAGCCCACCGAGTTTCCCTGCACGGTGGGCTTTTTCTATTTCAGAACAAATCAGTCAGGTTCGACGTATCGACGTTCACGACGAGCAACAGCAGCATATGCTGATAAAGATTCGCCACTCCGGCGACGTGCAAGGCTGTTCGTCATTTTTCCCTCTGCCTTGTTGGATCGATTGGATTTCCCATTCTCAATCTCAGCGTTGCTTGGTTCGACCGTCGCCAACGCTGTCACGGAGAGCGTGTATGGCCATATCTGACCGGTACACGCTCCAGAGACGGGTTAAAGGTTCCACCCGCCCGTCCGACCGCGGTTATGACTAGCCATCACCTGAACCCTTTCTGGCGGAACTGTGAGGGTAAATTCTGTAAACTTCCAAACGATCTTCGTAGGGGAGGGTTCCCCGGTCGCCGCCTGACCGAAAGCGACCGGGTGCTTTTTCTTCATGTATCACGGCATGAAGCGGCTGGGCGATATCAAACAAATGTAAGAATTGGAAGGCCGAGGTTGTCAATGAGCGCGGCGCCACTCGTGGTGCGAGCTGGCGTTTCCAGACGATCTGCAGCCAGCCCAGTTGTATCCATTGACGTCCCCGTTCGAAGAGGCCTGATCACCCCAGCAGGGGTAAGCAGGCCCCTAGGTGGGTGTTCCCGACCTCACTAACATTCACCTAAACAGAGAATGGAACGATACGTTCATCCAGGAGTTGTTGAGAGGGGAAGAAGAGGAAATTCTCATGAGCATCACTGTGCCGAACGGCCATAGAAGGCGTCTTGCTTGCGAAAACGCGCTGCAGCTTGAGGTGTTACGTATTGTGGATAAAGCCTGTCTGGTGGCATGGACGCCCGACGAAGTACTCTTAGCCATTGCCGATTCCCCCGATCGCGCGCTGATTGACTTTACAGGGGATGCTCCCGCACCCGCGCGTCTTTCAAACTGTCCGCGAGCAGCTTAGCTGGGGTCAATTTCCGCACAACGTGCGCGGCGCTTTTGATAGAATCATGATGTTCTCGCTCGAGCTATGGTCGACCACTTGCCCGCTTATCTCAACTGGCGATCGGCCCTTTTTTGTCTTGCGTTGGGTTCTCCCAGTAAATCCAACGCTGAAACGAAGAACCGTCCCGTATCGCTGCGAGAGGGTCAGGGCTTTCCAGCCGCTCGGGTGGAAATTCAAGCTCGTGCTAATGTTGCCATCGGACGTGTCTTACGAAGTCGCAGCCGAATTGTAACGAGAGGCGGCGAGCGTATCAGGCTTCAATGAAGAAATTTTCTCCACCGCGGAACCAATGGTGCGCTAACTCGTTTAGTCGCGCTACTTTAAGCTGCCTCTCATGATCGGTTCATAGTAAATGTCACGTGATGAGCTCTCCGTTCTCGTAGAGGACGAACTGTTGATTCGAATGAGCGTTGTCGACGAATTCGAGGATGCTGGATTTGACGTCCTCGAGGCTGCGAACGCGGATGAGGCGTTGGAACTTCGAGCGCTCCATCCTCAGATTGAAGCCGAATTCACCGACATTGATATGCCGGGTTCGATTGACGGATTGCAGTTGGCCGAATTGGTTCAGTTATCGCGCCCGGACATGGCGATCCTGACATCGGGCTACCTGAAAATTCCAAAGAACGATCTCCCGTATCAATTCGAGTTTGTGTCGAAGCCATATGATGTCTCCCGCGTCGTAAGCCATATACGCGGGCTGACCATCCGATGAGATCGGAAAGATTGCTTTGGTCATGCCTTTAAGCCATAAAACTCATACGATTTTAGCCGCCCTTAACGTAGCAAGCGCCCCCTCAACCGGGCCTGCAACTTGGGCCCAATAAGACAACGGATATTTCATGGCATTGGTCAAGACTTCTCAACTGGGCCCAAAGCCGGCAAGCGGAAAAGTTGTGTCCCCGATTGTGTCTAATTCCAGTGGCGATAAGACTGGATCCGCAAGGCGTTCACAGGATCGGTCCCGTGTTCGCCATCAAAAAGCGGCAGAGCGCATTGGCGCGGCAACTGAGGAACTGGTGACCGGTGTCGCGGAGGCAGCGTCTGCGTCGGAACAGCTCCGGAGGGCGCTCGAACAAATTGCAAGTGGGGCGGAAGAGGCTGCGGGCGCGGCCCACGAATCCCTTTCTGCGACCACCCATCTTTCCTCAAGGTTCGCTGACGCGCGATCCGAAGCGGACAATGCCCGCAAACGGACCGAGGAATTACAAAGTTCGATTTTGGAATCTGTCGCGCAGATCGATACCTCGATCACGGCCATCGATACAAACGCCTCACGACAAATCGCGTCTGTCGCTGTCGTCGAGAAGCTTCAATCACAGGCGCAGACAATCGGAGCGGCGACTGCAGCGGTGGCAGATATTTCCGATCGCACCAATCTTTTGGCGTTGAATGCAGCGATCGAAGCAGCGCGTGCCGGCGACGACGGTCGAGGATTTGCGATCGTTGCCGACGAGGTCCGTTCGCTGGCTGAAATTGCCGAACGTAGTTCCCATGTGGTTAGCCAACATTCCGAGACCATCGTAAATGGGGTCCGCCAGATTTCCGAGCGTATTGCGTCCGCTGCGGCGACGGCACGAGAGCAGTCATCGTCTGGAAGGACGGTCGCTGAGGAACTTCATGGTATCCGTTCGGGTCTCACATCCCTATCGCAAAACAGTCAGACCATCCTGATTGCCGCTGTGGAAGCTGAGACAGCGACGCGAGAGGCACAAAAGGGAGCCGAAACCGTGGCCGCCGCTGCAGAGGAGCAATCTGCCGCAGCGATGGAAGCGCAACGGGCCGTGCAGCAGCAAAGTGCCGCACTGGAGGAAAGCCAGCAGACATCACAGGGGCTGGCAATCCTCGCAGACGAACTGATGAATGAAGAGGGCCGGAACTCCCGTTCCGAGGAGTTGAGTTCTGCGGCCGAAGAATTGTCGGCCACCGTGCAGGAGCTTTCCGGTGCTGCCGGTGAAATTCTCATTGCCGTCGAGCAGATCAGCCGCGGCGCCGAGGCACAGGCTGCATCTACCCAGCAAGCCAATGCCGCCATGGTGCAGATCGAAAAAAGCGCATCGCAAACACAAGAGAGCGCAAGCCAGGCAAGTCAGCGTGCGGAAGAAATCAAGGCGCTCCTTGCAAGAAACAGGTCTGGTTTGATAGGTATCGCTTCTGGAATTTCGGATGCTCTGATGGAAACGCGAAATGCGCTGATTGAGTTGCATTCGCTTGGCGAGATCGGTTTCCAGATCGAACGGACCGTAGATCGGATCGTTCTTATTGCGGTTCAGACGAACATGCTTGCTGTCAGCGGCTCAGTAGAGGCGGCCAGAGCCGGCGAGGCTGGCCGTGGTTTTGCCGTCGTCTCGACAGATATCCGGAAGCTCGCCCAGGATGCCGCAGAAACCATCGACGGCGTGAAAGATACAATTCGACTGACACAGCTTCAAATTGTCGCTGTCCAGCGCGAGTTGGAGGCAATTATCGCGTCTTCCGAAGCCGAGATCACCAAAAACAAGTTAATCGTCGAGCGCCTTGTGGCGGCTGAAACAGATGTAGACGCGATGGTGCGAGGAAGTGCCTCTATCTTACAAGCGGCTCAGTCGATTCTCGTGGCGGCAAAACAAGTCCAGACAGGAACGCTACAAATTGCTTCGGTCGCCCAAGAGGCAAGCGCTGCATCGCAGCAGGCCGCAACAGCGGCGCGGCAGCAATCTCGCGGGGCGGAAGACCTGGCTGCGGCTGTCGAGGAAATCGCGTCTTTGGCAGATGAACTCCAGATCTCCGGAAGTTGACGCCATGGAGTGCCTAACCCCGAGGGCGGACGTTCAACGACGGCTTGTATTCCGCCTCGGAGAGCAACATCATGAGATCGAGGCTGACCAGGTCTTGGAGGTAGTGAGAGTATCGCATTTTACCCGTGTCCCGCATGGCCCCGAGGCGCTAAAGGGCATCGCTAACCTCCGCGGCCGCGCGATTCCGATACTGTCGATGAGCAGAGTCTTGAACAATGGCTGCAGTGATGCCGGAAGTGATGGCAAAGTCATTGTTTACGATCACGGAGGCGCCGTCGGGCTCCTCGTTGACGACGTGCTTCGCCTATCCTCAGATATGACTGCGCCGCCGCTTCAGGGACTGGACGACCTTCTCAACGTCGCTTTTAAAGTGACGAGGCGTGCGTCTGATGATGGATCTGGCTATCTCAGCCATGAGACAGGCGGTCGGTCTGCGGTAACGCTAAGGGCGTTCTTGTCATTTCGGGTGGCGGGGCAACTCTACGGTTTGCCGCTCGAGTACATTCGTGAGGTTGCTCCGTTCAAGGGCGATCTTGCGATCGTGGCAAAAGCGGATGAGGCGATGATCGGCCTCATCAAGTTGCGTGATGCTGTTCTTCCGCTGATGTCGCTGGCATCGCTCATGGGGCTGGAGGCCAATCGAGTCGATGGAAGTTCTCGCATAATCGTCATCGAACATGGCGGTGATCTTATTGGTCTTGTTGTGGATGAGATGGAAATTATCCATCGCCTGTCTCAACATGCTATCGACGCCGTTCCTGCCGTGCTGCAACGAGGGCGCGGGGATGCACAAATCGACGCGATTGGAAGAATCGCGGATGGGCAGCGGTTGATATCGATCCTGTCTCCGGAAAAGCTCTTCGGTCATCGTGCTGTTGCTCAGGTCATCAGTCAGAAAATGGGAACGAGATCCATGGAGCGAACGCCGCAGGAAGAAGGCGCCGTTGAACAGTTCCTTATTTTCCAACTTGGTGAGGAATATTACGGACTTCCGGTCGGCTCCGTGGACGAGGTTACACGCGTGCCCAGTGACGTGACACGGATACCGGGCGCCCCCTCATTCGTGATGGGCGTTACCAACCTGAGAGGAAGAGCTGTTCCGTTGATTGATCAACGCAGCCGTTTTGACATGCCTGCTTCCGCCCAGTCCGCCAAGGCACGTGCCATTATCGTAACGATGGGAACACTCCAAGCCGGCTTCATTGTGGATTCCGTTTCTGAGGTAAGGCCCGTTCCCACGGCAAATTTGTTCGCAGCCCCTGAATTTTCTTCGGTCCGGACCGACGTTTTCGACCGCATCGCGCATATCGAAGCGGATGGTCGAATGATCCTGTTGGTGGATCCACAGGAACTGCTAACGCGGGCAGAAAGAGATGTCGTCGCGATGATCGCGACTGAAAAGATGGATGGTAGCTGATACGTGATCCGTCTTCTCATCGTTGATGATTCCGCCTTGATGCGAAAATTGCTTGGCCAGATTTTCGCAGCCGAGGAAGATTTCGAAATCGAATTCGCCCGTGACGGGTCGGAGGCCTTGCAAATCATTTCAAGGTTCCGACCGGACGTAGTCACGCTCGACATTTATATGCCGCTAATGGACGGCTTGGCGTGCCTCGATCGTATCATGATTGACTATCCTTGTCCTGTGGTGATGGTTTCGTCACTGACTGAAGAAGGAGCGGAAGAGACTTTGCAAGCGCTCGAAATCGGCGCGGTTGATTTCATTGCCAAACCGGCCGGAGCGATTTCGCTAGGAATTGAAGAGCTGACACCAAAATTGGTCGAGAAGGTTCGCACCGCGGCGACGGTGCGGATCCGGCGTAGCCTTCGGCTTGCTGAGCGCGTCCGAAGCACACGATCTCTCCTAAGCCCAATTTCGAGGCGTCGCGACGCACCCCGTAAATCGAACCTTAGCCCGATCCGTCAGGGTCTCGTTTTGATCGGTACGTCGACGGGTGGCCCACCCGCCCTCGACGCCGTTCTCACCCAATTACCCGCTGAATTTGGTTGGCCCGTCGTGGTGGCCCAGCATATGCCGGTCTCGTTCACCGGCCCGCTAGCCCGACGCCTTGATAAGATTTGTGAGATGAGGGTCACGGAAGTGACCCAGCAAACAGCCCTCGAACCGGGCAGCATCTACATCGCCAGGGGAGATGCTGATATTCTCATCTCCTCACGTGCTGGATCGTTAGTCGCACTCGCCGCTCCGAGCGATCCCACCTTTCCATGGCATCCGAGCGTTGATCGTCTGGTTCGCTCCGCGATGAAGCATGTGCCGGCAGAAGCTCTGATAGGCGTCTTGATGACCGGGATGGGAAACGACGGTGCAGCTTCGATGGCAGACTTGCAGTCGGCTGGCGGTTATACGATTGCTGAATCTGAGGAAACCGCAGTTGTCTGGGGGATGCCGGGCGAGCTGGTGCGGCTCAATGGGGCAAGCGAAGTCAGGCGCGTGGACCAAATCGGTTCCTGTATCCTGGATCGGATATTCTGATGATAGTTCCACCGCTCAGCTTCAGGGAGAATGCGGGAGAGCCGTTGTTGGCTGCCGACCTGGAAGAAATTTGCGCAATTATCTACAAGCGTAGTGGCATGGTGTTCGGCGAAACCAAGCGGTATTATATCGAGCGCCGTATTGCCGATCTTATCCAGCAGCGGCAAGCCCAATCGGTCAGAAGTTATATTTCGGTGCTGCGCGGTGATGCCAGGGAGTCTGAACTTCTGATCAATAGCTTCACGGTCAACGAAACCTATTTCTATCGTGAACTGCATCAACTTGCCTGTCTGAGCAATTCGATTCTTCCAGCCGTCATCCGTTCTAAAGGTCCCGGTGACCGCATCCGTATCTGGTCCATGCCATGCTCGAGCGGCGAGGAGCCCTATTCGATTGCTATATGGCTTCTCGAAAACTGGTCCTTGGTGGATGCTTATAATATCGAGATTGTCGGATCGGATATTGACACAGCTATTCTGGGGCAAGCGGTGGATGGCTATTATGGGGCGCGGTCGCTTTCGAAACTCCCTAAAGATGTCGTCAATCGATATTTTGACCCTGAACTGGACCAGCAGCGGCGGTTAATCGGCGATCTACGGGAATCGGTCACCTTCGCGAAAGGCAACATTGTCGATCGGCAAAGCCTGACGGCTCTCGGGCGGTTCGATGTTATATTCTGCAGGAACCTTTTGATCTATTTCGACGAGGTGGCCCGGGAGATCGCGGCCCGTAACATCCATGAACTGCTTTATCCTGGCGGCTTTATCTGCCTTGGCCACACGGAATCCATGTCACGAATTTCAGAAGCGTTCGAGCCCGTAAGGTTTCCCGATGCTATCGTTTACCGAGAGGCAAAAGAACAAATAGATGGATGAATTGATAGAACAATTCGCCATCGAGGCGCGCGAGTTGGTGCAGCAGGCCTCGGATGATCTTTTGTCGCTCGAAGCATATCCGGGAGATCGCGAGCGGTTGGAAAGTGCGTTCCGGGCAGTCCACACATTAAAAGGGTCTGTGGGGCTGTTCGACTTCGGGCCGATGCAAGACGTGCTCCATCACGCAGAAGATCTGTTGTCGCACGCGCGAGCGGGTACGATTGCCGTGGATACAACTCTCATCGATCCGCTTCTCGCGGTGGTCGAATGGGTCGACGGCACCATAGATGGAATTGCTCAGACCGGGCGCCTATCTGAAACCCAAAAACGGCAGGCTACGCGACTAATGGGTTTGGTCAAGGCCGACATGACATCTCTCGAGACGGACGAGCCGACGAGTTCTCCCCCGACGGCAATTCCTGATTGGGCCTCGTCAATGCGCCAACTTCTGTCATCAAACGATAGCCAAGGGACGTTGGTCGCCATTCGCTACGAGCCACATCCAGAATGCTTTTTCAACGGCGACGATCCCTTGGCGACCCTCTCACGGGTGCCGGACCTTCGACATATAGCAATTTCTTTGAAGCAGCCGCCGTCGTTGCGGGACTTCGATCCGTTCCGCTGCAACCTGATTATTGAAGGTATTTCAGGGGGCCCGCTCCAACAAGTGGAGAGCGAATTCCGTCTCATTCCCGACCAGGTTAAGCTTGTGGCCCTTCCTGGGATGGTTGCGCAAATTAATCAACGACCGCCCGCGACTGATCGGCAGACGACGGTAATGCGGGTTGATCCCGGCCGCATCGACGCGTTGGTTGAAATCGTCGGTGAATTGGTGACTGCGAAAAACGGGCTTTTACCCTTGGCTGATGAAGCCCGTGGTCACGGTAGCGCCGCACTTGCCAGACGCATAGTGGCAAGCCACCAAGAGATCGAGAGGCTTGTTGCCTCGCTTTACAGCGCCGTCACCAAGGCGCGACTGATCCCCTTAGAGCAAACATTCCGCCGCTTTCCCCGGCTGGTTCGAGAGACGTCGATGAAACTCTCCAAGGCGGTCGATCTGATCATCGAAGGCGAGACTGTTGAGGCCGACAGGGAAATTGTCGAGAACCTGTTCGAGCCACTGCTGCATCTCATTCGTAATTCTCTCGACCATGGCATCGAGACTGAAGCAGAGCGGCGGCAGGCGTTGAAATCGACGAGGGGACGAATCCTTCTGAGTGCGCGCCAACGCGGCGATCGAATTGAGATCGAAATCGCAGACGACGGCCGCGGCATGGATCCAATGCGGATCAAAAAAGCGGCCATTGATCGCGGTTTTGTTTCCGAGGATCAGGCTGCTTTACTTTCCGAAAATGATGCCCTCCATTTCGTTTTTGCGCCCGGCTTCTCCACCGCTTCCACCATATCTGACCTGTCGGGGCGGGGAGTTGGCCTGGATGTCGTCCAAAGGTCTATTCAAAGGTTGGGCGGAACTCTGGAGATGAATAGCTCTGCTGGATCGGGTACATCGTTTACGCTGAAGCTGCCAATCAGCTTTTCGATGTCACAGCTTATGGTGGTCGAGGTGGGCGGCGAGCGCTACGGCATTCCGATCGCCGATGTCGTCGAGACGCAGAAGCTACCTGGTAGCGCCGTCCAATTCGTTCGAGCGGGCCAAGCTTTCATTTTGCGCGACCGAACGATTCCCTTGGTTCACCTCGATGATCTGTTGCTGGTACCACGCAAGACTGAGCGGTCGGACGCCGATCTCAAGGTTTTGATCGTGCGAGCGGGAGAAGGCCAGATCGGTATCGCTGTCGACGTTATTGCCGAAAGAGCAGAGACTCTAACACGGCCCCTGACAGGCCTGTTGCAAGGGGTTCCTGGAATTGCCGGTACGACGCTGCTGGGAGACGGCAGGGTTTTGCTCGTGCTCAGTCTTGAGGAACTCATACAATGACGGTTACAGTGAGCGAAACAGTTATTCAGCTAACAGGAGCTTGCGGCGTCGAGGAAGTTGAAACGTTGGTGGAATGCCTCCAAGAACACCCTTCTCTGCCAGTCGATTTGAGCGCGGCGACAGCTATTCATACGGCTCTCTGGCAGGCGCTGATGGTTTTCCGCCCAAAACTGACGGAAGCTCCGACTTCATTCGTGATCGGGGAAAAAGTCATGGGCGCATTGAACGCCTATTTCTGCGAAAACACGGAATTATGAGCGTCAAACTTGCGAAACCCTCGCCATGCCAATAAGTGTTACACATGCTCTCGCGACGAAACAACGCGATGATAATTCGAGGTAGAAAATGACGGTCAAAGTCTTGGTCGTAGACGACAGTAAATTGGCGCGGATCGTTGCCGGCAAGGCCATAGCGGCTTTGCAACCCGACTGGGTGCGTGTTGAAGCCGCGAGCGCGGCGGAGGCTCTCACTATTGTTGGCGCCGAGCAGATTGACCTCGCAGTTCTAGATTTCAACATGCCTGACAAGGATGGTTTGGAGCTGGCCGCCGAATTGCGCGCCGCCCATCCAAACATGCCGATTGCAGTTATTACAGCGAACGTGCAGGACGAAATCGTAGCGCGAGTGCGGGCGCTTAATGCGACGTTCGTTGCCAAACCCGTGACACAGGATGCCCTCGGCGGCTTCATCGCAGGGGCTGCGCTTCGGCTTAAAAAGGCTGGGGTATGACCGATAAAAAGGTGGATCTCGACGAACTTGAACATGACGCGCTCACCGAACTTGTAAACATCGGCGTTAGTCGCTCCGCTGCAAGTCTTCGCAAGATGGTTCACAGGGAGGTTATCCTGTCGGTTCCATCGGTGGACATCGTCACGCGGAAGTCTGCTGCGTCGCTGATCGGCCAGAGGGAAACCGAAAGTCTCATCGCTGTCCAGCAGCAGTTCGAGGGGCCCTTTTCCGGCCGAGCTCTTCTGATCTTTCCTGAAAGCAACGGTCTGTCGCTTGTTCGCGCCATTGTTGGTGACGAAATGGACGACGGGGATCTTCTCGATATGGAAGACGAAGCGCTGGCAGAGACCGGCAATGTCATCCTCAATGGTTGTCTGGGCTCGATGGCGAATATGTTGCAGCATACGTTGAAGATGTCGTTGCCGAATGTCAGGCGTGGCGACAGTTCACTCCTATTTGACGTGCTCAGTACCAGCAACGAAGAGAGCTTTGTACTGTTCCTCTACATCAATTTTTCCGTCAGGGAGCGCGATATTCGCGGTTATATCGCGATGATCATGGACTTGCCGTCCCTGGAAAAGCTCAAGCAACTTATCTCCGCCTTCATAGACCGTGTGATGACGGAAACCGAATAGTGGAACACGATGTGTATTGGCGAATTCTATGACTGAAAATGCCAATTATCTGGAGGCTAGCCTAGCTGGAGCCCGCTCGGAACTGGACGCGGCTCATCGGCGATTGCAGCTCACGTTGGATGCCGCGGGTGCAACCTGTGGATGGGAATGGGATATTGTTCAAAGACGCCTCGTCGCTGACGCGCGTTTTGCTGCAATCACAAACCAAAACCCGGTTACACTGGCTGATGGTGTGTCGACAGACCATTTCTTCGTTTCCGTGCATCCCGACGATCTCAAACGCGTAAAAATTGCTGTCGCGGGGATTCTGGCGGGGTCGGAAGTTTTTTCAAAAGAATATCGATTGATGCGACCCGACGGTGGCTTTCGCTGGGTGCATGCAAACGGACGGGCCATCCTGGACGCCGACGATGTCCCTGTAAAGTTCGTCGGTACGCTGGTTGATATAACCGAACAGAAGCGCGTGAGCGAGCAGCTTAGGGTCGCCCAATCCGCGGGTGGTATCGGTACGTTTGAGCACATTGCCGGGTACGGCACGCTGAGTGTGTCGCAACAGTTTTGCCGGTTGTTTGGTTTGCACCCGACAAAAATCCTCCCAATCAGAACGCTGAACGGCCTCATTCATGCGGATGATGAACCGATGATTGACCTCGCAGATCCCGATGGTCCACAGAGCGAGCGCAACATCGAGTTCCGAGTAAAACGTGCTGACGACGGCGTCGAGCGCTGGCTGGCACGACGCGGAGAATATGTTGATGACATTGAATCCAGCGGTCGCCGCTACGTCGGCGTCGTCTTCGACATTACCGATGCCAAGCAAACGCAGGAGAGCCTGCGAAAGGCAAACGAAGAGCTGTCCGAGATAGCGCGGGAGAGCCTGCGTGAACGCAACCGCGTTTGGAAGAATTCGCGCGACCTTCTTGTCGTGATTGACACAGAAGGCGTGTTTCGCGATGTCAGTCCAGCATGGCTCGAGGTCCTCGGCCATCCCCCTGAGGACGTCATCGGCAAGAAAGTCGTCGACTTCGTTTGGGCCGAGGACCGCGAGCAGATCAAACCCGATCTGAAGACCGCTCTTGAAAATACACATACGGCTCTTGAAACCCGGCTTATGCATCAGGATGGTACGCAACGGATCATATCCTGGATGACCTCCCGTGAAGAGGATCGAATATTTGCCTACGGACGGGACGTGACGGTCGAGAACCAGCAGAAAACCGTTTTGGAGGATACCGAAGCTCAGCTCCGGCAAGCCCAGAAAATGGAGGCCGTTGGTCAGTTGACCGGCGGTATAGCGCACGATTTCAACAATATGTTGACCGGTGTGATCGGAGCTCTTTCGATCATCAAACGGCGGATTGCGGCTAATCGAACTGACGATCTTGATCGTTTCATTGACGCGGGAACCGCGTCGGCCAATCGAGCCGCGGCATTGACGCATCGGCTTCTCGCGTTTTCGCGCCGGCAATCGCTGGATCGTCAGCTGGTCGATGTCAACGATCTCGTTGCCTCGATGGAAGAACTGTTCCGTAACACGCTTGGCGAGCAAGTCGAGATACTCGTCAACCTTGCGCCTGGAACCTGGAAAGCGGTCACTGACGCGAATCAGCTTGAGAGCGCAATCTTAAATCTTGTCATCAATGCCCGGGACGCCATGCCCGACGGAGGCCATCTGACGATCGAGACTACCAACGTCGTCCTTTCCAAAGCAGATCTTGCTCGCGGCGAAACTCTTCAGCCTGGCCGCTACGTGGTCCTCGCGGTCAGCGATACCGGCATCGGAATGTCGCAGGCAACGATCGACAAAGCTTTCGATCCATTCTTCACGACGAAACCCATCGGACAAGGCACTGGTCTCGGACTGTCGATGATTTATGGATTTGCACAGCAGTCCGGCGGTCATGCCGGTATTTATAGCCAAGTCGGCCTCGGAACCACTGTCAAACTCTATCTGCCCGGCAGTCTTGACGACTTATCGACTGTGGTGACCACAAGCGAGAACGAGATTGTTCCCCCACGCGGCGAAGGAGAAACGGTCCTGGTCGTAGAAGACGACGACTCTGTACGCATGTTGGTGGTCGATGTGCTCAAGGAATTGGGCTATCGCGTGATCGAAGCCACCGACGGACCGAAGGCACTTCCCGTGATCGAGAGTAAAGGACGTATCGATCTTCTCGTATCGGATGTCGGTCTTCCCGGCCTCAACGGTCGGCAACTGGCGGAAATCGCCATCGCCGCCCGGCCGTCGCTGAAGGTTCTCTTCATCACTGGGTATGCCGCCACGGCAGCTTCCCGCTCGGACTTTTTAGCGCCAGGTATGGAAATGATCACAAAGCCGTTTGCGATCGATGATCTGGCACAGAAAGTTAGACACATTCTCACCGATCAATCATAAGCGACCGTTCAGAAAACATACTACTACGAGCTGCTAATTGAATTCGTTGCGGCCTCCACTAGACCGGTCATACGAGCCACCGGTCGAAGCTGATTAATGCTGTCGGTATGCTTCAATCGTGCTGTAACCAACACTAGCTTCGAACGCGCTGAGACATGGGGCAGCTGATCAACCAATCATCGTGCGGACCCACAGTCGCCCCAGTGAAGAGTTTGAACTTTCAGTCAGCAACGGAATAATCAGTCAAGAATAATCGTCACTGAAGCATTGAACCATTCGTTAAATTAACAGCGGTTCATATCGGTCAAAGGCGGCCAATTGAGTCGCCCCCTTATGCATAGGGCGGCGTGTCTAATTTAATAGCCGGTTCGGGTCGAAATAGCCTGCGGCAAGCCCCAAATCCATCAGGTCTTGTGGTGGACGCCCCTGCAGGAACACGCCGGCGGCCCAGGCTGAGAGAGCAGGGGAGGTGAGGATGCCACTACCTCCCTGGCCAGCCAGCCAGAAAAACGCGGGGTCACGAGGATCAAAGCCTACAACTTGGCGTTTATCGGGCGCGAAGCTACGCAGTCCGGCCCATTTGTGAGCGATGGTTCGAACCGACAGGATCGTCGATTGTTCAAGGAAGTGTGCAGCGTAGGCGACATCGAGATCTTCCGGTTGGGCGTCGCAAGGATCGCTTGGTGTGGCGTCGGCAGGGGATACCATCAAGCGACCGGATTCCGGTTTGAAATAATAGTCCTCCGCCACCTCTGCAACACCCGGCGTGGCGGCAAGATTGTACTTTGCCGGAACATCAACAGTGATCGCGGTACGGCGATGTGGGATAATGCCGAGCGGTGCCAAACCGGCCATCTGAGCCACGCCGTCGGCCCAAGCGCCCGCGGTGTTGACGATAACATTAGCATGAACGTCACCGTTAGGAGTCGTCAAGCGGAAGCGGCTACCGTCGCGGCGGATCGCGGTTACTGGAGTATTGGTACGGATTTCCGCGCCATCATAACGGGCTTGGCGCAGATAGCCCTGCAGCAAGCTGTCAACTTCCATGTCCCAATTGGCAGGGTCGTAGAAAGCCGCCGCAGTGTAGCCAGGTCTCAGGAATGGCACCAACGCTAGAGCGTCGTCGGGATGCAACATGCGTGTTTGCGGCGACGTTTCCAGCACTTCACGGAATGCGAAATCCAGCAGGTTTTTCCGCTCGGTCTGCGCGATTACGAGATTGCCGCGGGGAAAGAGCAGAGGTACATCGGCAAAACCTTGCGGCGGGTTGGCGAGAAACTCATACGAACCATCCGCCAACAGACCAGTCGAAGGTGTTTGGAACTGTCTCGAGAATTCCGCCGCCGAGCGTCCCGTAGAATGGTAGCCGACGTGGGCTTCCCGCTCGAGGATAACGAGCGACCGGTGTTTTGCCACCCGATAGGCGAAGGAAGCGCCGGCGATGCCGCCGCCTACGACTGCAATGTCAAATACATTAATCATGTCTTTCATCAGTCCCCACTCGCCGTCAGCGAACCATGCCGCGGTCGAGCGGAAAGATGGGCCGTGGTATCTTCGTGAATGGAAGGCGGTCGTAATCCAGAGTACACAACGCACCACTGTCGCAGACCACCACCTTGCTGGCGATCGGCTCGAAGGCGGCGCGAAAATGTTGCATCGATTTCAGCCCGACGACGCGTTTTGCAGCCGGGTCAATCCCGAAGGCGCGAAATTGCTGGAGGTCGAGCATCTGCAGTGGCGTACTGGTGACAAGCACCTCGATACCATCCACCACCAATACAGCGCTCGTCCCAAAGCTTTGGTCCAAGCCACCGATCATCGGACCATCACCGGTAAAGTCACCATTGGAAACCAGCTTGACGAGTCCGGTAACGGTCAAAGGCGCTCCGCCGAAACGTGGATCCGTCTTGCCTCCAATCGCGATCGTGACGGTGGCGCCTTCGCCTTCAGCGGCAAGCGCTTCCGATGCCTGCGGGTCGACCATCGGGCCAAAGGCCGCGTCTGCGACACCTGCGGCCAGAAGCGCGCGAAGGAGATTGGTGGAATCGCCATAGGAGCCGCCGCCGGGATTGTCTGCGTAATCTGCGACGATCAGAGGGCCGTCGGCCTTCGCATAGGTTCTGGCTATTTCAGCCACCGCATCGACTGTGTGGAAGACATTTATTACGTCGTTGCGCTTGGCCCAGATATCGTCGGCTAGGCTTTCTGCAAATGCTTTGTGAGGTGCGGGGTCGCCCTCGTAGGTGACGAGGACAGTGGGGCCGACTTCAGCAATATCTGCCTCGGGAAACGCGCCGTTGATGCTGACGGCAAACGCACCTGGCTGTTCCTTTTCGTACGCGCGGGCGCGGGCAATCCGTTCGACCATGGCTCCGACGTCGGTACGTCCGCCATTGGCCTCCTCTAACATAGGGAGATGGACGCGCAGCGTCTGAGGCTGGATTTCGCCGGCCATCATGCGATGCAGAAGTGTGCCGGCGTGATAGGCGGTTTCGCGCAGGTCGATATGCGGATAGGTCTTGTAGGACACCAGAATTTGCGCCATTTCACACATCCGCATGGTGACATTGGCATGCAGATCGAGCGTGACGGCGATAGGCAGATCCAGCCCGACAACGTCACGCAGCCGTGATAGAAGTTCGCCTTCGCCATCGTCGGTGTGCTGGGCAACCATGGCGCCGTGCAAACACAACAGGATGCCATCGAATTTCTGAGACTTCGCGGCTTCGACGATCTTGGCGGCGATGAACTCATAGGCATCGACGGTGACCGGACCGGCTGGTTCGCTCCAGGCGCTCACGGTGTGAGTCATGTCCCAGCCGAATTCGGCTTTGCAGGTCAGTGCGCCCGCGAGACCGGTATTGGACTGGCCGCGCTGTTGAATGGCCTCATCCCCGAACATGAGTGTCTCCCGTTGAAACTGCGCGAGGCCAGTGGTGCGGATGCTAAACGTGTTAGACTCGTGCATGAATTCTGCGGTGAGAACTTTAAAGGGCATTCTGGAACTCCATCGGGACGTTAACCGGACCCTGCACATGGCAGGCTACAGCATGGTTTTCGGACAGGGATTGCAGGCGTGGCAGGCTCTTCGAGCAGCGGGCTTCCGCCAAGGGACAACGTCCGACGAAGGCGCAGCCCGTCGGTTCGTCGTAACCGGAGGGGATTTCTCCGTAAATTCGCGGGATGTCCCGGCGCTGGTTTGGATCGGGAACGAATGCACTATCCATCAGAGCCTTGGTGTAGGGATGAACAGGCAGTTCGCCGCGCGGCAAGATCTCAACGATGCGACCGAGATACATGACCAGGATCCGGTCGCAGAAATATTGAACCAATGCCAGATCGTGGGAAATAAACATGTAGGTTAGATCGAGCCGGTCGCGCAGTTCCTGCAGCAAAGCGATAACTTGCGCCTGGATCGACACGTCGAGAGAGGCGGTCGGCTCGTCGAGCACGACGAGTGCGGGCGACAGCGCAAGTGCCCTGGCGATCCCGACACGTTGCTTTTGGCCACCGGACAACTGGTGTTGGTAACTGTCGGCCATGGACAGGGGCAACGATACTTCAGTAAGCAGTGCATCGATCTTGGATTTCGCCGCCACTTTGGTCATCTTGATATCCTGGACCTGAAAGGGCTCGAGGAGAGCATCACGCACAGTCAGGCGCGGATCGATCGAGGAGTATGGGTCCTGAAACACCATTTGAAAATGGCGCCGCAACGGCCGGATGGCGCCGGCCGGCAGGCTGGCGATATCTTGCCCGTCGAACATCACGGCGCCGGCGGACGGTTCGATGAGGCGGAGTACCAGTCGCGCCAAGGTCGATTTTCCGCAGCCGCTCTCACCAACGACGCCGAGGACATCGCCGCGCCGAACATCGAAGGAAACGTCGCTAACGGCTCGGAACTGCCGCTTTTTGCGCAGAAAGCCCCCGTTGCTGGAAAACACCCTGCTGAGTTTGCGTACCGACAAGAGTGGGGTCATCGCTGACCTCCTTCATGCAGAAAGCAGGCGACAGAGCGCCCGTCCTCGGTTTTCATGGGCGGTTCCCTGAGACGGCAGTTGTCCAGGACGCTGTCACAGCGCGGATGGAAGCGGCAGCCCTTGGGCAGGTTCTGGCTCGAAGGCACCATGCCGGGAATGCCTGTGAGTGTGCCCGGCGCCATGCCCAGCTGCGGAATGCAGGAGATCAGCGCCCTGGTGTAAGGATGTCGCGGATCGTCAAAAAGCCTGGCAACCGGACCGTATTCGACAACCCGGCCGCAATACATCACCGCCACCCGGTCGCAGGTCTGAGCGATAACGCCCATGTCGTGGGTGATCAGGATTAACCCCAGGCCGCGGTCGCGTACCAGTTCGACGAGCAATTGGATGATCTGCGCCTGTACCGTAACGTCTAGCGCCGTGGTCGGCTCGTCGGCGATCAACAGATCGGGGTCGCCAGCCAGCGCCATGGCAATAACGATGCGCTGGCGCAAGCCACCCGAGAGCTGGTGCGGGAAGAGGTCGTAGGCATGCTGCGGCGATGGGATACGCATCCGATCCATCAAGTCGATGGTTCGTGACTTTGCCTCCTTGCGGTCGAGACCCAGATGCAGCTGTGACGCCTGGTCGATCTGGCGACCCACGCGCACGACCGGGTCGAGCGAGGTCATAGGGTTCTGGGTGATCAGGGCAATGCGGCCACCCCTTAACTTGCGATAGGACCCCTCGTTGATCGTGGTGAGGTCAAGACCATCGAAGACAATCCGGCCCTGTTTGATGCGCCCGCCCATCAAGGGCAGCATCCCCATGATACTCATGGCCGTCATTGATTTTCCGGACCCGGATTCACCGACTAGGCCGAGGATTTCCCCCGCATCGACGCCGAGATCGACGCCAACCAGCGGTTCGAGCAGACCAAAGCCTATCTTGAGGTCTTCAACTGATAGAAGCATGGCTATTGCGTCCTCATTCGCGCTTTGACGTCGAGTGCACGCAGAATGCCGTCGCCGAACAGGTTGATGAAGATGACCGACAAGGCCACGAAAATACCGGGCCACACAATGACCCAAGGAGCATTGAACAGCTGCGATGACCCCGTACTCATCATCCCGCCCCAGCTCGGGATCGGGGGCTGTGCACCCATGCCGAAGAAGCCCAGGGTTGCCTCTAAAAGGATGGCGTTGCCAGTTGACAGCATGGCGACGACAATTACCGGCGCGATAGCGTTGGGTAAAAGCCGGCGCATCATGATGTGGAGGGGACCAGCACCCATGCTCAAGCTGGCTTCGACAAAGGTCTGGCGCTTCAGCGTGATGATCTGTGTGCGTGTCAGCCGGGTGAACTGCGCCAGATAGGCAATGGCGATGGCAATAATTGTGCTTTCCGAGCCGGGACCAAGGATGGCCACGATCAGCAAGGCCAAAAGGATTTCGGGAAAAAACCATGTAAGATCGACGATCGACATGCCGAGCCGATCGACCCAGCCGCCGAGATAGCCGCAGAATGCGCCGATGATGACACCGCCGAACAGAGAAAGCGAAATCGAAATCAACGAGACGCTAAGGGACGTTCGGGCACCGAAAATAACGCGCGAAAGCACGTCCCGGCCAAAATCGTCGGTGCCGAACCAATGCAGGGCCGAGGGTGCCTGATTGGCAATTGAGAGGTTCTGAACGTCATAGGGATAAGGCGATACCCACGGAGCGAACACGGCCAGGAGGATCAGCACGAGAAGCGCGATACCTGAGAGTGCAGAGAGCGGCGTCGGCGTCAATACGAGCAGGAATTTTCGCGGATTAGGTCCTTTCATCGTGTAGCCTCATCGCGCTGTCGAGGATCCATCGCCGCCTGCAGCAGGTCCCCAAGCAGGGTGCCGAGCATCACCGCCATAGCGAGGAACAGTAGACAGCCCTGAACGAGCGGATAGTCGCGCTGCGAGAGTGCCCGGATCAAAAGTGACCCAAGGCCTGGCCGGGCAAAGACGTATTCCACCGTAACCGACCCGCCGATGATCAGTCCAATCCGCAGGCTGAGAATAGTGACGACGGGGATCAATGCGTGCCGCAAAACATGGCGTATCTGTATTGTCCACCGCGGCACGCCCTTGGCATGCAGAAGCATGACAAAATCCTCGCGCGCTGTTTCGATCATGGCAATACGGGTGACCCGCGCCACCAACGCCATGCCGCCCAGGCCAACGGTAAGCACTGGCAGGATAAGGGATGTCCAGTGCCGGGCCCCCGACACAGGTACCCAGCCGAGTTGGACTGCGAACAACATGATCATTAGCAGCCCGAGCCAAAATGTTGGCACAGTCGATCCGAGTAGCGACACGCCCATCAACCCGTGGTCGATCCAGCGCTCACGGAAGGAGGCGGCGATGGCGCCTGCGGCGACGCCTGCCAGGGCGGAGAAGGCCAGTGCCCATCCGCCGAGCGCCAGGCTATAGCCGAGATTGTCCCAGATCAGCGTCGCCACCGGCCGGCGCATGACGATGGCCGTGCCGAGATCGCCGGAAATGACCCGTCCCAGCCAGCTGATATATTGTTCAATCAGGCTGCGATCGAGGCCGTAGCGGGCAATGATCTCCGCCCGCTGATCGGGTGATGATCCTGTCCGAATAAGGTGGTCCACCGGATCACCGGGGACAAGGTGCACAACAAGGAAAACCACGCCGGAGACGACGAAGAAGACCGGGACCAACGCCAAAAGGCGTCTGATAGTATAGCCGAGCATATTCGCCGTCTCCGATTGCGATCAGTCCTTGACGTCGATATCAAGCACGGTCTGCGCGGAAAACTGCGGGCCGGCAATGACCTCCGGCAGGCTGACGCGATCCTTGCTGTAGGCAAGGGTTTGAACCGGTTCGTAAATCGGTGCGAAGGGGTACTGGCTTAGTACATACTCGTGATAGGTAATGAAGTTTGCAACGCGCTCCTCCAGCGTCTTGGAGCCAGTGAGTGCCTTGACACGCAATTCATCTGCTTTTGCATCCTTCCACATTGACACGTTCGGGTAGCCGAGGCGCTCGCCGGAAAAGAACCAATCGAGGATGTCAGCATTATTCCAACCATAGCTGCGAACGGCCAGCTGCTGGGTGCCCTTTTTGTATTCGGCACGGATTGAAGAGGTATCAAAGATAGTTATCTCAGCATTGACCCCGACCGCCTTTAGTTGAGCCTGGAGGACCTCAGAGAGGCGCTTGAACTCTGTGTCGCTCTGACTCCAGAGAGTGACGGTGAGCGGCTTGCCATCCTTGGTGCGGGTACCGTCTGCGCCTGCCTTCCAGCCGGCGCCCTCGAGCAGAGCCTTGGCCTGGTCCGGATCGTAAGAGATATTGTATTTCGGATCGACCTTGGATTCCGGTAGCGATGCGATCAAGAGGTTATGGGCCGCAAGGCCGCGGCCGCCAAACAGCTTATCGACGATTTCCTGTTGGTTGACTGCCAGCGCCACGGCCTTTCGGACATTCAGGTCAGTGAAAGGTTCGACCGTGGTGTTGATGGGCAGGTAATAAATCCCGAAGCCGGCTTGGCTCTTGATCGTGGCGTTGGTTAGTGTTTCGTACTGCGGCAGAATATCGCTTGGCACGTCGATGACGACATCGACCCCCCCGGTCTTCAGCTCGAGGAAGCTGCTGGAGGAATCAGCGATCTCGCGCAGCGTCAACTTCTCGATCTTGGCAGGGCCCTTATTTGCAGAAAGCTCCGAGCCCCAAGTGTATTCGTCGTTGCGAACCAATACCGATTCAACGCCGGTCGTGAAGCTCTCTAGCTTGTAGGGGCCAGTGCCGACGGCAACAGTGACGCCGTAGTTGGTTCCCTCGGCATCGTAAGCCTTCGGGCTGGGGATACCCATGAATTTGCTTGACAGGTTGTAGAGCAGGTTGGCATCGGGATGCTTCATTGCGAAGCGAACTGTGTAGTCATCGATCACTTCGACTTTGTCGATACCGCCTACAAGATACGCGTTCTCGGTTCCTGCAAATTTCGGGATCCACCAGGCGATGGTCTTGGCGTTGAAAGGCTCTCCGTCATGGAACTTGACACCTTCTCTCAGGTGAAAGGTCCAGGTCATGCCATCCGAAGAGGTTTCCCACTTTGTGGCGAGGTGCGGATGGAAGGCCTGATCGGCGCCTTGGATAACGAGGCCGTCATAAATTAGTGCATCGGCAAGAGTGACAAGGGACCCACGGATCGGATCCAGCGCCGGGGCACCTGCCTCGTCGGAGGGGAGCACGAAAACGGCCTCCGCCGCTGTGGCGCTAGAGGCTGGCAGCGCGCCGCCGCTCGCGAATACGAGGGCTAGTAGTGTGCCAGTGAGATGATGTTTGTGGTTGGTCATTATGCGTTCCCCTTTTTGGTTTGTTTGACGCAAGTTGAGCATTCAGCATGATAGTCAGTCGTCTAGAGTGGTTCCCGCGTGGCCGGTGAATGTCCGGTAATTACTGAAGATCTCGCCTAATCTCTCCTCAACGTCGGCGCCGAGCTGCCCGAAGACCCCATTGACCGCCAATTGCACGAGAGAGACGAGTGGGCTGAGCGAGTCCCAAAAGTGGTTGAGGGTGGTGGGGACAGCGAACACTTCGCTGGCAACCGCGCTTGCCCAGTCACAGTACGTATCGGTGATAATTGTGACAGCGATGCCGCGTTTGCAGGCGGCTTCTGCGAGCAACTTGCTTTGCCGCGAGTAACGCCTTGTATCTATAATCACCAGCGCCAACGCGGTCGGGTCGGTCAGCAGTACATCAACGAAATTGCCGGCAGCGAGATCAACAAGATGAACCTCATCGCGCAGATATTGCAGCTGGTGGGCGAGGACCGAGGCAACCCCGCGCTCAGTTTGGAAACCCGCACAGAAAACCTTGCGGGCGGTGCTCAGTCGCTCGATGAACCTGTTGAATTCAGGGGTTTCGGCGATTTCGTAGATCCGCACGAGTGCGCCGATTTCCATTTCCAGGCCAGTCGCCAGATGGTGGTTTTGCTCGCGGGCCTTGGCGGCAAAATCCTTCAGCCGGTCACCGACTAGCCACGGACTGTTACTGAAATCGGCCTTTAGATCGGCCTTCAGTTCCTTGAAGTGCGTATAGCCGATCGATCGGCAGAAGCGTCCGACCGTCATTTCGCCTATGCCTATCTTGGTGGATATGCTCGCCGCCGTTTCGAATGGAAGCTCGTTGAGATTGGCGAGCATATAATTGGCGATGGCGCGGCCGGCGGCGGTTGAATTCTCCAGGCTTGCCTGCAGGCGCTCCTTGACGGTCGTCATAGTTCTCTCGTTATGATGGATTTATATCTCTGTATCGCTACGGTATATTTAAATAACATGACGTCAAGGAAATAATTTCCGTGTCGATGTCGCCGAGGATAGCATTGTAGGGCTGCTCTCGATGCAACTGCGGATGGTGATGAGCTTGTATTCAACGATGTCAGGTTTGCATGATGACGATGTCGCCATCCGAGGTGACAGCCTGCGGACGACGGGTGCCGTCGGACTTTGCTTCGATCAGAGCGCTTCTGATGTGAGAGAGTCGTGAGATGGCATCCGTGATACCGCAACGTCGAATAACCTTCGTTCTCCCGTGCGACCTCGGAACATCACGTGGATTTCATGTTGAGGCACGAGCGGCCGTAGCTGTAACATCGCGACGATAACGGGTTCACGCCGGGGGGCATCATCGAAGTTCCCGACATAGCTTCGATCGTCTACTTCGTCATCGTCTGGGTGGCGATTGAGCCCTTGATGGCAATGGGGTGGCCAAGACGGCACGATAGTCTTCTGGTGGACATGGTCCGCATCCGCGACGGCTGGATGCGAGAGGTTCTTACTCGCGAAAATAACTTTATCGGCGACGCCGCTATCCTCGGGCACACAATCAACTCCGCGTCTTTTTTGGATCGGCCAATCTCATCGTGATCGTGGGGATGTGAAGCGCGCTGTTCATGGAGCCAAACTATGGAACTGGCGCGGGGCTCATCGCCCAATTCGCGGCGCAGGACCCCACTTGGTTCGGTTGGGCTTTTGATCTGGCGTCAAACCTGGTCTGACACCGTCTAGGGTGTCACGGCCATCAGGAAGCTGCTCGACAAAACTGGACCGAGCCCCTGACGCGGGCCCTTCCCAAGACGGGATTGGACTTTCGATGATGTCCACTTCAGCCGTGAAACCGGGCCCTCCGTCTAGCTGGTGCATAAACTCGCCCTGCAACTCGGTCATTACGCCCCTTGACTAGATGCGACCCCATCCCTGACGCTTATATTTAACGATCAAAGCCCGCTCCGCCATCACGGAGGGACCTGCTGTTCTGTTGAAAATTGCACATGCAACCAACGCACCTACCCATTCCCTCGCAATTCGCCAAGGAACCAATTGGTCGCTCATACGTTTTGACCCGTCAGATTGAAAGGTACCCGTCATGAACCGCATTATTTACATCGTTGGATTGGTCGTCGTTGTCATCGCAGTATTGTCGTTTTTCGGGCTTCGTTGACAAGCAAACTGCCGGCGCGGTGGTCGGTCTGTGCACTTGCAATCGTGTGCCACCGCATTCTCCAATGGGGCTGTCCCTTTACTCCGCATAAAGTTCAATCAGGCGGCCCGCCTCTGTTTTCCGGTTTCCGCGTCATGGCTGTTACCCAGCTGGAACTGTGAAATCAGCACGTGCAATTTGCGGCTTTCATCGGCAAGTGTTGCACTTGCCGCGTTGGTTTCCTCGACCATCGCCGCATTGCGTTGCGTCACTTGATCCATCTGGTTCACGGCCGTATTCACCTCCGCCAACCCAAGCGACTGCTCACGCGAGGAGGTCGCAATGGCGTCCATATGCTGGTTGATGGTGACCACATAATTCTCGATGGTCTTCAGGGCGTCGCCGGTCTCGCGAACGAGCTTTACCCCGCTCTCTACCTCGGTGGTCGAATTGCGGATCAGATCCTTGATTTCCTTGGCTGCCTTGGCAGAACGCTGAGCCAATTCCCGCACTTCCTGCGCAACGACAGCAAACCCCTTGCCGGCCTCTCCTGCGCGTGCAGCCTCGACTCCTGCATTAAGTGCCAGCAGGTTGGTCTGGAAGGCGATCTCGTCAATGACGCCGATAATGTTGGAGATCTCGCTGGAGGACTCCTCGATACGCTGCATCGCGTTAATGGCACTGGCGACGACTGCGCCGGAATGGGCAGCGCTTGTGTTGGCGCTGATGGCAACGCTGCGAGCCTCTTCAGCACGTTTGGATGCATTGGAGACATTGGCTGTGATCTCGTCGAGTGCTGCCGCCGTTTCTTCAAGCGATGCAGCCTGTTGCTCCGTACGCTTTGAAAGATCATTCGAACTCATGCTGATTTCCCGCGTTCCGCTATCGATCGATCCAGCTGCGTGTGCAACCGAGGTCAAGGTCTCGCTCAGTTGCTCGACAGCAGTGTTGAGATCTTGGCGCAAAGCTTCGAAATCTGGTGCGAAGGGTTCCAGAAGTTGGAAGCCGAGATCGCCTGAGGCCATACGCCGCAAACCGGTGGCCAAGCTCGACGTCGCTTGCTGCAGCTTCAACCGTGCTGCAGCTTCCGCCTCCTCGGTCAGGCGGCCACGGTCAGCATCCGCCCGTTCGCGTTGCAAAATTGCGTCGGCTTCAAGCTTTTTTTTGCTAATGGCCGCTTTCCGGAAGACTTCAACGGCCCCGGCCATGTCACCGATTTCATCATTTCGTTCGGTGCCTTGAAGCAAAATGTCGGTCCGGCCGTCGGCTAGCTGTTGCATGTCGTTCGACAGAGTCTTGATCGGCTTGATGATTGTTTTGGTGCTGATAAGCAGGAGCGTCAGGGCGGCGATGACGGTGGCCCCAAAAATGCAAATCAGCATTTTGTCGATGAAGAACGACAGTGCCTCACTGTTGCGCTTCACTTGGTCGGACAGAGCTTGGATACTGTCGCCGGCTTTCTCCATCGCGATTTCCAAAGTTGAGAACTGCGCCTTGAATGCAGGCAGGGCCGCCAGTGCCTTTGCTGGGTCCGTCGATACCGCTCCAACGATCGAGGCTGCGCCGTCGATATAACTTTCCAACGGGCTATCCAACGCGCTCAGAACAGCGTCGATTGAAGGATCGGCGGCTAGTTCCTTGTTGGCGGCAAGCGATGAGCGGAAGGATGAAATGTGCTCGGTTAAGTCTGCTTTGACCTCCTTGATGTCGATATCGGCCGCCGGATCTTGTGCAAGCATTGCCGAAAGTACGTCCGCGCGAAGGGCATCGTGCATCATGTCCGCCTGCATGTGATTGCGTAGAATATCGGCAACCTTGGCCACGCCCTCGACATTTTTTGTCAATGTCTTCGCGCTCCACAGCCCCGCACCCGCAGCGCCGCCTGCAAGAACAAACATCGCCATGCTTACAATCATCATCTTGGTCCGGATCGTCGCCATACTGCCGTGCCCCTTGAAAAATATTGTTATTCAGAGTCATAGAACATGCTTAAGAAGCGCTTAAAAAAGTATTGGCTAAAACAAATAGAATGAAGAAAAATCTCGCTGGAATTGAACACCCCCCCAATTCAAGCTGTCGATGTGAGGACCCGACCTGCCCGGCGAGGTAATTTCAACGGGCCGCCGCCAAGCGTGGCAATGAGCTTCAAGCCTGCGCGTTACCTGAGGCCAGATGACGTGGTCGAACTGGAGATCGAAGGTCTCGGAACGCAGAAGCAGTGTTTCGTCGCTGATCGCTAAAGCAACAGGCCATGTGACGCCAGGATTGAAGACGTGATCAAGGTGGAGGCTTTTCCGTTCACGCGGTGAGCATTCGCACGGCAGGTCAGCGGGCTTGCAGCCAGGGTAATACCCGAACCGGACGCCCATCAACGTGACGAATGTCATCCGGAAATCTTCAGTCGAGGGTGGTAGTAAGCAACGTCCAGCGCGTGCAGAACCTCGTCTACTCAATCGTCATCGAGCCTGCGCGGTCAGAAAATCATCTTCATCTCCCGACAATATTCCCTGGATGAAAATATTTCGTCCAAATGGTCGCAGGATCTTACAACAGGGTCGGAAGTCCTGGGTGTGCGCCTCACCTTGTTGCTAACGCTCGAAGGGTTCGCCAAGCGAGGCGACGCCGTTCAGTTTCAGGAGGCGACGATCTGCCGAGATGATGCCGAGCACTATGATCGTGATAAGATAGGGTAGGCTCGACAGCAGCTGCGAAGGAACATCCATTCCTGTCGCTTGGGCCGCGAACCCCGTCAGCGAGACAGCACCGAAGAGGCAGGCACCGAGGAAGACGCGGCCGGTGAGCCAAGTGCCGAAGACCACAAGGGCGATTGCAATCCAGCCACGCCCGGCAATCATCCCATCGGCCCAGAGAGGAGTATAGATCACTGCGGCGTAGGCACCGGCAAAACCCGCCATCGCGCCGCCGAAAGCAATGGCGGTCACCCGAACGGCGATGACAGAATAGCCGATGGCGTGGGCTGCCTTGGGGTTTTCGCCGACGGCGCGAACGACAAGGCCCAGTTTGGTATAGGTGAACATCGCCCAAATGCCGAACGTTGCCACAAGCGAAATCCATACAACGATGTCTTGGTTGAAAAGCCCGCCGACGACCGGGATTTCGGATAACCAGGGAAACGCAATCTTGGGCAACGCCTTTACCGTCAGGCTTTCATATGTCTTTCCGAAAAGGGCCGAAAGACCTTGGCCAAGAATGCCGATTGCCAGACCGGTCGCCACCTGGTTTGCCCTAAATCCTATAACGACAATGGCAAACACCAGCGAAAGAGCAGCGCCGCCGAGACCTGCAACGACGAAGCCTAGAAAATGCCCCCCGCCGTGATAGACGATGATGAAGGCGAGTACGGCACCAAAGGCCATCAGCCCCTCGACACCGAGGTTGAGAACGCCGGCGCGCTCGACCACCAACTCGCCGAGGGCGGCGAGAAGAAACGGCGTCGCGGCTGCTAGCATGCCGGAAATGATGAACTCGATGGCGTTCATGATGGGCTCCGGTGGGCGGTCTTTTTGATGGCCTGCGCCCACTGCAAGCGGTAACGCACGAAGGCAACGGTGACGAGATAGGCGAGCAGAAGGCTGCCCTGGAAGACACGAACGGCAGCGATCGGCAGGTTGGCCGAAACCATGGCATTGTCGCCACCAATATAGATGACGGCCATGACCAGAGCGGAAACGACGATGCCGAGCGGATGCAGCCCGCCGAGATAGGCGACAATGATGGCGGCATAGCCATAGCCAGTGGAGATCGAGCGTTGCAACTGCCCCAGCGGCCCCGCCACCTCAGCTGCGCCTGCAAGTCCTGCGGCAAAGCCGCCGATCAAAAGCGAAAGCCAGATTGCCCAGTTCTCGTTGAAGCCAGCATAGCTGGCCGCCCGAGGCGCAAGCCCGCTGACCTGCAGCTTGTAACCGGCGAAACTCTTCTGCATGAAGACCCAGGCCGCAAGCGACAGCGCAAGCGTGATGAGGAGCGAGACGTTGACTCGTGTGCCGGAAATCAGCGTCGGCACCATCGCATCATACTGGAACATCACGGACTGGGGGAAGTTGAAGCCGTTCGGATCCTTCCAGGGGCCGAGCAGCAGGTAGTTGAGCAGCTGGGCTGCCACAAGGCTCAGCATCAGCGAAACGAGGATTTCATTGGCATTCAGCCGGACACGCCAGAAAGCAGTGATTGACGCCCAGAGCGCACCACCGATTGCGCCGAGCAACAGCATCGCCGGCCAAATCCACTGACCTGTCGCCTGCGGAAACCAGACGGGAATGGCGGAGGCGAAAATCGCGCCGAGGATGAACTGGCCTTCCGCACCAATGTTGAAAACTTTGGCACGAAAGCCGATTGCCAGCCCCTGGGCAATGAGAAGGAGCGGTCCTGCCTTCAACAGCACCTCGGAAAACGATGCCCAGGAGAGGAAGGGCTCGAACAGCATGGCGTAGATGACGGCGACTGGGTCACGGCCCATCAGCACGTAAAGGCCGAGATTGAGGACGATGGCGACTGCCAGCGCGACCACGGGGGCAAGTAAGGTTGCCTTCAGTGACGCGCGCTCACGCCGCACGAGGTTGGGAAGGAAAGCCATGGACCAGACACTCATGCGTGCGCCTTCTCGGGCGAATGCTGCGCCCCGATCATGTATCTGCCGATTTCTTCTGGCTTGGTATCGCGGGTAACGAGTGGCGGGCTTAGCGCGCCGTGATGCAGCACTTGGATGGAATCGCTGAGCTCGAACAGTTCCTCAAGCTCTTCGGATATCACGAGGATCGCCATGCCTTCGTTGCGCAACGCAACGAGCCGGCTTCGAACGGCCGACGCGGCGCCGATATCCACGCCCCAGGTCGGCTGCGCCACGAACAGCAGCTTCGGCGTTAGCATGATCTCGCGCCCGACAATGAATTTCTGCAGATTGCCACCAGACAAGCTGCCGGCTTCCGCGTCCGGGCCGGGTGTACGGACATCGTATTGGCGTATGCAATCTTGTGTGAACGCCGCGACGCGTGCCCTATCGACAAGGCCGCCCCGCAGAAGCTTGAGGGGATGGGCCGTTAGAAGGCTGTTGAGGAGAAGCGACATTTCAGGCACGGCGCCGCGCCCGAGCCTGTCTTCCGGAACAAAGGCAAATCCAAGCTTGCGGCGGGCGGCGGCATCGAGCCTGCCGACGTCCTTTCCCATCATGTAGATCCGGTCGCGCTGTTCGCGTCCAAGCAGCGTCTCCCCGGATATCAGCGCCGCAAGTTCGCTTTGGCCGTTGCCGGAGATTCCAGCAATCCCCAGAATTTCACCGGCGCGCACTTCAAGGCTGATGCCGGAAAGCGGCACGCCGAAAGGGTCGGAGGGCTTATAGTCGAGGCCGATGATTTCAAGCTGCTTTTCACCGCCTGCCCGTGGCAGGGCCGGCATCGGCGACGGCGTGTCGCGGCCGATCATCATGCGGGCAAGATCGTGGGCATCATGCTCGCGCGGGTCGATATCCCCCGTCACGCGCCCGCCGCGCAGAATGGTCGCCCGGTCGCAGATTGCCCGTATTTCCTCCAGTTTGTGAGAGATGAACAGGATGGAAACGCCGCCATCGCGCAGACGGCGCAGTGTGTCGAAGAGCTTCTCGACCAGTTGCGGTGGCAGGACAGAGGTGGGCTCATCCAGGATGAGCAGTTTCGGGTTGGTCATCAGGCAGCGAATGATCTCCACGCGCTGCCGTTCGCCGACTGACAGCGCATGTACATGGGCAAGCGGATCGACGTCGAGGCCGAACTCTCGTCCAAGCGTTCGGATGCGTTCCTTGAGATCGGCTTTCCGCCCGGGGACTACCAGCTGGATGTTCTCCACCACGGTCAATGTCTCGAACAGCGAGAAGTGCTGGAAGACCATGCCGATGCCCTTGCGCCTTGCGTCTGCGGGGGAGGCAAGGTGCAAGGGGTGTCCCTCCCAGATGACGGTTCCGTCATCCGGCTGTTCAACACCGTAGATCAGTTTCATCAGCGTCGATTTTCCCGCCCCGTTTTCTCCGAGGATCGCGTGGATCGACTGCGGAGCCACATTGAGATCGATTGCCTGATTGGCATGGATCTGGCCGTAGCTCTTGGAAATGCCGCGGAGCGACAGGAGCGGGTTGGTCATCGCTTATTTCGGCAGCGGCGTGGCGACACCTTTGACGTGCCAGTCCAGTGCGACGATCTCGGTATCGGGCATGGTCGTCCCGGCGGCCACGCCTACGCTGCCGTCGGCTTTGGCGATCGGCCCGGTGAATGGCGAGAAGCTGCCATCGGCTATATTCGCCTCAATGTTTTTGATCTTGGTCATTACCTCGCCTGGGACGTTCGGGTTCCAGTCGATCACTTCGACGACCTTTTCAGTGACGCCGAGGAACGTATTCGCGCCCTTGAAGGTGCCTGCGAGATGCGCATCGACAGACGCCTTGAAGAATGGCGACCAGTCCGTTGAAATGCAGCCGAGATAGGTTTTCGGTGCGTATTTCTTCATCGAGGAGTTGAGGTTGAAAGAATAGACGCCAGCGTCCTCGCAGGCGGCGATGACAGACGGCGTATCCTGCGCGTTGGAGAAGATCACGTCGCATTTCTGCGCGATCAGAGCCTTGGCGGCTTCCTGCTCCTTGGCGGGGTCGAACCACGAATTCACCCACACGACCGACACCTCGATGTCCGGCTTGATCGCTTGCGCGCCGAGCGTGAAGGCGTTGATGGTGGTGATCAGTTCCGGGATCGCGAAGGCGGATACGGAACCGAGCTTGCCGGTTTTGCTGAGTGCTGCGGCCGCCATTCCAAGCAGATAGGAGCCTTGGAAATACTTGGCGGCGAAGGGGGAAAAGTTCGGAGCAACCTGGAAGCCCGATGCATGTAACACTGTCACGCTCGGATCGCGACGGGCGATTTGCAGTGCGCCGTTCTGATAGCCGAAAGAGCCGGCAATCAGGAACTTGTTGCCGTCGGCAACGGTCTTGTTCATGATGCGGTCGGCATCGGGACCTTCGGCGATATTTTCAAGAACGGTGACCTTCACCTTGTCGCCATAGGCTGCCTTGATAGGGTCGAGGCCAGCGGCAAGGGCGTGACCCCAGCCAACATCGCCAATCGGCGAGGGAACGACGAGCGCGATGCCGAGCGGCTCGTCTGAAGCAAAGGCGAGGCGGCTGCCGAGCGCGCCGGCAAGACCGGTTGCGGCAGCGGCCTTGATCAGGTTTCTGCGGGTTAGGTTGTTCATGG
>UBTA01000026.1 GCA_900468065.1 Hyphomicrobiales bacterium | reverse complement strand
GCTGGTCGTCATGGAAGACCGGAATATCCATCTTTTCGCGCAGCCGGCGTTCGACCTCGAAACATTCCGGCGCCTTGATGTCTTCCAGGTTGATGCCGCCGAAGGTCGGCTCCAGGGCCGAGATGACATTGACCATCTGGTCGATTTCGGGCGCGTCGATCTCGATATCGAAGACGTCGATGCCGGCGAATTTCTTGAACAGGACGGCCTTGCCTTCCATCACCGGCTTGGACGCAAGCGGACCGATATTGCCAAGACCAAGGACCGCCGTGCCGTTCGAGACGACCGCGACCAGATTGGCGCGCGCGGTATAGTCGGCGGCGGTCGAGGGATCGTCACGGATGGCAAGGCAGGGGGCGGCAACGCCCGGGGAATAGGCGAGCGCCAGATCGCGCTGGTTGCCGAGCGGCTTGGTCGGCTGGATCTCGAGCTTTCCTGGGCGTGGATAGCGGTGGAAGAACAGCGCCTGTTCATCGAGGTCGCCGCTTGCAGGAGCCGCTGGGGTCTTGGCCTTGTCGCCGGTGCTCATATTCTTATTCCCTACCTATTCGTCGCGGCTCTTTTTGCATGAAACGGCGGCTCCGTACAGTTTCGAAACGGGCGTTTGTCACCGCTTTTCGGGAACAGGTGTTTATCCGGCGTTACGGCTGGTTCCACAGGCTGTCATTCTCCTGAAACAAGAGTCTGTTTTTGAAAGCTCATAAGAGAGGCACGATAGACCGTTGCGAGGCAGCATGACCGAGAAAGAGCAAGAACCCCGGCGTTTCAGGACCCTGTTCATTTCCGACGTTCATCTGGGATCGAAGGCCGCCAAGACCGACTATCTCCTCGATTTCCTGCGTGTCACCGAGGCGGAGACGATCATCCTGGTCGGCGATATCATCGACGGCTGGCGGCTGAAGCGCAGCTGGTACTGGCCGCAATCCTGCAACGACGTCGTGCAGAAGCTGTTGCGCAAGGCGCGCAAGGGCAGCCGCATCATCTACATTCCGGGCAATCATGACGAGTTCATGCGCGATTTCCCGGGCGTGCATTTCGGCGGGATCGAGGTTGCCCAGCGCCACATGCACGAGGCTGCCGATGGGCGTAAATACCTGGTGCTGCATGGCGACGAGTTCGATGTCGTGGTCCGAAATGCCCGGCTGCTCGCCTATCTCGGCGATTGGGCCTACGACATGGCGATCGTCATCAATATCGGGCTGGCAGCCATCCGCCGCCGTCTCGGCATGCCCTATTGGTCGTTTTCAGCCTGGGCGAAGCAGCAGGTCAAGCACGCGGTCAACTTCATCGGCGAATTCCAGCGCGTGGTTGCCGATGAGGCGCGGCGCGAAAAGGCCGATGGCGTCATCTGCGGCCATATCCATCACGCGGTCATCGAGGATATTGGCGGCATCCGCTACATCAACACCGGCGACTGGGTGGAAAGCTGCACGGCCATTGCCGAGCACCATGACGGAACCATGGAACTGATTACCTGGCGGGAACTGAGCAACGTGCCGGTTGTGCGTGAAGACACGACCGAAGTGGAAATATTGATGGCGCGGGCTCTTTCGCAACAGGCGGCATAAAACCGCAGGTGTTGGCGACTGTAGGGAAAACTAGCGGCTGGCGCTGTTCTTGGCTGCCGTGATAAATCATGGACGCAACTGTCAGGTCCTTCCATGATTCCCTCATCTCCGCCTCCCGTTCGCGAGGAAGCGCCGCGCTATTTCGTGCCGCGCATCGCCTTGCTCTTCTGCGCGCCTCTCGTCGTCAATGGTTTCGCCATGCCGTATTTTCCGGTCTGGCTGAGCACCCTGTCGCTGAGCGATTTCGAAATCGGCATCATCCTTGCCGTACCGATGTTCGTGCGCGTCATCACGGCGCCGCTGGTCGGGCTTCTGGCGGACAGGATCGGCGAGCGGGCGGAAGTGCTGATCTGGTCTGCGGTTTTGTCGCTGCTGACGGCGCTGGCACTGTTCGTGTCCCACAGTTTCTGGTTCGTACTGATCATCTATGCGCTGCAGGGCGGTGTGTACGCACCCTATGTGCCGATCGTCGAGGCGATCGCGCTGACAGGGGTGCGGCGCTGGGGTTTCGATTATGCGACCATGCGCGTCTGGGGCTCTGTCGCGTTCATCGGTGCGACGATGCTCGGCGGCGTGATGATCGGCCTCTACGGCGGCTCGATGGTCCTGCCGGCCATGGCTGGCGGCTTTCTGCTGATGATTGCGCTGACCTTCATCGCACCGCGCGTCGGCAAGCCGCGCCGGCCGTCGACCTTGACGACGCTGACGGAACCGCCGCCGAAGGCTCTCCGGAAACTGGATCTGCAGTTGCTGCTGATCGGCGTGACATTGGTCAACGGCAGCCACGCGATGCTGTTCGCTTTTTCGGCGATCTATTGGCAGCATATCGGTTTTTCCGGCACCGAGATCGGTCTTCTCTGGAGCGCCGGTGTCGCGGCGGAAGTGGCGATGTTCTTCTGCGCCAAGATGATCATCCGGCGGTTCAGCCTGTGGACGATGATCTTTTCAGGCTGCGTGCTTGCCGTGGTGCGCTGGATCATCTTTCCGATGGATCTCGGCTTCTGGGGCTATTTCGCGCTGCAATGTCTCCACGCCTTCACCTACGCCATCATGCATACCGGCATGCAGAATATTTTGGTGCAGCGCGTTCCGGAAGAACAGGAGTCCTCAGCGCAGGGGTTGTATTTCTTCTATACCGGCGTGTTTTCGGCGATCTTCACCTTCACATCGGGCTATTTCTACACCTGGTTCGGCGTCCACGGCTTCTATTCTATGTCCGTCGTTGCCTTCATTGGCTGCTGTTCCGCCTTTGCTGCCTGGTATCTTCAGCCCCAGAGGGCGGGAAGAGGCGGATAGACCAGAGAATCCTCGTAGCGCAGGCCGGGTTCGCGGTCGCGGGCCAAGAGCAGCGGCCCATCGAGATCGACGAAATCGGCGCCCTGGGCCAAAAGCACCGCCGGCGCCATGCCGAGCGACGTGCCGACCATGCAGCCGACCATGATCTTGAGATTCAGCGTCCGGGCAGCGTCCCGCATGCGGAGCGCCTCGGTCAGGCCACCGGTCTTGTCGAGCTTGATATTGACCGCATCATAGAGACCCGCGAGCTTTGGCAGGTCTTCGGTCTTGTGCACGCTTTCATCGGCGCAGACGGGGACAGGGCGGCGGATGGATGCGAGCAGGGCGTCGCGTCCAGCGGGCAGGGGTTGCTCGATCAGGGCCACGCCTGATTCGAGACAGACATCAAAATGATAGGCGAGATTGGCCTCCGTCCACCCTTCATTGGCGTCCAGGATGATAGCGCTGTTTGGGGCTGCTGCCCGCACGGCACGGATACGGGAGGTATCGTCAGCGGTTCCGACCTTGACCTTCAGAAGCGCCCGATGCGCATATTGCGCCGTCTGCGCTGCCATCGCTTCGGGCTCGCCGAGCGAAATCGTGTAGGCGGTGGTGAGCGGCGCCGGTTCGACAAGTCCTGCGAGAGTGAAAGCGCGGTTGCCGGTGGTCTTGGCTTCAAGATCCCACAGCGCGCAGTCGACGGCATTGCGTGCTGCACCGGCCTTCATCACCTGCCGCAGTTCCTCGCGGTCGATGCCCGCCTCAATTTGCGGTCGCATCGCCTCGATCTCTGCCAGCACGCTGTCGATGGTTTCACCGTAGCGTGCGTAGGGCACACATTCGCCCATACCGGCAAAATGACCGTCTGAAATATGGCAGGTAACCACGGAGGCTGTGGTCTTGCTGCCGCGCGAGATCGTGAAGCTGCCGGCGATCGGGAAGTGTTCGACGGCGGTTTTCATCTGGCGGGTCATGGCTTTCTCCTGTGTCTTCCATATCCCAGCCGGCAACCGATTGGCACGGAAACGTTTCAATCGGTGACAGACCGGGCTCAAGCGGCTATGAGTCGCTGACGTTTTATCAAATGCAGCCATCTCCGGAAGACCCAACAGACGTGACGCGTTCCCAAGTGAAAACCGACACCGACGTACAGCTTGATGAAGCTGACGATGGCGGCATCCGGACTTATCGTTTCAAAGGCGATTGGCGAAGCATGTCCATTCATCTGGCTACGCCGAAGCTGGAGGAGTTCGCTACAAAGGGCGGCGAGGCGGGCGAGGTCGATCTGAGCGACGTCACGGCCATGGATACGGCTGGCGCCTGGGTCATTCGCCGTTTCATGACGCAGATGGGCGATGTGAAGCTGACGAGCGACAAGCCGCGTTATCTGGAACTCATGAATGCCCTGCCGGAGAAACTGCCGGAGCCAGCCGTCGAAGACAAGAAATTCGGCTCGCTTTTTACCCGCGTTTTTACTCCTATCGGCAATTCGGTGGTCTCCGCCTGGGAAGACACCGTCGCGGCGATGTTCATTCTCGGGTCGGCCGTGCGCGGCGCGCAGCTGAAACTCGGCCGTCATAGCGGCCTGTCGCCAGCGGCGATCGTCAGTCAGATCGATCGTATGGGTGTCCAGGCGGTGCCGATCATCCTTTTGATGTCGTTCCTCATCGGTGCGATCATTGCTCAGCAGGGCGCGTTCCAACTGCGCTATTTCGGCGCCGAGCTTTTCGTCGTCGATCTGGTCGGTATCCTGCAGCTGCGCGAAATCGGCGTGCTTTTGACCGCGATCATGATCGCCGGCCGTTCCGGCAGTGCGATCACCGCCGAAATCGGCTCGATGAAAATGCGCGAGGAAATCGACGCGCTGAAAGTGATGGGGCTGAGCCCGATCGGCGTTCTGGTGTTTCCAAGACTTGTCGCGCTCACCATCGCGCTGCCGCTGCTGACCATCCTCGCCAATTTTGCCGCTCTCACGGGGGCTGCGGTTGTCACCTGGAGCTATTCGGGCATCACCTTTTCGACGTTCCTGGCACGGCTGCAGGAGGCGGTGGACTTTTCCTCCGTGCTGGCCGGCATGATCAAGGCGCCGTTCATGGCGTTGATCATCGGTGTCGTCGCGGCTGTCGAAGGTCTGAAAGTCGGCGGCAGTGCCGAATCGCTCGGCAAGCACGTGACGCAATCGGTGGTGAAGTCGATCTTCGTGGTCATTCTTGTCGATGGCCTCTTTGCGATCTTCTACGCGGCGATCAATTTCTGATGGAAGAGGTTTTGCCGGTGGATCCGAGGGAAGACATGACAGCGGGGGCGGCCAAGGAGGCCGGGGAAAACGGTACGGAGGTCGTTCTATCGGTTAAGGACCTGACGGTTGGTTTCGGCTCGAACATCGTCCTCGACAAGCTCAACCTCGATATTTATCGCGGCGAAATTCTCGGTTTCGTCGGAGCATCCGGCACGGGGAAATCGGTGCTGATGCGGACGGTCCTGCGGCTTTTGCCGCGCCGGTCTGGCTCCATCAAGATTCTCGGCGTGGAATACGATGCGGTGAGTGAAGAGGAGCGCATGGCGCTCGATATGCGTCTCGGCGTTCTTTTTCAGCACGGCGCCCTGTTTTCTGCGCTGACGGTCAAGGAAAACATCCAGGTACCGATGCGGGAATATCTCAATCTGCCGCAGGAGCTGATGGATGAGTTGGCCCGGCTGAAGATCGACATGGTGGGGCTGGCGCCGGAAGCGGCCGACAAGTTCCCCTCCGAGCTGTCCGGCGGCATGATCAAGCGCGCTGCTCTGGCGCGGGCGCTGGCGCTCGATCCGGATCTTGTCTTTCTCGACGAACCGACCTCCGGGCTTGACCCGATCGGGGCGGCCGAGTTCGATAACCTGATCGCCAAACTGCGCGACACCCTGGGATTGACCGTGTATATGGTGACTCACGACCTCGACAGCCTGTTTTCGGTCTGCGACCGGATTGCAGTGCTTGGCAAGAAAAAGGTTCTCGTCGAAGGCACGATCGAGGACATGCTCGCCTGCGACGACGAGTGGGTGACGTCCTATTTCCAGGGCAAGCGCGCGCGTTCGATCGTGCGCGAGGATGACAAGAAAGCTTCCTGACAGTGTTGCATGATTGAGACGTTGCACGTGATTGTTTGAAGCCGACTGATTAATTGAAGCAAGGAGCCGCATCGGCGGCGTCCCCCAAGGGTACCGGTAGCAATGGAAACAAAAGCCAACTACGCCATCGTCGGATTTTTTACGGTCGCCGTCATTTTCGCGGCCTTCGGCTTTGTTTACTGGATGTCCCAATATGGCCGTAGCGGCGAAATGGCGGAGCTGGTGATCAGCATTCCCGGATCGGCCAACGGCTTGAGCGTCGGCTCTCCGGTGCGCTTCAACGGCATTCCGGTCGGCTCGGTCCGCAGCCTTGCGATCAATTCCAACGATCCGCGCTATTCCGTTGCCGTGACCGAGGTGTCGGCCGACGCTCCGGTGCTGAAATCGACGACGGCAACCCTGGAAATCCAGGGTTTGACGGGGGCTGCCTATATCGAGCTCAGCGGCGGCAACAAGGGTGATGAAAATATCCTGCGCAAGGCGCTGGATACAGGTACATCCGCGCAGCTGACCGCCGATCAGTCCAGCGTCACCAGCCTCCTGGCAACCGCCGACAAGATCCTCGACCGTGCCAATAATGCGATCGGCGACATTCAGGGCTTCGTCAAGGACGTGCGCGGACCGTTGACCAATACGATTTCCAACGCCGACCGTTTCACCAAGTCGCTGGCCGATAATTCAGAAGGCATCGATCAATTCCTGAAGAGCGTCAGTGCGCTGTCAACCTCGATCACGGCTGCGGCCGGCAAGCTCGATTCGACACTGTCTGCAGCAGACATTCTGGTGAAATCGGTCGATCCGAAGAAGATCGACCACATCGTCAGCAATGTCGAGAAGATGAGCAATGATCTGAGTGCCGCGTCCACGGGGGTAGCCGACACCATCGCCTCGTTCAAGAAGACGGCCGAGACCTATGAACGATTCGGGGAAAAGGCCACCGCATCGCTTGATCGCGTTGATACACTGATCGCCTCCATCGACACGCAGAAGGTTTCCGGCGTTGTCAACGACGTCTCGGCAGCCAGCGCCGATGCACGCAAGGCCGTTGCCTCCATTGCGGACTTCGCGGACCGGATCAAAGGCCGTCAGAACGATATCGACCAGACGATCACCGATGTCACCCAGATGGCCAACAAGCTGAATGCCGCCTCCAGCCGTGTCGATGGTATCCTGGTCAAGCTTGACGGTTTCCTCGGCGATGCGGACGCGCCATCCTTGTCGGCGGATGCCCGCGCTACGCTTGCATCCTTCCGCAAGGTTGCCGACAACCTGAATGCGCAGATCGGGCCGATCGCCGAAAACCTCAAGCGCTTCTCCGGTTCGGGCCTGCGCGATATCGAGGCTTTGGTCAGCGATACGCGCCGGACGGTCAACACGCTCGACACGACGATTTCGACCTTCGACAAGGATCCGCAGCGGCTGCTGTTCGGTGGCGAAACGGTGAAGCAGTATGACGGGCGCACGCGCCGCTGAGTCGATAGTACCGGGCGGTGATTTAGATCCGCAATTGCAGCTGATGCTGCCACCGAATCGGGTATTGCTTCCGCAGGCGTGACGTTTGCGTGGCAAGGCTGCAAGCCTTGGCGGTTTTTTGCCGTGTCTGCGCCGGCGTGACTGCTTTTTTGGCTTGTTTTGACCGGATCAGCCTCTACGTTGCAGCTGATTGGCGAAGGATAGTGTTTGAAATGAATTTTCCCGGTGTGTCGTTTGGTCGGAAGGCAGGTTTGATCCGGGCCTGTTCTGCATTTCTTTTCATCGCCGTGCTTTCCGCCTGCGCCGGCAAGCCGAACAACGATACCTACAGCCTGTCTGCTTCACCTGCGATCGAAGGCCCTTCTTCGAGCAGGAAACAGATACTCGTTCCCGAGCCGACTGCGCTGAAAGCGCTTGATAGCGACCAGGTGGTGATCCGGTTGTCGGGTGCGGAAATCCAGTATCTGGCCAAGTCACAATGGAGCGACCGCCTGCCCAAGATGGTGCAGGCAAAGCTGGTGCAAGCCTTCGAGAACACCGGCAAGATCGGTGGCGTCGGCAAGCCGGGCGAGGGGCTTGCCATCGACTATCAGGTGATCACCGAAATCCGCTCGTTCGAAATATCGACCGAAGGCGCCGATACTGCTGTCGTCGAGATTTTTGCCAAGATCCTCAACGACCGAAACGGCACTGTCGGTGCGCAGAAGGCTTTTCGCGCGACCGTTCCGGTGCGTGGCAGTGGAGCGGCGGCGTTCGTCGCAGCCCTTGATGGTGCGTTTGCAGAGGTTGCAGGCGAAATCGTCCGCTGGACCCTCAAGGCGATCTGATCAGGAAACCGCGATCCGGTTGACGACTTCGGCAACACCTTCGACGGTGTTTGCTGCTTCCTCCGCCCGCTCCGCCTCTTCAATGGTCGCGACCGTGCCGCTCAATACGATCGTATTTCCCTTCGAGACCACGGATACATCCGAGGCGTCGAGCCCGTCCACCGTGGCCAGGCAATTGGCGACCCGCGTTTCCAGGTCCGCCTGATCTCCCTCGAAAAGCTCTTCGGGGGATTTGCCGTAAAATGTGCGCTCTTTGAAAACCATGGCTCAGTTCTCCGATCCGGTTATTCGCAGATAACGCGGTCGAGACGCTTTTGTTCGGACCTGTTCCATTCGAAACAGCGCGGATAAGTGGCGCGTGAGACTGTTGGGTCACTGGATGAGACGAACTCATCAGGAACCAACAGAGGGAACATCAACATGCGCAAGCTCATCATTTCTGCCGCCGTCGCAGTCATTGCCGCCGTCTCGTTTGCCGCACCGTCGCAGGCCGGCGGATATGGCCATCACGGCCGTCACCACGGCGGGTTTTCGATCGGTTTCTACAACACCGGCTACTATGGCGGCGACTATTACGGCGGCGGCTATTATGAGCCATCCTGCTACATCAAGAAGGTGAAGCGCTGGGACAGGTGGGGCAACCTGCATATCCGCCGCATCAAGATCTGCGACTGATACGCACTGCAGACAACAAAAATCCGGCCGCGAAAACGGCCGGATTTTTCGTTCAGGCAATCTGAATTCAGGGCCAGCGGACGACCGGTGGCAAGGACGACAGGATCGAATCGACATTTCCGCCGGTTTTCAGTCCGAAGATCGTGCCGCGATCGTAGAGCAGGTTGAACTCGACATAGCGGCCACGGCGCACCAGCTGTTCGTCGCGGTCTTCCTCGCTCCAGGGCTTGTTGAAATTGGCGCGGACGATCTTCGGGTAGATCAGGCTAAAAGCCTTGCCGACATCCTGGGTGAAGGCGAAGTCGGCCTCCCAGCCACCCTTCTCCGCATCGGAATGCAGCCAGTCGTAAAAGATACCGCCGGTGCCCCGCGGTTCGTTGCGGTGCTTCAGGAAGAAATACTCATCGCACCATTGCTTGAAGCGGGCGTGATCGGCAACCGGATGCCGCTTGCAGGCGATCTCCATGCCCTTGTGAAACAGCATCGTATCCGGGTCGGTCTGTGTGCGGCGGCTATCGAGCACGGGTGTGAGGTCCGCACCGCCACCGAACCAGTGGCTGGTAGTGACGACCATGCGGGTGTTCATGTGAACTGCGGGAACGTTTGGATTGACCGGATGAGCAATCAGCGAGATGCCGGACGCCCAGAAGGTCGGGTCTTCTTCGGCGCCGGGGATCTGGCTGCGGAATTCCGGCGAGAATTCGCCGTAGACGGTCGATGTATGAACGCCGACCTTCTCGAAGACGCGGCCTTCCATCATCGACATGCGCCCGCCACCGCCGGCTCCCTTGTCGCGCAGCCAGTCCTTGCCGATGAAACGCCCTGGCTCGCGGTCCGACAACGGGCCTGCCAGTTCATCCTCGATGGTTTCGAACGCGGTGCAGATGCTATCGCGCAAGGATTGAAACCAGGCTGTGGCTCTGGCCTTCTTGTCTTCGATATCTGCGGGCAATCCCTGCGGCAGGTTGGGTCGTTCCATAAAAAATAATCCTGTTTGGCGTGGCCTCAAGCGGCAAAAAGCGCGCCGATTCGCATATTGGCCGACAGTTCATATTTTTGCCACAGCCGCAACGGCGCAGGTATCAACGGGTCAGTCTGCCGCAGATGCGCATGCAGAGAATTCGACTCGCAAAACCAGGAATATCTCCCTATCTTTTGTATAAGAGGCTCGGCTGGTGAAAGGTGAGCTCATGGCAAGAATCCCGGCAGGACCGCCGCTCGGCGGCCTGAAACGTCAGATTGACCGTCATCGCAGCGGCAACCCGCTACGCAATGACGGTCTGTTCGTGCGCGAGACATTTCGGCTTGATCGCCCCGATGCGCGCCAGAAGGCGCAGGAATGGTTCGATGCCTGGCCGAAAGCGGCCTACTGGACCGAAGTGGAGAGCTGGCGCCAACTCGATGGCGACCAGATCGAATTCACCATGCGGCGCCTGCCAAGTGCTGATTGACGTCTCAATCTGCTGACCCCTTGTTACAGCCGGTTGCTTCGTCCTGTTCTTCACCGGCATGCTCGATCAGATAGGCACCGGCGCCCTTTTCCGATAGCTCGTCATAGGGGTTGCGCAGCGGACAATCGCGCATGGAAAGGCAGCCGCAGCCGATGCAGGAGGTCAGCTGGTCGCGCAGTGCTGTGAGCTTGGCGATGCGCTCGTTCAGATCGGTCTTCCAGTGTTCCGACAGGTGTGCCCAGTCGCTTGCCAGCAATTGCCGGTCGTTTGGCAGGGCGGAGAGTTCCTTTTGAATGTCGGCGAGCGGGATCCCTGTGCGCTGGGCGATCTTGATGACGGCGATGCGGCGCAGCACACTGCGGGGATAGCGGCGCTGGTTGCCGCGGCTGCGCATGCTCTTGATCAGGCCTTTTGTCTCGTAGAAATGCAGTGTCGATACCGCAACGCCGCTGCGCGTGGCGACCTCTCCGACGGTGAGTTCACGGCGGGGCAGGTCGGTTCGATTTTTTTCCGGCATGTCTATTGACCTCAACTTTAGTTGAGGTTCTATACCATGAGCTCCATCGTATCGACAACGGAGCTTTCGCAGACATGAACGAGAAAATGACCATCGCCGTCGTCTATGGCAGCGCGCGGCAAGGGCGCTTCTGCGACACGGTCGTCAACTGGGCCTTGACGGAATTGTGGTCCGAAAGCGGTTTTCGCATTACGCTCATCGACCCCCTCGAACTCAAGGGAGGAACCGGTGATGCGGCGTTGAACGGCGAAGCGCTTGAGGAAAAGATTGCCGAGGCCGATGCTTTCATCATTGTCACACCGGAATACAATCACGGTTATCCGGCTCCCCTCAAGGAGCTGATCGACAGTTGCTACGAACCTTGGCACGCCAAGCCGGTCGGCTTCATCTCCTATGGCGGCGTCTCGGGCGGACTGCGGGCCGTCGAGCAGTTGCGCCAGGTCTTTGCCGAGCTGCACACTGTCACCATCCGCGATACCGTCAGTTTTTCCAATGTCTGGGCGCAGTTCGATGCGGCCGGCAATCCGTTCAAGGCGGCGGAAGCCAAGGCTGGGCTGATAGTGATGTTGCGACGGCTGAAATGGTGGGCGAGGGCGCTCAAGATTGCCCGGGCCGAAAATGCCTATGGCGGGGTCGCGGCATAAGAATGGCAGGCAGGTTTAACCGTTGACCTGCCGGATCGCCTCGCCGGCGATCATCGCCACCGACATCGCAACGTTCAGCGACCGCTGGCCCTCGACCATCGGGACGATAATGCGCCCGTCGGCCTTGTCATGGACGTGATCCGGTACGCCGGCGCTTTCGCGTCCGAAAAGCAGGGTATCGTTCGGTAGGAAGGAAAAGCGCGTGTAGGGTTCGGCGGCCTTGGTGGAGGCCAGCACCAACCGGCGGCCCTGTTGTAGCCGAGCCTCCTCGAACCGCTCCCAGTTGATGTGACGCGTCAAAGTGACCGAGGCGATGTAATCCATGCCGGCGCGCTTGAGGTTCTTGTCCGAGAGATCGAAACCCGCCGGTTCGATGATATCGACGGCAAGACCCAGGCACGCGGCAAGGCGCAGGATCGTCCCGGTATTGCCGGGAATGTCGGGCTGGTAGAGGGCGATGCGGAGTGAATGTGGCAACATATCAACAAGTCTTATGGGGTTCATCAATGGCCGTAATCAATCTGTGCCGTAATGGCAACAGAATCCTGTCTGAGACAAAAATGATGAAAAAAACGCCATCGGCAATCTGGCGTATCGGCGCAAATCAATCTATGTCTGCAGCATCTGCAACGCGAACCACAGGAGGCTTACATGGATATTCGAATGACCACCAGCCTCCAGGCTGTGCCTCCAGTCCTCTTGGGCTGACCGGTTTCGCGCTTTTCTTTTTCTAGCACCATTGCGCACGACCGCCCGCTTTCCGGACGAACACGTCTCGTGTGCAAGATTGAGCTGTTTTTCGGTTTTTAATGTTTGATCGATGAATGCGGGCTTTCCCGCCTTCCTTCACTGGATTCCTGAAGGAGCCTATCATGTTCGGCTGGTTTGAATCCCGCCTTAATCCCTATCCCGTCGAGGAACCCACGGTTCCGCCGCAGGGTCTGTTTGCTTTCTGCTGGCACTATACCAGCCTGCGGCACCCTGGCTTTTGACTATGTCGATCTGCACCATGCTGATCGCCGTCGGCGAAGTGGCACTGTTCCAGTTCCTCGGCAATGTCGTCGATTGGCTGTCTTCGGCCAAGCAGGACACGTTCCTGCAAAGCGAAGGCACCAAGTTGATGTGGATGGGCGCGCTCATCCTGATCGGCCTGCCGACAGTCGTCGCCATCGATTCGATCATCATGCACCAGGTGTTGCTCGGCAACTATCCGATGATCGCACGCTGGCAGATGCACCGTTATCTGCTGCGGCAGGGCATGACCTTTTTTGCCAACGAGTTTGCTGGCCGGGTCGCCACCAAGGTGATGCAGACCTCGCTTGCCGTGCGCGAGACGGTGATGAAGATCCTCGACGTCTTCGTCTATGTGGTTGCCTATTTCATCTCGATGCTCGTGGTGGTCGCTGCGGCCGACTGGCGGCTTTTGGCGCCGCTGATCGTCTGGATCGTCATCTATGTCTGCATCGTCACCCATTTCGTGCCGCGCCTGCGCAAGATCTCCAAGGATCAGGCGGATGCACGCTCGATGATGACCGGCCGGGTTGTTGACAGCTACACCAATATCGCCACCGTCAAGCTGTTCTCGCATGCCGGCCGCGAGGAGATCTATGCCAAGGAAAGCATGGATGCGTTCCTGCAGACCGTGCACCGGCAGATGCGCAAAGTGACGCTGTTCCATGTGCTCGTCTACACCAACAACTGCATCGCGCTGTTTGCGATCTCGGCGCTCGGCATTTATTTCTGGATGACCAGCGGTATGTCGGTCGGTTCGATTGCCATTGCCGTGTCGCTTGCCATGCGTATCAACGGCATGTCGCAGTGGATCATGTGGGAAGTTTCGGCGCTATTTGAAAACATCGGCACGGTCTATGACGGCATGAGCATGATGACCAAGGCACATGACATCGTCGATAATGACGATGCCAAGGTGTTGAAGGCGCCGAATGGAGCCATCGCGTTTGAAAACATCGGCTTCCACTACGGCAAGAACAAGGGCGTGATCGACAACCTCTCGCTCGACATCAAGCCGGGCGAGAAGATCGGTCTGGTTGGACGTTCTGGTGCCGGCAAGACGACGCTGATGAACGTGCTGTTGCGCTTCTACGATCTCGAATCCGGCACGATCCGGATCGACGGGCAGGACATTTCTGCGGCAACGCAGAACAGCCTGCGTGCGCAGATCGGCGTGGTGACACAGGATACATCGCTGCTGCACCGCTCGATCCGCGACAACATCGCCTATGGTCACCCGGAGGCTGACGATGCCGACATCATCGCCGCCGCCAAGCGGGCCAATGCCTGGGACTTCATCGAGTTGCTCGAGGATAACCAGGGCCGCAGGGGGCTCGATGCGCAGGTCGGCGAGCGGGGCGTCAAGCTCTCCGGCGGCCAGCGCCAGCGGATTGCGATTGCCCGTGTCTTCCTGAAGGACGCGCCAATCCTGATCCTCGACGAGGCGACCTCGGCGCTCGATTCGGAAGTGGAAGCCGCGATCCAGGAAAACCTGTTTGCCCTGATGAAGGGCAAGACGGTGATCGCGATTGCCCACCGCCTATCGACGCTGACGGAGATGGACAGGCTGGTCATTCTCGAAGCCGGCAAGATCGTCGAGACCGGCAGCCATGCCGAGCTGATCAGCCGCAGCGGCCTGTATGCCGACCTCTGGTCGCGGCAGTCCGGCGGCTTCATCGCTGACGATGCCGATGCTGCAAACCAAAAGGAGGAGGCGGCCGAATAGGCCGCCTCCAAGCCTTGCATGTTATCTCCCGGGACGATCGACGTGAGCGAAATCGGTTTTGAATTCGACATCCTGATAAAGGGTGAGCACCGTGAAGTTTTTGACCTTTTCATGGTCGCCAATCCCGATTGGACGTGCCGGTGCGGGAAAAATGGTGGCTTCCTTGCCGAGCCACCGCAGCTGGCGGATGATGGGTCCGGCGCCAGCGCTTTTGTCGCGCGCCATGTCGATGCCTATGCCGGGCAACTTTCGGCGTTGCGGGCTTTCGGTCACGGCCATTGCATCAGAATAGCCACGTATTTGGACCTCCAGAGAATAGCGGTGTTGAGCTTGAGCGTGAAGCCGTCGACCATGGCGCTCGCATCAAGCCTTGGCTATGAAATCGACTTTTGCGTCTACCCTTCTTCCGATCATGAAGATGACTGACGGATTTGCAACGACTGTGCTTGGAAACATGACGGATTTGTAATCGAAATCATCGGCATTTGCGGCCGATTACCGATTGTCGTGCCCGCGAATCCGCCTATATCGGACATATGGTTTTGCGCGCCCTGTTTGCCTTTTTCGAAAACTGGATACAGCCTTTCGCGGCGCGCGACAGCTTGCAGCCGCCTGAGCGGCTGATCCCCTATGTCTGGTTTTACATAAAGCAGGCAAAAGCGCCGTTCATCGCAATGCTGGTTCTTGGCGGCTTGACGGCGGCGATCGAGGCGACGCTGTTCTGGTTTGTTGGCCGCATTGTCGATATTCTCGCCACCGTCAAACCCGGCGACGGCTGGAGCGGGCTGCTTGCAGACCACGGCGCCGAACTGTTCGGCATGCTGGTTCTGATCGGCATCATCCGCTTCATCGTGTCGCTTTTGATGGCACTGGTCGATCAGCAGGTGATCACGCCGGGCTTTTACAATCTTGTCCGCTGGCAGTCCTACCTGCATGTCTCGCGGCAGTCGCTATCGTTCTTCCAGAACGATTTTTCCGGCCGCATCGTCACCAAGGTCTGGTCAGGCGGGCAGGCGGTCGGCGATGTCGTGACCTCGCTGATGGAGAGTGTCTGGTTCGTCGGCATCTATTCGGTCTCGACACTGGTGCTGGTCGGCCAGCTCGATCTGTCGCTTGCCGTCGTGGTTCTGCTCTGGCTGATAGGTTTTGCCTTCCTGGCGCGTTATTTCGTGCCGCGCATCCGCAAGCATTCGAAGGAAACGGCTGAGGCATCCTCCATGCTCAGCGGCCGAATGGTCGATGCCTACAGCAATATGCAGACACTGAAACTGTTTGCGCGCGACGAGGAAAACGACCGCTATATGCGGCAAGGTTTCGATATCTTCCAGGACAGCATCATCCGCTTTACCCGGTTCATCACCGGCGTGCGGGCATCGATGGCGTTTCTGTCGGGGATCATGATCGTCACCATGGCGGGGCTCAGCGTCAATCTCTGGCTTTCAGGCGCGATCAGTTCGGGTGCGGTGGCGTTCACGATGGCGCTGATCCTGCGGCTGAATTTTCTCTTGAGCCGGATGATGGTGCAGTTCAACGGCATCATGCGCAATATCGGCACGATCCAGAATGCCGCCGAAATGATCTCGCAGCCGGTGCAGCTGGTCGACCAGCCGGATGCGCCGAGCCTCGTCGTCAACAGCCCGGCGATCCGTTTTGAAAACATCCACTTTCATTACGGCAAGGGGCAGGGCGTCATCGACGACCTGTCTCTGGTGGTCAGGCCGGGTGAAAAAATCGGTATTGTCGGCCGCTCAGGCGCGGGCAAGACGACACTCGTCAATCTGCTGCTGCGCTTCTACGACCTGGAGGCCGGCCGCATTCTGATCGACGGGCAGGACATTTCGACGGTGCGCCAGGAATCGCTGCGCATGCAGATCGGCGTCGTCAGCCAGGATACATCGCTGCTGCACCGGTCGATCCGCGACAACATCCTGTTTGGCCGGCCGGATGCCGATGAGAACGGCCTGCGCGAAGCGGCGGAAAAAGCCGAGGCAATGGATTTCATCGAGAACCTGCAGGACCAGCGGGGCCGCAAGGGATTTGACGCGCATGTGGGCGAGCGCGGCGTCAAGCTGTCGGGCGGACAGCGCCAGCGGGTGGCGATTGCGCGGGTGATGCTCAAGGATGCGCCGATCCTCGTGCTCGACGAAGCGACCTCGGCGCTTGATTCGGAAGTCGAGGCTGCCATCCAGTCCAATCTCGATCGGCTGATGCGTGGAAAAACCGTGCTTGCCATCGCACACCGGCTCTCCACCATAGCAGCGCTCGACCGTCTGATCGTCATGGATCAGGGCCGGATCGTCGAGGATGGAACCCATGACCAGCTGATCGCAGCCGGTGGCCTCTATGCCGATCTCTGGCTGCGCCAGTCCGGCGGATTTCTGGCCCGCGAAGCTGCGGCCGAATAGCGCAGCAAGCCGCTAATCTCGGGCGTGGAAAAGCCTTGTTTTGACCGCGCCGGACGGCAAAAATCGGTTTGCGAACATTGGCTTCGGTTTTCCCGCGACATTGTGGCTCACCTCTTGCGCTCAAGGCTAGACATCCCCACCGATCAAGCATAGAACGCGCCGGAATGCCGGGGAATCTGCCGTTTCTGATACGTGTGGGGTTCGCCCGGTTTTGATGTGTGATGCGGAGGGCGAAAGTTTTCTTCGAATCGTGCATAGAGGCTTATTGATTTGGCGCTGTTCTTTCGCTCAAGTGTCAGCACGGGGCGCGGATCGACGCCGGGGACAGTGCGGTTTCCGCAAAACATTGCGTGAGAGGATGGTTTAGCCGTGAGCGAACACGAGATATCAAGCGAAACCTCGGGCGAGCCCACTCGCCGCGATTTCCTGTATTTGACGACTGGGATGGCAGGCGCAGTCGGCGCAGCAGCCGTAGCGTGGCCATTCATCGACCAGATGCGGCCTGATGCCTCGACGCTGGCGCTGGCTTCGATCGAAGTCGATGTTGCAAGCCTGCAGCCGGGCATGTCGCTGACAGTAAAATGGCGCGGCAAGCCTGTGTTCATCCGCAACCGTACCGACAAGGAAGTCGAGGAAGCCAATGCTGTTGCGCTTGCCGACCTTAAAGACCCGGTTGCGCGCAACGCCAACCTTCCAGCCGATGCGACTGCGACAGACCTTGATCGCTCCGCCGGCAAGGAAAAAGAAAACTGGATCGTCATGATTGGCTCCTGCACGCATCTCGGTTGCGTGCCGCTCGGCCAGGCTGGCGATTTTGGCGGCTGGTTCTGTCCGTGTCACGGCTCTCACTACGATACGGCTGGCCGTATTCGTAAGGGCCCGGCACCACAGAACCTCGCCGTACCGACCTTTGCGTTCGCTACCGACACAGTCATCAAGATCGGTTGAGGGGAATACTGATTATGAGTGGTGATCATTCAACCTATATGCCGACGTCCGGTCTCGAGAAATGGGTGGATTCGCGCCTGCCGCTGCCGCGGCTTGTGCATGACAGCTTCGTTTCCTATCCGGTTCCGCGCAATCTGAACTACGCCTACACATTCGGCGCCATGCTTTCGGTCATGCTCATCATCCAGATCCTGACCGGTGTCGTTTTGGCCATGCACTATGCCGCCGAAACGTCGGTCGCCTTCAATTCCGTCGAAAAGATCATGCGTGACGTCAACCAGGGTTGGCTCTTGCGCTACATGCATGCCAACGGTGCGTCGTTCTTCTTCATCGCCGTCTACCTGCATATCGGCCGTGGTCTCTACTACGGCTCGTACAAGGCACCGCGCGAAATCCTCTGGATACTCGGCGTTGTCATCTACCTTCTGATGATGGCCGCCGGCTTCATGGGCTATGTTCTGCCCTGGGGTCAGATGTCCTTCTGGGGTGCTACGGTTATCACCGGTTTCTTCACCGCCTTCCCGGTGGTCGGCGATTGGATCCAGCAGTTCCTGCTCGGTGGCTTTGCCGTCGATAATCCGACGCTCAACCGCTTTTTCGCGCTGCATTACCTGCTGCCCTTCATGATTGCGGGCGTTGTTGTCCTGCATATCTGGGCGCTGCATGTTGTTGGCCAGACCAACCCGACCGGCGTCGAAGTCAAGACCAAGACGGATACGGTTGCCTTTACCCCCTTCGCGACCCTCAAGGACGCGCTCGGTGTATCGGTGTTCCTGCTGGTCTACGCATGGTTCGTCTTCTACATGCCGAACTTCCTCGGCCACCCGGACAACTACATTCCTGCCAACGCGCTGAAGACCCCGGCTCACATCGTTCCGGAATGGTACTACCTGCCGTTCTACGCGATGCTGCGCGCCATCACCTTCAATGTCGGCCCGATCGATAGCAAGCTTGGCGGCGTTCTGGTGATGTTCGGTGCGATCATCGTCCTGTTCTTCCTGCCCTGGCTCGATACGTCGAAGGTTCGCTCGGCCGTGTATCGTCCCTGGTACAAGCTGTTCTTCTGGCTCTTCGTGGTCAATGCCATCCTGCTCGGCTGGCTGGGCTCGCGCCCTGCCGAAGGCACCGGCTTGCTGGGGCTGATTTTCTCCGGCGACCTGAAGGGTAACTACGTCGGCTATTCGCAGCTCGGCACTCTCTATTACTTCGGTTTCTTCCTCGTCATCATGCCGATCCTCGGCCTGGTCGAGACGCCGAAGCGCATCCCGAATTCCATTACCGAAGCGGTTCTGGAAAAACGGGCAGCGAAAAAGCCTGTTGCTGCGTGATGTCTGCGAAGATCAAGGAACCCAAAACAATGAAAAAGCTTGTTACAGGCATTCTTTCGCTCGCAGTCGTCGCCGGACTTGGTGCAGGTATGGTGTTCGCCGCTGAGACGGGCGAAGCCAAGCCTGCCGGTGCTGCCGCCGAGGAAGAACATGGCGGCGGTACGCCCCACTTCCCGATCCACAAGCCGGAGCAGGAAAAATGGTCCTTTGCCGGACCGTTCGGCCACTATGACAAGGGCCAGCTGCAGCGCGGCCTGAAGGTCTACACGGAAGTCTGTTCCGCCTGCCACTCGATGAACCTTGTGTCCTTCCGTACGCTGGAAGGCCTCGGCTATTCGCCGGCCCAGGTGAAGACCTTTGCGGCCAATTACGAAGTTCAGGATGGCCCGAACGCCGAAGGCGAAATGTACACCCGCAAGGCCGTGCCTTCGGATCATTTCCCGTCGCCGTTCCCGAACGCCGAGGCTGCTGCTGCTGCCAACAACGGTGCTGCACCGCCGGACTTCTCGCTGATCGCCAAGGCACGCGGTATCGAGCGCGGCTTCCCGACCTTCATCTTCGACATGTTCACCCAGTATCAGGAAGGTGGCCCGGATTACATCCACGCGCTGCTGACCGGCTACCAGGAACCGCCGAAGGGCGTCGAGATTTCGGCAGGCACACATTATAACCCGTACTTCGCCAACGCTGCGGCGCTTGCCATGGCAAAGCCGATCTCTGACGATCAGGTGACCTATGACGACGGTTCGCCGCAGACAGTCGAGCAGTATTCGCACGATATCTCTGCGTTCCTGATGTGGGCCGCCGAGCCGCATCTGGAAGCGCGCAAACGCACGGGCTTCATGGTCATGATCTTCCTGCTGATCTTCACCGGCCTGATCTACCTGACGAAGAAGTCGGTTTACGCCAACAAGGAGCATTGAGCTTTCCTCAAGCTTTGAAATGACAAAAGGCGGCCGATGTGGCCGCCTTTTTTTGTGCCTGTTGTCCGGACCGATAATCGGGTTGATGATTTGATTCGGACACAAGGAGGGCGCTTATGAAACTGGCGATGGCACAGACTGTTGTCTCGACCGATATTTCCGCCAACGGGGCCGCTATACGCGCAACAATCGTCCAGGCGGCGGCGCGAGGGGCAAGGCTTGTCGGGTTTTGCGAAGGCGCTCTTTCCGGTTACTCGAAATCTCAGATTATGAGCCCGGCCGAATGGGAAGATTTTGGCTGGGTGGCGCAGGAATCCGAGTTGCGCTCCATCGCAGCCCTTTGCGGCGAGCTTCGTATTTTCGCCGTGGTCGGCGGAGCGCACCTTCTGCCGGACGGCCGTCCGCCGCACAACAGCCTGTATATCCTTTCCGATTCCGGAGCCTTGCTGACAAGATATGACAAAAGGTTTCTGTCCAATACCGAGCTCGGTGGCTGGTACACGCCCGGAGCCATGCCAATTATCGTGGAGGTCGATGGTTTCCGCTTCGGCTGCGCCGTGTGCATCGAGTCGCAATTTCCAGAAGTGTTCAGCGACTATGAGAGGATGGGCGTCGATGGCGTGATTTTCTCTTCCTATGGATTGCCATCCAATTTTCAGATCGCATTGCGTGCCCATGCCGCATTGAATTGCATCTGGATCGGAGCGGCGACCCCGGCCCAGAAAGCCGGCAAGGGACCCGCCGGCGTCATTGGCCCGGATGGCGAATGGATTGCACAATGTGCCCAAACGCCGGAGCCGGGTCTGGTCCTGGCTTCACTGGACCGAAACGATCCCGCCTACGACATTCCGCTGCAGAAAGCCCGGCCTTGGCGCGCGAAGGCGAGGCAAGGGCACATCTATCGCGAGAAACTGGTCGATGACCCTCGCAGTCATAACAGAGATGAATATTGATATGAGCTGCGATCGGATCGGCGATCACCAAGGACCAATCAAAAAAAGCCCCGCAGTTTCCTGCAGGGCTTGATGTCTCAGATCGTTTTCACGCTTCTTAGCTGAACCGTCCAGCCGCGTGTGCCAGCATCGTGTAGACCTTGCCGGTATCCGACGTCAGATAGGTCTGGGTCATCACCTTGTCGCGGTCGTTGCGGGCGACGTCGCCGAGCAGTTTTTCGAAGTCGGCGATGTAGCGATCGACGGCCGTTCGGAATTCCGGCTCGCGATCATATTTGCGCTTGATCTCGTCGAAGGTCTGTTGGCCCTTCAGCGTATAGAGGCGGCGGGTGAACACGTCGCGCTCGCCGCGCTGGTAACGGCGCCACAGGTCTACCGAGGCATCGTGGTCGATGGCGCGGGCGATATCGACTGACAGCGAGTTCAGCGATTCCATCACGTGGCGCGGGTTTCGGGTGTCGCCGTTGCGGACCGCAGGAGTTGGCTGAGCTTCGGCGGCACGCTGCTGGACCGGTGCCGCAGTCGCCGGCTCTTCGTCGCGCGAGGCGCCGCGCAGCAGGTCACGCATCCAACCGCTGCCTTCTTCGGCACGCTGGCGGGTGGCTGCCTGCGGCTCCGGCTGGCGGGCAACCGGTTGTTGGACGGCTGGCTGCTGGGCGAGGGGACGCGGCTGCTCGATGCCGAGGCTACCGCGAAGGGCCGTCTCTGGCTCTTGGCGGCGTTGTTCGACGGCTGGCTGCTGTGTGACAGCGCGGACCGGGGCGGGCGCTACGGCCTGCTGGACGGCCTGCTGGGCTGCGGTCGGCTGACGGGTGACCGGCTGGGAGATCTCGAGCTGGCCGGAGGACTTGCCGATAATGTCGGAAAGCTCCTGCAGCGCCTTGA
>UBTA01000055.1 GCA_900468065.1 Hyphomicrobiales bacterium | reverse complement strand
GTTCGCCGGACGCTTACGAAAGGTCCGTTTCTTCTCGACCATCGAATTGGTCAATGCGCTGGAGCAGGAGAAGGCCAAGGGTAAGGCAGGCCAGATCGCAGAGACCTTGGTCCGTCTCGATCTGCTGATCCTGGACGAGTTGGGATATCTGCCGTTCAGCGCCTCAGGCGGAGCGCTGCTCTTTCACCTGCTAAGCAAGCTCTACGAACGGACCAGCGTGGTGATCACCACCAACCTGAGCTTTAGCGAATGGGCAACCGTCTTCGGCGACGCCAAGATGACGACCGCTCTCCTCGACCGTCTCACCCACCGTTGTCATATCCTGGAAACTGGAAATGACAGCTTCCGCTTCAAAGCCAGCTCGGCCGCCGCAGCACAGAAGAGAGGAGAAAAAGCCAATCCCTTGACCAAACCCTGATCAGAAAACCATACTTAGAGGTGGCTCACTTCTCGGTGGAAAAACCGGCTCAGTTCCGCGTGGAAACCAACACCCGTTAAAAACGGGAGGATTACCCACGGTTCTCACACTGTCTATATTGACGTCCATATAGACAGAGCATCCAGTTCGCCTCACTTCTTAGCAAGGCGGCCCTCCTCGGATGCGTACCCTCGGGCTATGGTAGTGCTTTGTCATCCTCTCTCCAAAACAAGTGAGCGGAATAATCGATCATGCTTCATCGCCCAGCCTTCCCAATCCAAACCCTGCATCTTGGCGGTGAGGAAACTGCGCTGGCGAACATGCTCCGCAGCAAGTTGCATCAGCGTCTCCCTTAGTTTCTGGACATTGCCGACGGGATAGGAGACATGCGGAAATTCCGGAACAACACCAATTTCGGGGGCTATCGCCATGGTGCCGCAAGCTAATGCCTCCATGAACGGGACCGGTCCTCCCTCCAGACGACTCGGGACGAGCAAGAAATCAATAGCCCGATAAAAGTCAGCGACATCCGGAAGCGACCATACAGGCGCGCCCCAGCCATCTTTCGCTGCGACAATTTGGACTCGTTCCATCAACTCGGCATCAGCCATCAACTCCCTGACGATGTCGTCCCCCTTTCTGCCGCCGGGATAGACACGACCCACAATGCCTACGGTAAGCTTTGGTTGAAAACTCCTATCCGCGCCGACGAGGATAACTGTGACCTTCGAACGTGGAATTCCGAAGCCGATCAGAATATTTGCTGTCTCCTCCGAAACTGCGATACAGTGGTCGACTTCCTTCGCCACAGAAACAAATTTGTCTGCGAGGTGTTCAGGGTCGTAGTGAGTAAAATTTGCGACCACGATCCCGGAAGCAGGCCTGCGATTAAAATAGCCGTAATTTATATAGTAGTGAATATCGGCCCCTGGGAGATCTTCGTTGATCTTCACGGTGCCCATGTATTTGGCGATTTCCTCTGCTTTCCGATGCATTATCCAGCCGGGCTTCTCAGTCACGATCCGAATTTTCGGACGCCGTACTTCGATAATCGGTCTATTATCCTTAAAAGAGCGTTTGGAGTATGTGAGGATTCTCGCCATATCCTCATCCGGCGTTTTAGTCTCTCCAAACTTCTTCCGGGTCACATTCTCGAAATGGACAGCTGTTGCCCCTGCAACGTAAAGGATTTCCCGGGGGAAGTTTTCGCGGTAGGTAAGGCACAAAGCAATGTCCTCACCACATACTCTGAAGTGTTCATCGAACCTGAATTGATTGAATTCACTTCGGCGCATCATGATGAAAGCCCCGGTCACGGACGGCACAAACATATCTTGCGCCACAAGCGGGTCATTCCATTTAATCTTATGCTTAAACCGATGATATGGTTTGCCATCGTCGTGGAAAAAGACGCCAGCGTGCTGCAGACGATCATCAGCATAACGCAAATTTATGCCTACAATCCCAACCGAGTGCTGCTTTATGGCCGATAACGCCTTGGCTATTGCTCCATTATCCGGAACGAGGTCATCGTTGATGAAGAGTATAAACTCCCCCTTCGCCATTGCCGCAATGTAGTTGTTGTTCCGGGCAAAATTGTAAGGGCGTTGAACGTGAAGCGAAAAAATTTGATTTTCGGGAGTTTCTATTTGATCGGCATCTTCATCCGTACCATTCCATGAGCAGAGCACTTCATAAGGTACAGTGATTTCACTCTGCTCCAAGGTACTCATCAGTCTCGACATGTTCTCAGCAGAACGGGAGACCACGAGAATAGAAAGCGCGTAGGAAACTTTAGTCTGTTTATTGCTCATATTAACAATCTCTATGCGGGAACATTGCTGGTCGCAATTAATCAAATGATGGCTTCGTAGATCCGCTCGTAGGCATCCAGCATCTCGTCATAGGAATTAAGCATAGCTAGCCGTCGTCGACCGCCTTCCGATAGCTTTGTCCTTAAGTGCTTACTTTCAATCATTTCCTTGAGGTGTCCAGCCAACACGTCTGCATCACCCTCCGGATAAAAAAGGCCGCTGGAGCCATCTTCGAGTTGCTCCTTAACACCGAAACAGGGTGTCGATACAATCGGCAATCCGAACTCAAGCGCCTCTATAATGACACGCGGATAACTTTCTATTCTGGAGCAAAAGGCAAACACATCCCCGCAAAGGTACAACTCGGAGAGCAATCTTCGCTCCTCCTCTGCCTGGGTTTCCTCCACTGCGATGAACCTAAGTCCACTGGTATTCTGGAGGTTCTTTAGTCCCTGGAGCACCTCGATGGCGTATTCTGACTCGTTGAAGCCAACCATAGCTACAACGGTTTTAGAAAGAAGATCGGAGCTAAGCCTCCTCAATGCCCCCAATAGATCCTTTTGGCCTTTTCGATCACATACTGTTCCAACGCTGAGGATGACGATATCCGTATCTCGTAGCCCATGAGAGGCGCGCAACACAGAGCGACTCGCCCCATAAAGAGGACGCATCATGCGATCTATACTAATACCATTGTGAACCGTGAACGCCCTAACAGGTCGTTGCCAATAATTCTCCCATAGGAGTCTGGTCGAATTAGCAACAAAAACCATCGCGTCGGCCATATCGAAGGCCGAGTAAGCGAGAGCGCGAACATGCTCGGGCAAATAATCGTAATAGCTCTCCGGCGCTTCGCTTTCGCGAACATTCCATACTACCGCGCTACCTGCCCTTTTTGCAGCAATTACAGAATGAAAATTCTGGAGCGTGTTAATATGGCAGACAGCCGGACCAAGTATCCTGTAATGGTCTGTAAGGCGGGATAGCCAACTCTCGTAGTTTTTCGGGTCTTTCATCCGATTTTGCGATATGGAATGAACGATCGTCCTAATTCCGGCTTCATCGTAAGACAAAGATAATGGACCCGGAGTATTCGAGGATAGGACCGCCTGATATTTTCCCCGCCGGTGCACCCCGGAGGCAATCTCAAATAGACTGCTTGGGGCGCCTTGCATCTTTAGGTTGTGGCTCTCGTAAAGAACTATCGGCGCATCAGCTGTTGGCCTCAGCGTCTCTTTCAATGCAACAACCCGGGTCGTCAAATCTTCTGTCCCTCCAGATGAGGTAACGGAAGACTTGACTTCAAAAACGACGCGCCCTTCTTTCTTTCCCCATTTAAGATAATGAAGCAGGGGATTCAAACGCGCTCTCGATACATCATCGTATTCGGAAAGATAAGCTTTTGTACTGAAACGCAGAGATGGATTTCTGCCCATACGCCCACCGATCCAGAGGAAGTGTTCTACCGGATCCATTTTTAGTTTGCCGACGTCCGGATAATTCTCGACATACCATTTCTCATCGAAAAACCCAGAAGACTTGATGGCTAAAATATCCTGCGCCGGAGATTCAGAATATTTTAAGGTCATTAAACAGGCTCCGTAAAGTTTAAAATTCGTTTCTGGGCTCTTCTGGAGTAAACGAGGCTTGAATCTCATTCAAGCTACCATTAGGGCTGCGCCCCTCTTTGCTACCGTATCTAACATAGTGATACGCTGGATCTATGCCTCCCTTGGCAACATCCTCGTAAATCTGCAAGTACCATATCGGGTTGAAAAGACCGAGTTTCACCAAACGACGTGCCAGGCGCCTTTCACGCCATCTATCAATGAACGAGAACGACGGCTTCCCTAACATAAGCTGCACGTATTTCCCAATGACCAATAACGCTTCCCGTTTCAATATTTGGGAACCATCTAGTACTCTGTCACGTACCAGCAGCATTTCTGTCAGTGTGGCTATCTCCTCGAAGCGCTCTTTGCTGCGAGATTTCAGCTCGTCAAATCGTTCGTTCATCCCCGAAAATTGGCTTTCGACGAGTTTACGGGCGTCGTCCGCGTGTTTAGCGTCTACTGTTTTCTGTTCGAGCTCAGCTTTGGCATCGTCGAGCCGCCGTTTCAGTTCTTCTTGGGCAAGAGCGGCAGCTTCGAGACGTCCCTCCAGTCGCATCTTCTGCTCGATCGCGATTTCGTGTTCGGCGCGCTCACGCTGTAACTCCAAATCCTTGGCGCCTAACAGGTTGCGAGCAAGATCGGAGTTTTTTACAAGCTCTGACATAGCCGTACCAACTTTTTCGCGCTCAGCTCTTTCGCGCATAAGGTCGGCGTTTTTCGCGTCCACTTTCTTCTCGAGTTCATCGACGGTGTTCTTATAGGCTTGGTTGTTTTTCTTTTGTTCAGCGAGCGAGATTTCATGCTGTTTCGCCCAGTAAGCATCAGCGCAAGAGCGGCCCATGCGGGAAAACAATTCCTGAAAAGGCAACCGGTCCGCGCCAGTGTTGAGACTGAAAAGCCTTTTGATGTCGGCGTCATAATTTGAGCCCGTGCCCAAGATGCCTAGTCCATGACCGTGCAGGAAGTCAAACCCAGGGTACCGACCCCGTAACTTCTCAAAAAGTTGATAAACTCCAAAGCCCCGCTCCCGCACATTTGTGTCATGCATGACAACGATTGCGCGATCAGACAATTTCGGCAGCCAACTCTCAAAATCATGCAGAACAGATTCAAAGGAATGGTGGCCATCAATGTGGAGAAGATCAATCTCGCCATCGGAAAAATGGTCTAGGGCCTGATCAAAAGTGCTTCTGACAAGTCGAGAGAACCCGGAGTACAGGGCACTGTTGTGCGCATCAACTTCACGAAAAACAGATTCATCGTAAAGGCCAGCATGATTATCGCCTTTCCAAGTGTCGACTCCATAACACCGCGTATCAAGGCCGATTGCCTGTACGGCTTGGCAAAATGCAAAATATGAAACACCGTAGTGGCAACCTAACTCAACGACACAACGAGGGCGGTGAGCCTCAATTAGCCAAAAAGCAAATGGGACGTGCTCGTGCCAGCCAGACTTGGCGAGGTATTGCGGCCGCATGAAAACGACTGGCCGGGCGGCGTATTCCCAAAAACTTTTTGAAGAAAGCACCTCTGTTGTCGGCTTCAGGCCGTCACCATCCATCATTGATACCACGCTTGTGCCCCGACCAAAATCAATATTCAAATCTTGCTTTATTGGAAAATGAAGGCTGATTCAAGTTGGCGCTGTGGACAGCATATCGCTCTCGACAATGTTGGGATAACTACACTTCGCCGCACGCAAAATAGGATCGTGGCTCAAAATATGTGGGATAGGCACACCAACCGAGAAAACCTCATTTTCTGCGCGGCTAGCATGTTGTATCACCCCTACGGGCGTGTTAGTTGCCCTTCCTAATTCAAATCCAGGGTCTTATTAATGAGCGGAGTTGTAGAAGAAGGTAGCATTCTGACCCAGCACAAAAAAAAATGGGATGTACTTGCACAGGAAAATGACCGCTACTACGTGCGCTCAGTTAATCATGAGCAATCGGACGAGGAATACGAGGCAAGCGGCAAGGAAGACGTCGATGAGCATATTCTCAACGATCGCTCCCTAATGGAGAGACTAGGGGTCCTTTCCGAGAGAAATCTTCTTGAAATCGGCTGTGGTTCGGGCCGCATCACCCGAACACTTGCCAGGCACTTTATGAATATTGCGGCATTAGATATCTCGAGGACCATGCTCGAAAAAGCTCGCGCCTTTGTAGATGCGAAAAACGTAATCTTTTTGGAAAGCAATGGACAGGACGTCCCGCTTTTTCCCAACAGCGTTGATTTTGCCTTCTCGTATATCGTCTATCAGCACTTTCCGACCGAGGAAGCGGTTCTGCATTCATTTCGTCAGGTTTCTCGCGCCTTGAAACATGGTGGCCTATTTAAGGTGCAGGTTCGCGGACTTCGAAATCCGGACCCGAAACACTGGGCGTGGGGGCCACATTACACAAAGGATGACGGGCAGGCCCTAGCCAACTCAGCTGGTTTCAAGGTGATAGACACCCGCGGAGAAGGATCTCAGTATTTCTGGATGCTGCTGGAAAAGATTTGACTAACGTCTAACGTACCAGTTACCTCATGATTGTAGACTACCCGTCGGTCATCAGGGGCGCCGTAACGTTTTCGGATGCAGTCCAGTCGAACAGGTGCATTTGTTTGAGGCCGTTTCTTAGATTGCGGTAGGGAAGGCTTCAATGACTACTCACGGCATTTTCAGCAGGCGCATTTTTCTACGCGTGGTCGGCGTTCTGGGCTTCTCATCATCTGACTCCATGGCAGGCAGCAGGGAGGGTCTCGCTGCTGTCGATCAGTCCGACGCTATCAAAAGTCCCTGCCGAGTTGCGACCATCGCTCATATCGGGCTAGAAGGTTTCCCGCTCATCAATGGGGTGCAATTGAGAGCCGGTGATCGGATACTAGTCAAAGATCAAGATAATGCGGTGGAAAACGGAATATATATTGCTAGAGCAGGGAAATGGCCGCGTGCAGAGGACCTCAGCAAAAGCGGGGATCTTGTCCGCGGCACGAGGGTATGGGTTGCAAACGGCAGCAGCGGACCCATGGAAGCAGTTGTACGGTCAGAAGGCCGGATTATTCCTGATCAGTCAGATATAAAGTTCGATGTCATACCCGCCTCAGTAGAAATAGACATTTCCAAACTCGGTTCATTCTCAGCGGCTCCCGCCGAGACCATGTTAAGAGCTTTTCAGACGGCCGTCGACACGTTACCTGCTGGAGGTGGTGTGATTGTTTTGCCAGATGGTGACTTTTCGGCGCTGGATGGCAGTTCGCTCGACATCGCCAATAAGGCAATTACCTGGGATGTTCGAAACTACTCGACCAAACTGCCGGCAGATATGAAGGGTGTCGTCCTTCGGAGTGGTGTATTTTCGTTGCCGGAGACCTCAATACAGTCCAACCGTAGTGTACGCGTTCACAATCTTTATGATCTTGGTCAAAGTGTCGCCTCCGTTGAAGCTCGCCAATATGTCCATCACGTTAGCGGGTTCGTGCCCGATCAGGAAGTCGCACTCCCCGAATTAGAGCTTCGCGCATACAGTTTCGATTTGGGTACCGATCAAAACAACGTTATTGGCGCCGTCCGAGGCATCAAAGGGCGTGTTTATGCGACGGCCGGTCAGGCTAACATCCGAGCTATTTATGGATTTGCAGAAAGCGTATATGGCGGGACGCACACGGGTTTGTTAACTGGCCTGCTTGGGACAGTCTATGGCAACGGCCGAACCAGCGGCGATGCGGTCGCGGTGCGCGGCCACGTCGACGGGAAGACAAACGGAGCCTTCCAAGCTGCCGGTGCAAAGATCGGTGAAACCAATGATCCCAGGTATGGATTTCAGGTTCGCGGCGGGACCGGCGGGCCACTTTTGCCAACGGTGGCATCATTCCAGACCCACGGTGGTGGAGTCGGAGCTATGTTCCAAGGCGTGCGCAACAATATCGATCTGACTATTATCTTCGAGGTTGATAACGCTGGCAAACTGCTCGCGCAGGCCTTCAGGTCCGGTTCGATCACGGTCGCAAACCACACGGTCGCCGAAATCATCCCACCATCCAAAAGCGGCGGCATTGTTCGGATTTTTGCAGAAAACATGGATGACGCATGGGCAACAGTTTTTTTCCGCGCCAGCGGAACACACATCTGTAAAGCAGCGGGTATCAATGGCCCGCATGTCATGCTTACGACTTCCGCCCTGAATGGAGAGACAGGCAAAGACGGCTCGTTAACGATTAGCTGTAATCATGGTGTGATCCAACTTGAAAACCGTCTAGGCGGTGCCAAATCATTCGTATATGAATTCATGAGCCGGTAGAGAGTAGCGCGGATGATATCCCTCGAGGTGAAAAAGCACGGCGTTCGCAAGTGGCAGATAGGCCCCTATGATATAGTTTTGTCGAACGAAGTCGACGATACCGAGTACGAAGCGTGGAAGGCTGGGTTGATGGCGCTACACTCCGGGGAGCATCAATATGCCGCAACCTATAAAGTCGCTAATTATGTCTGGATGATCGAGGGACATAAAGTGGTTCTTCCCCAAACGGTCGATGGATCACCGTTGCCAGATACTGAAGAACGGGCTCGTGCGACGCATCTCTCTACTATAATTGAAACAAGCTAGGAATCATCGACACTTGCCACCTCGAACGCAAGGTGGGTATTTGGCATCTATGTTGCGATGCGGAAAGTAGATACCAAAAAGATGGTGCAACTTCTTCAGTGCTAATATTGAACTGGCACCCCGTCTACATCTAGCGGTCATCTTTACAACTTGAAAGAATTGAGAAATCCATATGCACGACACTGCGCTTGAGAATTCAAAATATTTTTTTGATATCTATATGCAAGGACGCTTAAACTTAAAGATTGTTGAAATTGGCTCGCAGAACGTCAATGGAACCATTCGCGTCAATGCACCGAATGATTGTGAGTATATCGGCCTTGATTTCGCCAAAGGGCGGGGTGTTGATATTGTGATTACAGATCCCTACGCTCTTCCTGTTGACGACGAATTTGCCGACGTGGTTGTTTCATCCTCTTGCTTCGAACACTCTGAATTTTTCTGGTTGGCTTTCAACGAAGCATTAAGGATATTGAAGCCTAACGGCCTACTTTACATCAACGTACCCTCAAACGGGGGGGTTCATCGCTATCCGGTTGATTGCTGGCGGTTTTATCCCGACAGCGGCATAGCGCTCCAGAATTGGGCGCGCCGTTGTGGATATAATACCGCTCTGCTCGAGTCGTTTATTACACTCCGGAAAAAAGACCAATGGAATGATTTCGTAGCAGTATTCGTTAAAAACGAAACCCACTCACCAACCTATCCGGACCGAATTCACCTCAAGCGGGACGACTATGTAAATGCACTCACTCACGGATCCACGACGTTCAAAAATCCTTCCGATCTGACCGAGGATCAGCTTATATCGAGACGTCGATTAGAGAGGCTGCGGGAAATTTCTGAGATCGCCTCCGTTGAATCAACCGACCGTTATTGAGACGTCCCCCGACATTGCGCAAGTAAAAGAAAGCACGGGCCCAAGCCTCAAGCCTTCCGCGCCCTGCTTCGGTCACCCGAGTGAATTTCAGGATGCGGGCCAGAATGTCCGGGGCGTCGCAATCGAGCTAGGTACGATAATATCAGGATCAGACTTATTGCGACTATAAGCAGGGTTAAGCGCGGGATCAATGAAGTCGGTGGTGTTGTGGATTCGGCGTAGATTGCTTTTTTCTCGCTCGAAACGTTTCTGTTTCTCTCCCTCCGCATCGCTGCCGCGAGTGGCGGATTCGTGATGATAGAAGCAAGCGAATGGAGTCCAGACAACGCGAAATCCCGCGTTGTAAGCTCGTAGGCAATAGTCAACATCATTATACGCTATCACAAAATTTTCCTCGTCCCAAGCACCGACGGATTTAGCACAATCACCGGAGATCAGCATTGACGCCGCCGTGACACAGGTCATCGAATTGCGAACATGAAGGCGGTTCATTGGGCCTCCATAATTGGCGGGCTTATTCAGGTACCAATGGCCGGCAAGGCCGCCGAATCCGGCAATTACGCCCGCATGCTGCATCTTCTTATTTGGATACAGCAGCTTTGCGCCAACGATACCAGTTTTCTCATAGGCGAGGCAGGATACCATTTCCTTCAACCAGCCCGGTTCGATGATCTCAATATCGTTGTTCAGCAACAGGAAATGCTCTCCCTTCGCAACCGCTATTCCTTTATTAACAGCGCGAGAGAAATTAAAATCTTCGTCGCTGATATGAACAAAGAAGTTGGTCTCCTTTGAAGCGTAGCTCCTATAAAGCGCAATGACGTCATTATCCTTAGTGCCGTTATCAATTATAACGACTTCAAAATCTGGATAATCCGTCTTCTGAAATAAGTCTCCAAGGATCTGCGAAATTAATTCGTAGCTGTCTTTATTGGGAATAATGACTGAGACTTTCGGCCACTCATGTGGTTGACGTGAAAACGTGATCTTATGGAGCGTGTCGGTTAACGCTGGTCCCGCGTCTACTTTTTGGCCCTTTCTCGTAAATCGTTCGACAAGCGCGCGTCTGGCATTTGTGGTCGCCTTGTCAATGTACGTACTCGAGAAGGTTTTCCCGGTACGCCGCCACCAGTAAGCAGGGTAGGGCAGATGGAGAATATGCTCGTTTGACAGTCCATCAAGATACCGGAGCAGGAGATCGTAGTCCTGTGACCCGTCAAATCCTTCACGGATGTAATTGATCTCCTCAAGGCGCGAACGCCTGTAGAGCGAAAAATGGTTGATGTAGTTCACACCATCCAGAAGAACCGAATCGTAGGCGGGCTTAAGAAGCGCGCCTGTGATACGTAAATTGTCGTCCACGATAAGTTCGTCCGTGTAGAGAAAACGTGCCGTAGGATTTTGCTCCAGTGTCTGTCTTATCATCTTCAATGCATAAGGCGCGATCACATCGTCATGATCCAGAAATGTAATCCAAGATCCTTTCGCTGCCCGCAGTCCGGTATTGGTCGCGGCCGCAATACCCCCATTGCGGCGGTTGACGATCAGCATAACGTTTTTTCGCTGCTTCTGTCTCTCAAACCACAGCTGCGTTTCCGGTGATGTGGAGCCGTCATCACTTAAAATGAGTTCAGCGTTCTTGTCATTTTGATTTTCAAACGATAGCAAAAGGTCGTCGAGATAGCGTGTTGGAGCGTTATAAACCGGCACAATGATACTTATCCAAAGTCCGTTAACGCGCACAGAAGAGATGTCTGGGGTTTCGCTTGCGAGACGATAATTTGCTTCTGCATATCGCTCCACATGGCTGCGTCGACGCTTGCTCTTGAAAATACGAGAGAAGGTTTTCCAGAACCGCGGAATTTTCCCGAGAGCGATCTCTTGGTAGGATGGATTGTTGCTGGTTTCCCTTTTAAGGCAATCGCGCATCGCTTGAGCTGACGAAAATGACTGCGCCCTAAAACGAAAACGGGTATCGAAAGTTGCTGGATCGACGCGCAGCGAACAGATTGAGCCGATGTGACCTATATCCGCTGTGATCAAAAATGCTTGACCTGAGGAGAATGCGATAGAATTGGCTTCACGAAAGCCGGTTCCCTTGTTTATATAGATCCTTGGATCAATCTCACCGTCTAGGGCCTCTATGAAAACGAGAATATAGCGGTCTCTGAAGCATGGAAAAGTTATCAAAAAGGCGGGATCGTCTCCTACGCTCTCCCAAATGTGGTTGGAAACATCATCCGGCTTGCGCAGGTCACTAATCTCAACGACTTTCAGCTTCATGGATTATCCTTCAAGAATCTTGCGGCACAACATACGTTACAGCGCCTGTCCCAGAAAGAGTGACGTCAAACAAAAGCCGATGAGATACCCCTCAACGAGCATCGAAAGCTGCGCTGTGTCAGGTGCGCCACGCCCTCTTTCGCCGTCGGCCAGGGAAAGTATCCGCGCTCCAAAATCTTGTAGAACAGGCTGAACCTTTGACCGTCCCACCAAAGAGGCTTAATCCGATCAGCGCGTTTTCCGCGGAAGCCGAAGATCGCGCCGGAGCCCCGTGCCTCCTTGATCGCCGTCTTGACCAGCGCCGATAGCATCAATGCCACGCCGCATATCCGTCACCCCGCAGGCCAGATAGACACGCACATTCCCCTCGTAGGCCCGATACGCATCCACTCAACGGCGTGCACCAATGAATTCCACGAAAGGGAGCCGGAAATCGCGCCCGCCAATAATGAGGCAGTATATGCTGTTTTCGCTTGCGTCGTCGGCTTTTCACTAGTGAAGCAACTGGGTCCGTAGCATGGACAGGATGCCAAGAAGCGTTGCCCAAAGCAGCAAGCTGAGAGCACCGATGGCAGCAATCCAGAAGCCCCTTTTGGGATATTCTGACGAATCGGCGTAGGTGGGCTGCAAGAACGCGTCGAGGTAGAGAAGCTGCTGCCGGCTGACGAATTGTACTTGCTCCAACGTCCCAACGCTAGAGGCGAACTGCTTCTGTCCGAGCGATACGTTCAACTCTGCCTGGGATAGATCGACGGAAATGTTTGCAAGGCTTTTACTGCTATCACTCGTACCAGCGAGCTGGCTGTTGAGCGTTGCTAGCTGTTTTTCTTTACTTAGTATCTCGTTGCGCAAGACCTTCATTTGCGGAGCTTCCGAGGAAACGTTAGCGAGATTAGAATCGTACTGCTGCTCCAGTTTCATTTTTTCCGCCTGAATTGTGCTGGTTAAGTTGGTGAGCAACTGGGCTGAGCTTGCAACATCGAGAATACCAGCCTTTTGGCGCGCGGATTGGAGGCTTGCCTGAGCAGTTTGTAGGTTTTCTGTCGCACCTTTCAAATTGGCTTCAGCCGTAGCGATTACGTCCTGCCACATCCGTTTGTTGACATCGTTAACCATGTCTTCGGACGCTAATATAATTGCCCGGAGAATGTTTTGGGCGTCACCTGGTGAAAATGCTCTAACGGATACTGTGATGATTCCGCTGCTAGGGCTGACTTTCACAGTGACCATCTTGTCCCAGTATTTGAGAAGGTCTTCGGCCTTGGCGTGATCTGCCAGCCGGGATCGGAAGTCTATGGAAGGATTACTATAGACCGCGCGTACGGAGACCTTCTTTTCCAAGAAGTCGATAATTTCACGACTATGAATATAATTCGTGACGATCTGTGTATCTTGAACAATCTTAGCCGAAGGGAGCCCGGTTACCTTGCCAAGCTGATCCTTTCCAAGTGCCGCCATAGCCGAACGGACGGTGAAACGCGCTTCAGACTGGTATTGATCGCTCGCAAGAAAGCCGTAATAGACCACAGACAGGGAATTGCTGCCGAGCAATATGATTACTGTCAACCCAATTGATACGACAGTGAATAATCGCTCGCTGAGACGTTGCTTCAATCCGACCGCCTTGAATAGCTGACTACTATTGGAGGTAGAGGATCTCAGCTTCCGAGCAGATACGGAGAGGCGCGCGGCGATACCCCGGCTTCTTTGGAGGGCGCCATCCCCGTCATTTTGATTTTTCTCACTAATCCGTTCCAAGTTTTTGGGTTCCTAACAGCGCTCGACCTAAGCTAGTTTGAGTGTTTAGAGAGCGGTTCGCACGCCCAACTTCGTCCTATTCTACGGCTATAGCCTAGCGGTTAAGCCGGTAGTAGGTCTGGATGGCTTCTTCCACATCGTCAAAAACAATCAATCTTCCGTCAACAAGAACCATGCCCTTATCGCAATATTTCTTGATTGTACTCATGCCGTGGGAGACCATGATAATATCGGAACTCTTGCGCCTATTGGTGAAGGCCGTTGTACAGCGTTCCTGGAACCGTGCATCGCCGACCGCAGTGATTTCATCGACAAGATAACACTCGAATTCAATTGCCATAGATAGGCCAAAGGCCAAACGCGCCATCATACCGGACGAATATGTTCTCACAGGCGCATTGATATAATCACCAAGTTCGGAAAATTCATCGACAAAGCGAGCAACACGCACCACATCCTCGCCGTAGGCGCGAGAAACGAAATTAAGGTTCTCCTTGCCCGTCATCGCCGGATGAAATCCGCCAGAGAAACCGAGTGGCCATGATACCCGAACATCCTTCCAGATTCGCCCTGAGTTGGGCAGGACCGTTCCGGCGATCATCCGCATGGTCGTTGATTTCCCCGCTCCGTTGACGCCGAGTAGTCCGTAGGAATAGCCTGGGCGGAACTCAACACTAACGCGATCTAAAATGGTTTTGCGATGTTGCTGCGTTTTGAAGAACTTAGTTACATTTTTGAATTCTATCATGAAATACGCCGCCTTACAGGCGGTGGTCCTCAACTGAAGCCCAGGCAAGAGACAAGGTTGCCCAAAGGACGATTAACCCGAGAAAGATGAGCGCTGGAGCCATGATGCGGCGCGGATAAAGTGCCTCCTCCGGCATTGATGGTTTGACAAAGACTATCAGATAAAGTGCCTTTCGCATACTTTCGTTCAGTGCAGTATCATAATTGTGCCGGGCGGCCTCGTAGAGTTTCTCGGCGATAAGGCGATCTGTTTCCAACTGGGAGAATTGTTCCAAGGAGTGGACCATGGATGCGTCTTCCGGTCCGGTCAATTCGTCACGCAATTTCGCAATTTGGCCGTCTATCACCTTTCTAGCGAGCTCTAGTTGGCGATAAGTGGGGGAATCGACCACTTCAGACTGCTTCATCGTGAATAGGCGATTCTCTATTTCAAGTTTCTGCGCCAGAAGCCCCGTCAGCAACTGGCCTTTCTCCTGGGCTTGCATTTGCGGGCTCAGAAACTCTGATTGGCGCTGCATCCGGTTTACCGCAGCCAGTGCGTCCAAATAGATTCGGCCGGTCCTATCCACTTCCTGTTGCGCCTGTTTCAGAATGTCATTGCGCGTTCGAACTGACATTTCATTGATCAACTTCTCACTTTCCTTCAGGATCGCGTCGACCAATTTCACTGAATCCTCAGGTCGAAAACTATTGACCTGTAGGGTCACAATTCCGGAAGGGCCATCGATGTAGGCGCTGACCATTTTCCGCCAATAAGTCAAGAATTTCTCTCCCGACTCTGTATTATCGAACCGTGAAAAGTAATCAGCATCGTTGAGTGTGAATATGGATCTGTAGTCGAGATATGCACGAATGCGGCTAAGTATTTCTGTGGAGTGGATGAAACTCGTGACCACGTATGCGTCCTGAGTTGCTGAACGCATTTTAAGAATTCCAGCGTCGACATTCTCCCCCGAGCCGTCGTCGGCAAGAGAGCGAACGGCAAAGCGGGCCTCGGCCGTATATTGGTCCGAGGCAAAGAGGGTGAAATAAAGAAGACTTGCGGCGAAAGGAAGCATCACCATCAACAGAAAGGACAAGAAACGCCATGGTGTTTTTCCCCCTACCTGTACATTAACACCGATATCGCCAATGTCGGGCTTATCGGCTTCAATCTCTTTTCCTTCCCTTGAAAGTGAAGCTGATTTTTGAAGGCTCAATTTACGGGAAGCAAACTCCATCGCACGGAGTCTGACACCGGTTTTACCAACGGCTGTTTCACTCATTGCTGTCCTGCTTCACTCTGCTATTTCCGCCAAATTATACTGATATGTCGAACCGACAGCCTAGCTCGTACGCACTCCAGGACACGACCTGTTAATCTAATGCTTTGCGTACATAGTGGGCGAAAATAAGATCTTCCTCCAGCATCAATTCGGCAATAGTTAGACTTCGTAACCGATCGGCGATATCTATAAGCATCTCATGATGCGGTAGCACGGGCAGAGCATCCGGCGAAATTGACAACAACTCCCCCAAAGCCGACTGAAAATGTCGACTGTCATCATTATGCCCCACGATTGTAAAACGTGAAAGGATGTCAATAGCTGGGGCGACATCGCGGCGCGTAATCGCCTGTTCGGGATAGGTGCAAACCAATTGACGCACAATTGGTGATGCTAGCACGTTACGCACTTTTTCTGGCGCTTTCTTCAATGCCTTTTTGAGTGCGCTGTCATCATCGAGATTGATATTCTTAAAGTGCTCCGCTGCCGGCGAGAGGATAAGCCTGTCTCGGTCTCCAATGAATGACATATTGGTATTGAGGATGCGCTTAAGAATAAAAATCCGCACGGCCATCTCATAGTAGGGGTCAGGCAAGATGGCAATGGCTTGAAACCCCTTGTCGAGAAACTCTTCGTAGTTTCGCAGCAACAGACGCCCGCTGAGGTACAGCGAGTCAATTGCGTGAAGATGAAAGGCCTGCAGCACGGTTTCGTGGCCGAACCGCTCCGCCGACGCTATGTTATATTGAAACCGTGCGCCGCAGACTTGATCGAGCTTGTTCATCGGGAGCAACTGCATTTCCAACCGCAGCAGCTTGAGCTTCGCGCGATCGGATGACGGTCTACGGTAGACAAGCAAACCTGTCTTCTCGTCATAGATCGCCAACTGGTCCTGTGATCCTATATCAGGGATCAACTTTTCGTCGAGCCTGAAACCCACCAAGCCGCTCTCATGACGGCCGGAACGAAGCACGGCCTCTTTAACGACAGAACACGGCAGAGTCGCAAGTTCGCCACCCGCTCCGGTTACCTTTATCCGCGCCTGCTCAGAGAAACCGTCCGGAATAAGGTAGCCTTCGATTACGTTACCACGGTCAAATTCTATGTTGAACAACAAGATCAGCGGGCTCCTATGGATGCAGCCCGACAGCCACATCCTCTTCCCCTATCATGGGGTAACATCCCATATTCGCTTATCAGATCAAACTCAACGCTTGTTGGCCAGCAGTGAAAAACTGGGGCCGCCTGTGTGGGTCAAATTCTCGTCCCGAATGGTGATCTCAGTGAATCCGAGCCTCTGAAGCAGTGCTAGGATGTCGTCTCGATGCATCCAGAAATGCTTGTCCTTCATCCCCCCGCAAAACGAAGCGTTTGTGTTGGCGTGCTGATACCCGCGCTCATAATAGCGAACCTTCATTCCGGCAATTTCCCGCATCTCCATCTTGCCGCTGAAGGGGGTGCGCCGCACGTCGCCCGGGGGCATAGCTTCATCCAAGAAAAAATGCGTCCATAAAAACACCGATTTACAGCGCAAGGCCAGCAGTTCCAGCAATCCGGCAGGGTCGACCATGTGATATAGAACGCCCGACGCAATCCCTAGGTCGTAGGTTTCCTCATGCTCACGCAGCCAGTGCTCGATATCTCCAAGCCGAAAAATTGAACGATCGATATCCAGAATTTGTCGGGTGACGAGACACCGCAGAAAGCAGAGCCTGTTTGCCTCGATGGCATCAATTCTGGCCGGGCGCTGACGGTTGAGCATGTAAGTATGCATTCCCTCCATCGGCCCGACTTCCAAAATGTTGGCGTTTTTAATAGAGCCATGTGTTTTGATGGCCCAGGCTATGCGATCATCAGCATAAAGATGGTGGTCGCCGGCTTCCAGGCCCAACTCTTTCGGAAATGCACTGTTCCAACCTTTGAGCGCATCGATTGCATTCTGGTGAGCCGGTACACTTCGTTCATATTGATTGAACACTTCAGTTGTTCCGGAATTATCCGCTGATTTCCGGAAGCGTTCTAAAAAACTCCACATCTCCGCGATGTCCTTTGCTGCACGTTCGGAGTCTGCATTTTGCAACTCAATTCTCGTTGTGTTGACCTAGCGCGATTTCAGCTGTGGAGCAAAATAATTGTAGGCCACCAAGCAAACCTTACGATATAAAACCACGACGAGTAGGCGATGGCTGGAGGAGTCGTATCTTGAGATCCACTTCCATTGAATGCATGGACCCTGCCCCTGCCGCGTTTTTTGTTGATTCGCCCAAGGTTGAGAACTAAGTCGGCAGTCCTGTGGCCACTAATCAGCGAGAGGAAGGGGGGTGAGCGGTATGAGATCGTCGAACTTGGCGACCATGATGTTGGAGAGCAGTTCCTGTCCGGGCTTGCCTCGCTCGATACGCAAGGTTGGGATCAGACACCGTCGTATCGCAGCCCTTGCGCATCATGCGCTTTTCGACTGGTTTAATAATCTTTACGGACGCAGGGACGTGCTCCATTACGTAAACCACCTTATCGGCGGCCTTCAGGAAGACATCCCATACTAAGTGGGACAATTGCAAGGCGTCGCATAGACCAGTTATCGGTGGGTTGAGGGCATTCCAACAATAGTCCACCATTTCCGAATTTAGTAACCGCTTATTTCCATCCTGAACTTGCAATCTCTCCCAGACCCCAGCAAACATAGGGAATGGTGACGCGTCAAACCCGATTTCAACCGCCGGTACATGGCAGCCAGCATGTCCGCCGGCGCGGTCTCTTGCAGCAACTGCTGCATTTGGGGCCACGGCGCCTGACGACGATCGTCGCCCCCGCCGGCTACGGCAAGACATCCTTTGCCGCGCAATGGCACGATCTTTTGAAAACCCAGGGTGGAAAACTGATCTGGTTGCCGCTCGAGCCGGATGATTGCGATCAAAGCCACTTCCTCATAGCCCTGCTGGAGGCGCTCCAGGGTCTGCTTCCGGGAGAGCGGCGGGGTCTTGATGCCAGCAGCATGCCGGTCGCAACACTGTTGTCGGTTCTCGTCACACGGTTGCGGCGGATCGACGCGCCGATCACCCTTTTTCTGGATGACTATCACTTCGCCCAGACGGATGCGACGGAATCGCTTTTGGCAAAGCTACTGGTTGCCAAGGACCTCGGTCACGTCAAATTCGTGTTGATTTCCCGCAGTGCCCCGCGGTTTCCAATCTCTGCTCTGCGGCTAAACGGTGAGTTCCGGCAGCTCGGTGCGGCCGATCTCAGCTTTTCGGATACCGAGGCGCAAGAGTTCTTCGCCGGAAAGACAGCAACGCTGACACGCGAACAGATCGGCGAATTGAACAAGCGAACGGAGGGGTGGGCCGTGGCGCTGCAGATGGTCCGCGTTCTCGTTGCAGAAAGCAAGGACAGAGCCGCCATCCTGGAATCGTTCGACGGCAGCAATGTCGAGATGGCCCGTTATCTCTCGGAGCAGGTTTTTTCCAGCCTACCAAGCGAGGTTCAGCATTTCCTCCTCGAAACGGCGTCGCTGCCAGCCATCAGCCGTACGCTGGCAGCCTCAATTTCCGCCAACCCAGATTCAGCAGCTCTGTTCAACCGGCTTGGAGAATACGCGCTTCCCATTGCCGTTCTGGACAGCCAGGGAACATGGATCCGCTATCACCCGGTGTTTAACAGCTTCCTCAAGGAGGAGGCGGAGCGGGTTGGCATTGAGACGCACACGATCTTGCGAAAGGCTGCGCGCTGGTTTCAGGCTACCCACGATTATGATGCAGCGGTGCGGCATGCTCTGCTGGCTGGTGACGCGGATCTTGCGGCTGCCATCGTCGAGGCCGCCGGCGGATGGCGCCGCGTCTACGCGACCACGCGCGGAGGAACGCTTCTGTTCCAGACACTGATCGCCAAAGCCGCCGACATCAACCTTTCCAACTTTCCACTGACAACCTTGGGTCTGTGTGTCATCAGTGCCAAAGCGGGTCAGCTCGATGCAGCCAACCACTATCTGGCGATCGCTGAGCGGGCCTGTGCCGATGGAAGGTTGTCCCGCGACCTGCGCGTGGTGCGTGTGCTGATGTCGCTTTATACCGACCGCTGGGCCACCGCTGCCGATCTCTCGGCCCTGGAAGCTGATCTGTCGCAGGGCAATGACATGGAGCTTATCCATCGGGCATTGGCGCTCAACATGCTGGCCTATAACTTCCTGATCCGCACCGATCTCGACCGCGCGATGCACTATGGACAACTGGCGATCCGGGCATTTCGGGACGGGGGCGCAGATTTTGGTGCCATGCATCTCTACACCCATATTGGTCAGGCGGCCTTCTTCAGCGGTGACAGCAAGAGTGCTGAGGATGCCTACCGCAGCCTGATTGCCGAAGCACAAGTCAATATCGGCGAGGGCAGTGACCTCGATGCCGTCGGCCAGGTTTTGTTGAGCGAGGTCCTGTCGATGCGCGGCGAGCACGATGCCGCTTCGGCTGCCCTGTCCTGGGCACTTCCGCATCTGGAATTGCACGATTCCTGGTTCGATCTCCTGGCAGCAGGCGTAATGGCGCAACAACGCGTCTTGCGGCTGAACGGCGACATGCTTGCGGCGCATGCCGCAATCGACAGTGCCCGGGCTGCGGCGCGTCGCCGGGGTTTCGAGCGGCTCACGCGCTTGATTGACGGCGAGCGTGTCACGCTCCTCATTGCCACAGGCGATATTGAGGAAGCGATACGCTACGCGGAGATCAGCGGTTTCCAGGCACAGACTGCTTATGCGGATGCTCCCAACAATCTTGGTGTCAATCTGCGCGGCGGTGTTCCCGCCCTCCTGTGGACGAGAATTTATGCAGCCCAAGGAGATATTGTACGCGCTCGGGATCTGTTTGATCGCCTGACCACGCAACAAGCCTTAAAACCGCATGTGCCGCGACGGATCGAACTGGGATTGCTCGATATTCGGCTGTTGCTGGCGCAGGGGCAGCCAAACAAGGCCGCCGCTTGCCTGTCCGGTCTCCTGCTGTCACTGCCCATGGCCGACTACCGCGCGATCCTTCAGATCGAAGGGGCCGATTTTACCGGCGAGATTCGACGGCTTGCATCGACGATGGAAATGCCGGCAGTGGTCTCGCAGCGGTTGACCTTGGTGCTCGATGGCAGCGCCACGCCCCAGGGCGCGACCCGTACAACGGCAGTCGCCTTGACAGAAGCTGGCGGACTGACGGAACGAGAGCGGAGCGTGATGCGTCTCTTGAGTGCCGGTCTCGGCAACAAGGAGATCGGCCGAAAGCTCGATCTCAGCGACAATACGGTCAAATTTCATCTGCGCAATATTTTCACCAAGCTGAACGTCACGACCCGGACGGCAGCGGTGACGGTGTGTCGCGACACAGGTTTGCTGCAATGATCAAGGACCCACCCAAACGGGTGGGGCGTCGAGAAACGCAACTACCCATCTGACCAGCTACCGCGCCGCGTCAAGCGCTCCTAGTCTACCCTCGATAGGTGGGATGAGGGCTTGCAGACGATGGTCACCGGCGGAAAACGTGTCGATCCTGTGACGCAGGAAATCATCGAAGGCAAGTTGATGGCCACCGTCGATGAAATGGGCATCGTCATGGCCCGCACCAGCATGAGCCCCGTCATTTACGAGGTGCTCGATTTCGCCTGCGGCCTCCTGACGGCCGACGGTGAACTGGTTGCCCAGATGAATGGCATCACGCTCTTTACCGGCACCTTTGGCGTACAGGTGCGGGCGCTCATCGAGAAATTCGCGGGGAACCTCGTCGAGGGGGACATCCTGTTGTCCAACGATCCCTATGCCGGCGGCACGCACGCCTGTGATTTCGCCATCGTCAAGCCGTTGTTCGTTGACGGTGAGATCCTCGCCTATGCGATCAATGTAGCCCACTATCTGGACGTGGGCGGGTCTGTTCCGGGAAGCCTTGCGCCGAACGCGACCTCGGTGTTTCAGGAAGGCTTGCGCCTGCCGGGCGTCAAAGTCGTTCGCGCGGAGGTTTTTTCCGACGAAATCCTCCATATCGTCAGCGAGAATGTCAGGTTGCCCGAAATCGCGCTAGGTGACCTTAATGCGCAGGTCGCAACGGTTCGGGTTGCCGGGCGGCGGATGGCGGAGCTGGCGTCGAAGTACGGGGCTGGTATCGTCGAGGCGGCATTTGCCAATCTTCTTTCGGCCAGCGAGACCCGCAGCCGCGCGGCAATTGCAGCACTTCCCGATGGCCGTTATGAAGCCACGGATGTAATCGATGGAGACGGCGTTAGCCACCTGCCGATCCCTGTGACGGTGGCTGTCACGATTTCCGGCGACAACATCACCGTCGATTTCACCGGTTGCCCTCCGGCGGTTGCCGGGCCGATCAATTGCTCCCGTGGCGCCTTGCAGTCTGCGGTCAGGACGATCGTCAAGGCCATGGTCGGGCCGCACGATCCGTCCAACGAAGGCTGGTTCAGGCCGCTTTCCGTCATTGCGCCAGCCGGGACCATCTTCACCGCCGAAAAGCCGTCGCCGACCGGCTGGTATTACGAAGGGTCCGTCCACGCATCCGAACTCGTCTGGAAGGCCTTGGCGCCGCTGATGCCGTCGCGCTTTTCGGCCGGATCCTATTCCAGCCTGTGCGTCGTCTATATTTCCGGCAAGGATCACAGCGGTCAGCCGTTTATTCATATCGAGCCGCAACATGGCGGCTGGGGCGCAAGCGAACATCGCGACGGCGCTGGCGCTCTCATCGCGCTGACGGATGGCGATACCTACAACTATTCAGTCGAAGTGATCGAGGCGCGCTTCCCGTTAAGGGTCAAGCGCTACGGCTTCAATATCGAGGGTGGTGCCGGCGCGGGGCGCCGCCGCGGCGGCTTTGGCATCGTGCGTGAATACGAGATGCTTGCCGGGAACGTATCGGCATACGGCAGTTTTGGGCGCACAGCCACCCGGCCCTGGGGCATGGATGGCGGCGGGCAGGGGACACTCAATGCCTTGCAGATCGCGCCGGTCAATGGCGCGCTGCAGACCTATAGCCGGGTGGCGCATCTCGATCTCAACAAGGGCGATGTTCTGCGCGTGGTGACCGGTGGCGGGGGCGGCTGGGGTGATCCGGCTCAACGCGAGCCGCTCCTGGTTGAGCAGGACGTACGCAATGGATTTCTCACCGGGGCGCAAGCCTCAAGTCTCTATGGATACGACGGGGAGGTTTCAGAATGATCAGGCTGGCAACCGATGTCGGAGGCACATTTACCGATCTCGTCGGCTATGACGAGCGCAGCGGTGAGCTTTTCACCGCAAAAAGCCTGACCACCGTCAAAAACCAATCGCGCGGCGTCCTCAACGCCATTGCGTCGGCGGAGGAAAACGGTGGGCTCAGAACCCGGGATGTCACCTTCTTTGCCCATGGTGGAACCACGGTCATCAATGCCATTACCGAACGCAAAGGGGTGCGCACGGCGCTGGTCACCACGGCGGGTTTTCGCGACGTACTCGAAATCGGCCGGGGTAATCGTCCCGATCTCTACAATCTGCAGTTCCACAGCCCCGAACCGTTCGTCCCACGGGAGTTGCGCTTTGAAGTGCGCGAGCGCCTCGATGCTTCGGGCAAGGTCATCGTACCCCTTGAGCTTGATGATTTGAGACCGATCATTGCCCGGTGCGAGGCAGAAAAAATCGAGGCAATTGCCGTTCTTTTCCTTCACAGCTATGCCAATCCAGAGCACGAAATTCTGTGCGCGGGCATCCTTGCCGATGCGCTTCCCGAGGTCACTATCTGTGCAAGCCATTCCGTTTCACGGCAGTGGCGCGAATACGAACGGTCGAACACGGCTGTGCTGAACGCCTATGTGCAGCCGATCATTCAATATTACTTCGAGCGGCTGGAAGAGGCCTTGATGAAGCGGGGACTGACCTGCCCCTATTACGCGATGCAGTCGAATGGCGGCATCTCGACCTTCGATCAGGCCGTCAAAAGTCCGCTGACCCTGGTGGAGTCTGGACCCGCCGGCGGCGTTGCCGGTGCAGCCAGGATTGGCGACGCGCTGGGGGAAAGCGAAGTGTTGTCGCTCGATGTCGGTGGCACGACTGCCAAATGTTCCCTGATCCACGCGGGACGCCCGACGCTCAATGTCGATTATAAGCTGGAGCATACCCGTATCCGCCCTGGCCATCCCGTTCAGGTGCCTGTCGTGGATATTGTCGAGATCGGCTCGGGTGGCGGCTCGATCGCCCGGCTTGACGATCGCGGTGCCTTGCGGGTCGGCCCGGAAAGTGCGGGTTCAACACCTGGGCCTGCATGCTACGGACATGGCGGCAAAAAGCCAACTCTGTCTGACGCCATTCTGACGCTCGGTATCTTCGATCCGGCCACCTTTGCTGGCGGCAGCATGCATCTGGACAAGCAGAAAGCCGCGGATGCCATCGCCACCGTTGCCACGCCACTGGGCATGAGGATTGAGGACGCGGCGCTGGCGATCGTCGACATCGCCCATGCCAGCATGATCAACGCCCTGAAACTCGTGACGGTCCAGCGCGGCCACGATCCCAGAGACGCCGTCTTCGTCGTCAGCGGTGGGGCCGGGCCGGCGCTGGCGACCCGTCTCGGTCGCGATCTTAGTGTCAAGGCAATCGTCATACCGCCGCATCCGGGAATCTTTTCGGCCTGGGGCATGCTGGCAGCAGAACCGCGTGCCGATTTTCGCGGAACCTGGTTTGCGGCCTTGACGGAGGACGCCCTGAGCGACCTGGCAGGCCGGTTCGACGGGCTGGAAGCGGAAGCCGTCGACTACTTCGCCAAGGGCCAGGACGCCGACATCCGCTTCACCTATCAGGTTGAAGCACGCTATCGGGGCCAGGAACACGGTGTCTTTGCGCAGTTTGACCGTAACGATGACATGCGCAGCTTCGCGGAACGTTTCCACGCCGCCCATGAACGGGCCTATTCGTTCCGTTTGCCGGATGCTGGCGTCGAAATCACCACGTTGCACCTTGAAGCCGTTCTGAATGGTCCGGTGATCTCCTTGCCGTTGCTGGCCGCAACCAGTAATGGTATTGAGACGGCCATGAGGGGGCGCCGCAACGTCTATTTCGGTGCGTCATCGGGTTGGGTGTCATGCCCGGTCTATGAACGCAGGCTGCTTGGACCTGGCCAATCGATCGAGGGACCGATGATCATCGAGGAGGCGACGGCAACCACGCTTGTTCAGGACGGCCAGAGAATGGACGTGACCGACACAGGTATCCTGATCATTCGGGAAAACCGCATCGAGGCGCTGTAAGATGGCGATATCGATCCAGGTCGATCATGTCAGCCGCGAATACGGGCCGGTCAAGGCGTTGGACGATGTTACGCTCGACATCAAGGCCGGCGAATTCTTCACGTTGCTTGGGTCGTCGGGGTGCGGGAAAAGCTCGCTCCTGAAGCTGATTGGCGGTTTTGACACGCAGACATCCGGCCGGGTCTGTTTCGATGGCAAGGATGTCAGCGGTTTGGCAGCCAACAAACGGCCGGTCAACACCGTCTTCCAGAGCCTTGCCCTGTTTCCGCACATGAGTGTTGCGCAAAATGTGGGTTACGGACTTCGCCTGCGCGGGCTATCGGGTTCTTCCCTGGACAGCCGGATCAACGATGCTCTCGATCTGGTCGAACTCTCGGGATTCGGCCCGCGCAACGTCAATATTCTCTCCGGTGGCCAAAGGCAGCGTGTTGCACTTGCCCGCGCGCTGGTGATGGAGCCCGGAATCCTCTTGCTTGACGAGCCGTTGACGGGCCTGGACGAACGTCTACGCCAGCAGATGCGCGATGAATTCGGACGGCTGCACAAGCGAACAGGTGCAACCTTTATTCTTGTGACCCATAATCAGGACGAAGCGCTGAGCCTGTCGGATCGTATGGCAGTCATGCATAAGGGGCGGATCGAACAGGTGGATGCGCCGGCCCGCTTCTTCGACGCTCCGGCCAATGCTTTCGTTGCCCGTTTTATCGGGATTGACACCCTCCTGCGGCCGGAGAAAATTGATACGGCAAACGGTCAAGCCGAAGCGACGATTGCAGGGCAAACGCTACCCGTGCGGGCCGACGGTTTTCTCGATCCGGCCGCAAGCGTCGTCGCCATTCGCCCGGATCGATTGTTTTTGGCGCCGCAAGGCGCGCCGTCGTCGCTGCTGCTGACGGTTGTCGGAACGACGTTCCGCGGTCTGCATCGTGACCTGAAACTTGCTTTTTCTGACGGCCAGACGCTGGTGATCGCCATTGAGGCGGACGCGGATATCGGACAATTGACCGTCGGGCAAAAGGTGCCGGTCGGTCTGAAGCCGGACGCAGCAGTTCTGGTCTCCAGCGCAGGAATGCCGCAGGCCGGGTGAAGGGCCGCGGTTGAGTGATCAATGAATGCCAAGAACCAAAAAGGGGAATGATCATGACACAGCAGCGCAGACCACTTTTACCTCAGGCGCACAGCAATGTGCAGCGGCGTGATTTTCTAAAAGTTATGGGGGCGGGCGGCATTGCCCTGTCTGCCGGAGGTTTGGGATTTGCCTCGCGTCTCTCAGCGCAGGATGCGGCAACGGTCGCTTTCTGGGCGACGGCGACGCTGGACATTGGCGAAAAATGGCCCGAATTTGCCAAGCAGAGCGGCGTCACGCCGGAATTCACCGATAATGGCAACGATCTCGGCCCGGTCATTGCCCGCCTTGCCGCCGGCAATGCCAACGATCTCTTCGATATCGGCGGTTTCCAGGGCGGCGCCGAAAAGGAACTGGCACGCCAGGGCGTCATCATTCCCTGGGATACTGCCAAAATCCCCAACTATGAAAGCCTTTGGCAGTGGGCCAAGGACATTCCCTATCTCAAGCATGAGGGCAAGCAGTACGGTATTCCGGCCGTCGTCAATGCCGACTCGATCATCTACCGGCCCGACAAGCTCGGCAAGATCGACAGCTATGGCGCTATCTTCGATCCGAAGCTGAAGGGCCGCGTGGCGATGGAAGATGCCTGGATCAACAGCGCCATCTTTACCGCCATGTATCTCAAGGAAAGCGAAAACCAGCCGATCGCCGATCCCGGCAATCTGTCGGAATCCGAACTGGGCCTGGTGATGGAGTTCCTGATCAAGCACAAGTCCGACGGCCAGTTCCGCACGTTCTGGAACGGCTGGGAGCAGGGCGTCCAGCTCGTTGCCGATCAGGAGGTCGACGCCATGACTGGCTGGGAGCCGATCGTCTACGAAGGCCGCAAGCGCGGGCTGCAGGTGGAATATGCCGCCCCCGTTGAAGGCTACGAGGGCTGGGGCAACAACATGGTCCTGCTCAAGGGCGCCGGTGACCGCGGCGTTGCCGATACGGCCCATAAGTTCGTCGATGGTTTGCTCGGTGGTTTCTACGGTTGCGAACTCGGCCAGGCGCGCGGCTACCTGGTACCAAGCGACAACAATGTGGTCTACGCCAAGGCCCATCCGGACGAATACAAGCCGGAGGAAGTCGAAAAGCTGGCCGAGCACGTCAAGGCAAAGTTTGGCGGCAAGATCTACTGGCAGAACGCCCGGCCGGACAATTTCCAGCTCTATGAAGAATGGTGGCAGAAGCTGCGCAACGCCTGAGGTCAATCCTTGGCAACGGCAAGTGTCTTTGCCGTTGCCTCCACCCCTGGAAGGGACCAGCATGACCGCACCGCGCCTGCCCATTTCATCGGCTCTGATGACGCCGCCGCTTATGGCGATCCTGGCGCTCGGGTTGGCGCCGCTGACTATCGTCGTCGTCTGGAGTTTCTGGAGCTGGGATCCCTCGACATACTGGATCAAGCCGGATCTGAGCCTCGCAGGTTATGCAGGCATCCTGGAGGCGGGTCGATGGACGGTGATCGTCTCGACATTGGTCAAGGCCTTCGCAACGGCACTCTTGTGCCTGCTGATCGCCTATCCGACAGCCTATGCCGTGCATTTCCTTGCCGGACGGAGGCTCAGCATCATTCTTTTGGCGCTGATCACCATTCCCTTCTTTACGTCCTACCTCATCCGGTCCTTCTCATGGCGGCTGGTGCTGGGGCGCACCGGTGTGCTCAACACATGGCTGCAGGATCTGGGGATGATCAACGCGCCCCTCGATTGGCTTCTGTTCAGCAATTTTGCCGTCATCGTCGGTTTGATCGCATCATACCTGCCGTTTGCAACCTTTCCCCTGCTTCTCTCGATGCGCCGGGTCGATCCGACCTTTCTCGCCGCAGCCCAGGATCTGGGGGCCGGCTTCTGGAAAAGCCTGACCAGCATTCTCTTGCCGCTGACCATGTCTGGCATCTTTGCTGGCTTCCTGTTCGTCTTCGTCATGGTGGTGGGCTCCTCCACCGAAGTGCAGATGCTGGGGGGAGCCGGGGCATCGATCGTCTCGGTGATGATCAATGACGTCATGCGCGTCGCCAACTATCCGCTGGCCTTCGCCATCTCCACCATCGTCCTGATCGTCATCTTCGGTCTTGTTCTCATCGGCAACCGCATGTTCGGACTTAGCTCGCTGTTTGAGGATCAGTCGCCATGATGATCCGGGAGGGCCTGTTCAATCGTATCCTTCTTTGGGCAATCACCATTGCCGGACTGATCGTCATCTATGCACCGCCGCTCTATCTGCTGGCCGTATCCTTCAATCCCGCCTTGCAGCCCGGCGTGCCGCGCCTCTCCGATCTCAGCCTCACGTGGTATGCAGCCCTCCCGCATGAGCGGGCGCTGGTCGGGGCGCTGCAGCAATCGCTGATAATTGCGACGATCACCGCGGTCCTTGCGACCGGCATGTCGCTTTTGGCAGCCCTTGCCTATTTCGAATTGCGCGCAACGCGAACGGCCTGGTTTCTGACCGTGATCCTGCCAATGTTCGTGCCGGGGGTGATCCAAGGCCTGGCGCTCTCTGCGGTTTTTACGCGAAGCGGCATCAAGGCCTCGACCCTCACGGTGATCGCGGGCCATCTCCTGTGGGCCATGCCCTTTGCCTTCATTGTCATCCTCACCAGCTTTGCCGCCGTGCGCCGTTCATACCTGACCGCCGCAGCCGATCTCGGCGCCACGCGGTGGCGTCAGTTCGTCGATATCACCCTGCCGCTCATTCGCCCGGGCCTGATCAGTGCCGTCATCTTTTCCTTCCTGCTGTCGCTCAACGAATTCACCCGCGCCTTCTACCTCGCCGGCCGTCAGAACACGTTGCCGGTCGTCCTGTTCGGCAAGATGAACTCGGGCGCTTCCCCGGTGATCTACGCCATGTCGGGCGCCATTTTCCTGGTGTCGGTGGGCTGTGTCGCCCTGGCGTCGGTCCATTTCCTGCTACGCCGAAACTGAGGCGCGCGGCCGCCTTTACGCTTTCAAATAGCCGATAACGGCGTCGGCGATCATCGTGCGATGCCGTTCGATCGTGGCAGGCTCCGAGAGGTCGCGCCGGAAGATCGAGCCGAACGTGTAGCGGTTGGAGACGCGGAAAAAGCAGAACGCGCTGATCATCATGTGAATGTCGATCGGATCGGCCTGGCGGGTGAAGACACGCTGGTCGATGCCGCGCTCGAGAATGCCGGCGATCGTCTCGATGACGGAGACATTGAGGTCGCGGATCGCCTCCGAGCGCAGCATATGGGCGGCGTGGTGGATGTTTTCGATGCTGACCAGCCGGACGAAATCCGGGTGCGCCTCGTCATGATCGAAGGTCGTCGAGATCAGGACGCGAAGCGCCTCTTCCGGTTCCAGATTGGAAAGCTGAAGATCTGCCTCCAGCGTGCGGATCTTGCGATAGGAACGTTCCAGCACCGCAAGGTAAAGCCCCTCCTTGCTGCCGAAATAATAGTAGATCATCCGCTTGGACGTGCGGGTGCGTTCGGCGATGGCATCGACGCGCCCGCCGGCAAGGCCGTGCGTGGAAAACTCTTCCGTCGCCACCTCGAGGATATTTTCCTGCGTGCGCTGCGGATCGTTTTTCCTGCCGTTTTCAGCCCTTGTTGCCATGCTCCGCCGCTCCCTCCCGGCGCCTTTGCCCATTGGGCTCCCGTGTCTCCCTCACGAGAATCTTCATGCCGTTATCCGGTATGCCCCTGAAGTCATAGTGAGCTTGTCGCCTGCTTTCAATAGATGCCTCTTGACATACGTACCAGTTCGTACATTTTGTAAGTGCGCCGAATGGTCCTGAGGAGGAGGCATCGGCATGGATATCCGGCCACGCTATTGTGCAGCCGCTGTGAATGCAGCAGGTGGCAGCCAATCGCCAGCGGCGGAATCCATTTCGGGAGGACAGGCATGGTACGCATCATCGATTTCTATTTCTTCGGGCTGAAGGTGATCATCGCCTTGCTGCTTGCCGCCATGGTCGTTCTGGTGTTCGGCAATGTCATTCTGCGCTATGCCTTCAATCAGGGTATTACCTCGTCCGAAGAACTTTCCCGGGTTTTCTTTATCTGGCTGACATTCCTAGGCGCCGTCGTCGCCATGCGTGAACACGGCCATCTCGGCGTCGATTCGCTGATCAAGCGTCTGCCGGCCACAGGCGCCAAGCTGGCGGTTCTGGCGGGGCAGGGACTGATGCTGCTGGCAACGGCGCTGATGATCAGCGGCAGCTGGACACAGACGCTGATCAACCTGCCGGCGACGATGCCGGCAACAGGCCTGTCCATGGGCTTCTTCTATGGCGCGGGGCTCGCCTTCGGCATTCCGACCTTCCTCATCATCCTCTGGGACGCGTTTTGTGTCGCAACCGGCCGCATAGACGTGACCACCGCCGACTTCGTCCGCGACAGCGAGGAGCAGGTGGCTCTCGACGATCATCCCGCCAAGCCAGCCGTCACCGGCGCGAAGATCTGAGGAGAAAACAATGACCCTGACGATTTTCCTCGGCGCTCTTCTCGGCCCCATGGCGCTTGGCGTACCGATCGCGTTCGCCCTGATCATCAGTGGTGTGGCGCTGATGATGTACATGGGCATTTTCGATGCCCAGATTGTAGCCCAGAACGTCATGAACGGCGCCGACAGCTTTCCGTTGATGGCCGTGCCGTTCTTTCTTCTGGCCGGCGAGGTGATGAACACCGGTGGCCTGTCGCGCCGGATCGTCAATCTTGCCATGGCGCTGGTCGGCCATGTGCGGGGCGGGCTGGGTTTCGTGGCGATCTTTGCTGCCTGCGTCCTTTCCAGTCTGTCCGGCTCGGCGGTGGCCGATGCCGCAGCGCTCGGCGCACTGCTCTACCCGATGATGCTGAAATCCGGCCACGATCCGGCCCGCACCGGCGGTCTTCTGGCTTCCGCCTCGGTCATCGGTCCGATCATCCCACCCTCGATCGGCTTCATCCTCTACGGCGTGGTCGGTGGCGTCTCGATCACCAAGCTCTTCCTTGCCGGTATCGTACCGGGCCTCTTGATTGCGCTGGCGCTCTGCGTCACCTGGCTTCTGGTCGCCCGCAAGGAACAGTTCGCCCTGCCGCCCCGCCAGAGTGGTGCGGTCCGGCTCAAGGCCTTTGTCGATGCTATCTGGGCGCTGATGCTGCCGGTGATCATCGTGTTCGGCCTGAAGTTCGGCGTCTTTACCCCGACGGAAGCTGGCGTCGTTGCTGCCGTCTATTCGCTGTTCGTCGCCATGGTCATCTACCGCGAACTGCCGCCGTCGCGCGTCTTTCATGTCTTTGTGGCGGCGGCAAAGATCACCGCCGTTGTGATGTTCCTCGTAGCCTGCGCTGCGGTCTCCGCCTGGCTGATCACGGTTGCGGATGTGCCGGGCGATCTCGTCGCGCTGCTTGAGCCGCTGATGGACAACCAGACGCTGCTCCTGATCGCAATCATGGTGCTGATCGTGCTGGTCGGCACTGCCATGGATATGACCCCGACTATCCTGATCATGACGCCCGTCCTGATGCCGGTGATCAAGCAGGCCGGCATTGATCCGGTCTATTTCGGCGTCCTGTTCATCATCAATAACTCCATCGGCCTGATCACACCGCCTGTCGGCACCGTGCTCAATGTCATCTGCGGCGTTTCCAAGCTGTCGATGGAAGATCTGATGAAGGGCGTCATGCCTTTCCTGATCGCCGAACTGATCGTGCTCTTCCTCCTCGTGCTCTTCCCGCAGCTGGTGATGGCACCGGTTGCCTGGTTCGGACATTGAGGCGGAAGGCGTTTTTGAAAACTATTCAACCGGCCGGGAAACACTGGCCAAAATCTGGGAGGAAAAGCATGTTGAACAGGATGTTGAAACTGGCATTGGGGCTCGCTCTGCCCGCAATGCTTCTGGCGGGTACGGCTTCAGCTGAAATCCGCGAAACCACGCTGAAATTTGCCAGCGCCAACAACAAGGGCCACCCGCAGGTCACCGGCATGGAAAAATTTGCCGAGATCGTCAAGGACAAGAGTGGCGGCAAAATCGATGTCAAACTGTTCCCGGGCGGCGTGCTCGGCGGCGACGTGCAGACCGTCTCTGCCCTCCAGGGGGGCGTCGTCGAGATGCTGGTGCTCAACGCCGGGATCCTCGCCAGCAACGTCAAGGCGTTTGGCGCAGTCGATCTGCCGTTCCTGTTCAACAGCGGCGAAGAGGCCGACAAGGTCATGGACGGCGCGTTCGGCAAGAGCCTGGCCGACAAGCTGCCAGATACCGGCCTTATCGGTCTTGCCTATTGGGAACTGGGTTTCCGCAATCTCACCAACAACCGCCATCCGGTCACCAAGCTTGAGGATATCAAAGGCTTGAAGATCCGCACGCTGCAGTCGCCGATCCCGATCGAACTGTTCAACGGCCTTGGCGCCAATGCCGTGCCCCTGCCTTATACCGAGCTCTACACCGCGCTTGAAACCGGCACGGTGGATGGCCAGGAAAACCCGGCCGCCAATATCCTCAACGCCAAATTCTTCGAAGTACAGAAGTACATGACGGTGACCCGTCACCAGTACAACCCGCAGATCGTGCTGATCAGCAAGGCCTTCTGGGACAAGCTGAACGACGAGGAAAAGGCTGTGCTCCAGTCAGCAGCAACCGAGGCCCGCGACTATCAGCGCAAGGTTTCGCGCGAGGTGGATGCCAAGGCGATGGCAGAAATCAAGGCAACCGGCATGGAAGTGGCCGAGCTGAGCCCGGGAGAAACGCAGAAGCTGCGCGACGCTGTCAAGCCACTCGTCGAAAAGTTCAGCGCCGAAATCGGCCCTGATACCGTCTCGCTGCTCTTCAAGGAACTGGCAGCTGCCCGCGGTCAATAATGCCTTCGCCGGCCCGCTGTCTGGCGGGCCGGCCCAACCCTTGTGACAATCACGGAACCTGCTGCCATGGTCGAGACATGTCTGAAACCCCTGAAAGCCGGACTGATCGGCGCAGGCATCCAGGCGTCGCTGACCCCGGCGATGCACATGCAGGAAGGTGCAGCCCAAGGGTTTGCCTACGACTACGAACTGATCGACCTCAATCAGCGCGGCCTGACGCCAGATAGCCTACCGCAGCTTTTGAACCAGGCCGAAGAGCAGGGCCTGAGCGGCCTCAACATCACCCATCCGTGCAAACAGCTGGTGATCCCCTATCTCGACGAACTGTCCGACGAGGCACGCGCGCTCGGCGCGGTCAACACTGTCGTCCTGAAGAGTGGCCGACGATATGGCCACAACACCGACTGGTGGGGTTTTGCCGAGAGCTTTCGGCGCGGCTTGCCCGATGCCCGTCTTGATGCTGCAGTCCAGATTGGCGCCGGCGGGGCGGGGGTCGCCACGGCCTACGCCATCCTGTCGCTGGGCTTGAAGAACCTGACGGTATTCGATCTTGACGAGGAGCGGGCGGCACATCTGGCGCAGGCTCTGTCCGCATTGTTTCCGCAAGCGATGATTACGGCATCCGGCGACCTGGCGGCGGCAATGCGATCGGTATCCGGTCTGATCCATGCAACCCCGACCGGCATGGCGAAATACCCGGGCGTTCCGCTTTCGCCTGACCTTCTGGCACCCCATCACTGGGTGGCTGAAATCGTCTATTTTCCGCTCGAAACCGCACTTCTCAAGGCTGCAAGGTTAAGGGGCTGCAAGGTCTTGAACGGCGGCGGCATGGCCGTCTTCCAGGCCGTCGGCGCCTTCCGCCTGTTTACCGGACGCGAGCCCGATACCTACCGAATGATGCGGCATTTCGACAATCTGACATCCGGCAGCCGTCGAAGCGAGGATCCTCAATGAAAACCTCCATAGCGACCGTATCGATCAGCGGCGAACTTCCCGAAAAGCTGGCGGCTATCGCCAAGGCAGGGTTTGACGGCGTCGAGATTTTCGAGAACGATTTTCTGGCTTTCGACGGCAGCCCGGCGGATGTTGGCCGGATGGTCCGCGACCATGGACTGGAAATCACGCTGTTCCAGCCGTTTCGCGATTTCGAGGGCATGCCCGAGCCGCATCGCACCCGAACCTTTGATCGCGCCGAGCGCAAATTCGATATCATGCAACAACTCGGCACCGATCTCGTGCTGGTCTGCTCCAACGTGTCGCCGGTTTCGCAGGGCGGCATCGACCGGGCAGCGGCGGATTTCCATGAGCTTGGCGAGCGCGCTGCCAAACGTGGCTTGAGGGTCGGCTACGAGGCGCTCGCCTGGGGAAAGCATATTTTCGACCACCGTGACGCCTGGGAAGTCGTCCGGCGCGCCGACCACGCCAATATCGGTCTGATCCTCGACAGTTTCCACACCCTGTCGCGCAAGATCGACATTAATTCGATCCGTTCCATCCCCAAGGAAAAGATCTTCATCGTCCAGCTCGCAGACGCGCCTTTGATCGACATGGACCTGCTCTACTGGAGCCGCCATTTCCGCAACATGCCGGGTGAGGGCGACCTGCCGGTGACGGACTTCACCACAGCGATAGCCGAGACTGGCTATGACGGTTATTTTTCGCTGGAAATCTTCAACGACCAATTCCGCGGCGGCTCGGCGAGGGCGATTGCCGCCGATGGTCATCGCTCGTTGATCCTGTTGGGCGACCGGGTCCGGCGCAATCCGAACACGTCTAGTCTCACAGTTGGCGCGATGCCGGAGCGCGCGGCGGTGAAGACCGTCGGCTTCGTGGAGTTCTCTCTCGATGACACTGACGCAACGGAGCTGATCGCGCTCCTGCGCACCCTTGGCTTCCGCAACACCGCCCGGCACAGAAGCAAGCAGGTGCAGGTCTACAGCCAGGGCGATATCCGGCTTCTGGTCAACACCGAACGCGCCGGTTTTGCCAATGCATCCTACGCGGTGCACGGGCCGTCGGCCTATGCCGTGGCGCTCGCGGTCGGCGACGCCGGCGAGGCCATGGCGCGGGCGGTGGCGCTGGGGGCAGAACCCTTCAGCCAGCCGGTCGGCACCGGCGAACTTTCAATTCCCGCCATTCGCGGCGTCGGCGGTGGCTTGATCTACATGCTCGATGACAAGTCTGATCTCGGTCGTATCTGGGATATCGATTTTGTCCCGGTTACAGACGAGGAAGAAAGCCAGCCGGCACATCTGTGCGGCATCGACCATATCGCCCAGACGGTTGCCTATGAGGAATTGTTGACCTGGCTGTTGTTCTACACTGCGATCTTCGAAACGCAGAAAACGCCGATGGTGGATATCATCGATCCGGCCGGCGTCGTTCGCAGCCAGGTGATCGAGAATACCAATGGCACCTTGCGCATTACACTGAACGGTGCGGAAAACCGCCGCACGCTTGCCGGCCATTTCATCGCCGAGACCTTCGGCTCGGGTATCCAGCATCTGGCCTTCAGCACCGACGACATTTTTTTAACGGCCAAGGCGCTGAAACAAAATGGCTTCCAGCCGCTGCACATATCGCCCAACTACTACGACGATGTCGAAGCCCGGTTCGGCCTTGACCCGGAGCTCAGCGAGTGGCTGAAAGCGGAAAACATCCTTTATGACCGCGACGAGTACGGCGAATTCTTCCAGCTCTACAGCGGTTCCTATGGTGAGGGCTTTTTCTTCGAGATCGTCGAACGGCGCGGTTATCGCGGTTACGGCGCTGCCAACGCCATCTTCCGCATCGCTGCTCTGAAGAAGCTGATCCGCCCGGAAGGCATGCCTGCTATCACAAACAGATCGTCACTGGAACTTTAGGTAGGACCGGTCTGTGACAGTTACTATTTATCTGTTGACGGGCTCGGGGCTCCCCCAAATGGGGGACGTCCGGCACCACTTTTCGGTGCTATTGATTCGTCTGTGAATGCGGCGCGACCTGGGCCACCCCGCATGTCAACGTGCGGGGTGGGGCGCTTCTGGGGGATAGTCGGCGGATCTTTTGCCGCCTTGATCGCTAGCGAGGCGAACGGCGCACGATTCTGAAGAAAACCGGACTGGCCAGGATCATCAGGATTGCGCCTGTTGCCGCCATTGTCGGCACATGAGCAGGCACGTTTTCCCAATGCGGCGTCACCAGACCGGCCGTATTAAACGAGCCCCCGGAATACTGGCAGCCGATAAAGGCGGCTCCCGTGCGGATCATGTCCGTGTCGATCTGGGAAACAAGCTCGGCAATTGCCGGGGCAGCGTCCGGCATCGCGCGCATATGGAGGAGCAACGCCTTGGACGCGGCCAGATAGGCATGGGCACATTCGTTGAAGGGGCTGGCTTCATCCGTGATCGTGCCGGGCGCTGCACCCCAGAAGCAATAGGAATACTGAATGGCGGCGTAGTTCTTCAGCCGCCGGAAGGACGGGTCTGTCTGCTTGACCTTATCAGCAACGCCCATGATGTCGCTGCGATACGGGCTCAAGACTGCCATCTCGCCATGCGAGAGGTTGGGGATAGGAATGCCCGACACAGGACCGGTGGAAGACCGTCCATGTGCCATAACGTTCGTGGCCTGCAGGAAGGCCAGCAAAAGCAGCCAACAGCACGACGGCTGTGTCATGCCGCGCATAAAAAACGGGCGCCGCAGGTGTGCGCCGCCCGTCGAAGTGGAATCAACGCGCGGCGGAAAGCGCACGGTAATTTCCGGTTTGGCTCAAAAGCCGTTCAGCAAGGTAGCCGAAGACCAGCGCAATCCCAGTCCAGACCGTTGCCTGAAGACCGAGGGTCGCCAGACGGAAGGAATAGAGGTTCATTGCCGAGAAGTTCTCGGGGACTTCGTTGATCGCCGGCAGCAGTCCATGGACGATCGCGATGAAAACGATGTAGGCGATACCCGCCAGAATGGCGGCATTCCAGGCACCGAAACGTTCACGCAGGTTCTTGGCCACAGCAAAGGCCAGCGCCATGCCGAAGATCGAGGCGGCGATCATCACGAAGAACAGCTCGGTGCGAACACCGATCGTTTCCGGATTGCCGACCGCCGGCGGGTTTGGCGCGTATTTCAGGTCAGGCACGATCACGAGTGCAATGAATGCGGCAATCCCCAGCACGGCTGACAGACCGCGTGGGCCCAGCCGGCTGGCGCGGCCGTAAAGCCCCGCGAAAACCAGCGCGAAGATGCCACCCATCGCAACACTATAGGCCATGACGCCCGTAAAAAGCCCGATGCCGGCTTGGGTTTCCCGGCTGACCACTTCCGGCTCGGCCGGTGCATTCGGATTTTCCACAGCCGCCATCTGTTCTTCAAAGGCGATGGCCAGGTCAATTTGCGGCTCGCCTAAGACACGGGCGAAACCAAAGGCCAAAAGACCGGCGATGAGGCCGGCAATCATGCCCCTCATTAAAAGATGACCCGTCATAACGGTGCCTCTCAATGGCACGGAAAGCCGAGAAGATGGCGTCCGTCATGAACGAATTCATGAACTTCCATACCCGGGATCATTTGCATCGCACCTTCTTCGGTGCTGACAAAATAGAGTGCGATGAGGAGGAGGAGGCCGCCAAAGATCGCCCATGGGATCACTTGTCCAATCGGAATAGGTGTGGCGATCGTTTCTGGTGCGTAACTGATAGTGGCCATGCGAGTTCCCCTGTGAATAGCGCGTTCAACGTATGAATGACTTACCGCAATCAGGGTCTGGCTTTCGATTTTCTCGATAACAGTGGCGCGACCGCACCAGAATTTCACTGGCTTCCCGAATTGCAATGATCAATGGTTATAGGCTTCCGCTGAATACTGTCAATCACCGGCATGGACGTACCATGTCCTGTTTACGAAAGAGGCTCGTCGTGACGAGAGCAACGCGTCTGACTTTGATTTCCCGCGGCCGCACCCAAGCGACGAAACTGGCTGGTTTTTCATCGGACCAGCCACTGCTGGAGGGCGATGCACAAGTTGCTGCGGGCATTGGACGTACGCTGCGGCGGGTGGACCGTCTGTTATCGGCGCCGGAACAGAGCGCACGCGAGACAGCAGCGGCTATCGGTACTGCATCTGAAATCCGTCCCGCCTTCCGCGATTTGGCTTACGGACGGTGGCAAGACAAAACGCTGGCCGATATTGCAGCCAGCGAGCCCGATGCGCTTGGCCTTTGGATCAGTGATCCCGCTGCCGCACCACACGGTGGCGAGCCGGTCACACAATTGTTCGAACGGGTCGCGCAGTGGATGGCGCAGAATCTGACCGCCGGCGGCCATACAGTGGTTGTGACCCATCCTATCGTCATCAAGGCGGCGGTGCTTACGTCCCTGGATGCTCCGGCCAGTGCGCTTTGGAAACTCGATGTCGAACTCCTGAGCGCCACGGATCTGCGCAGCGACGGCCGCAGATGGATATTGCGGTCGCTTGGAAAATGAATGCTTGCCGACAGGGCGATGGCCGGACCTCTGTCCGGCCATCGTCGTACCGCTCTTCGGCTGGTGATCAGGCGGCCTTCACAAGGTCACCGTGCGGATCGAGGACATATTTCGTCGCCGCCCCCTGATCGAAGCTCTCGTAACCCTGAACGGCGTCGTCGAGCGGGATGACCTTCGCATTGACGATATCTGCTATCGGCAGCCGATCATGCAGAATCGCCTGCATGAGTTGGCGATTGTATTTGAGGACCGGTGTCTGGCCGGTGTGGAATGATTGCGCCTTGGCCCAGCCGAGGCCGAAGCGAAGCGACAGGTTGCCCTGTTTGGCGGCATTGTCGGCGGCACCAGGGTCCTCGGTGACATAGAGGCCGGGAATGCCGATCGACCCTGCCGCGCGCGTGATCTCCATCATCTGGTTGAGAACGATTGCCGGCTGTTCGCCACCGGCATGACCCCGTGCCTCGAAGCCGACGGCATCGATGGCGCTGTCGACCTCGTTGGTGCCCACGACCTGGGCGATCATGTCGCCGAGCCGGTCGCTCTTCGACAGGTCGATCGGTTCGAACCCGACTTTTGCCGCATGGGCAAGCCGGTCCTTGTTGAAGTCGCCAATCATGACGACGGCTGCCCCCAGAATACGGGCAGAGGCCGCCGCGGCGAGGCCGACTGGGCCGGCCCCTGCCACATAGACAGTCGAGCCCACCCCGACACCGGCCCGCACCGCCCCATGGAAGCCGGTGGGCAGAATATCGGACAGCATGGTGAGATCGCGGATCTTCGCCATGGCCTTGTCGCGATCGGGAAATTTCAGGAGGTTGAAGTCGGCATAGGGAATGGTGACATAGCGCGCTTGCCCGCCGATCCAGCCGCCCATGTCGACATAACCGTAGGCGCCGCCGGCGCGCGACGGGTTGACCGTCAGGCACACGCCGGTGTCCTGCGACTTGCAGCAACGGCAGCGGCCGCAGGCAACGTTGAACGGCACCGAGACAATGTCGCCGATCTCCAGCATCTCCACGTCGATGCCCTTCTCGATCACCTCACCGGTAATCTCGTGCCCGAGGACGAGACCAGGCATTGCCGTGGTCCTGCCGCGCACCATGTGCTGGTCGGAACCGCAGATGTTGGTGGAAATCACTTTCAAGATGACGCCGTGCTCGATCCGGCGGCCATCCGGTGCCTCAAGTTTCGGGTCGTCAATATCCCTGACCTCGACTTTGCCGGGCCGCAAATAGACAACGCCTCTGTTTCTGCTCATGCTCACTCCTCCTGTGGTTTCGATGTCTCGACCCGCCACCGAAAAAGTTGATGACAGACCCTTCCGAACGGCCTGCCTCCTCCGCGGGCCGGATAGCAACGGGACTGCGGACATGGCCAAATTGGGCAGGACCCAGACTTGCCGTTGCGGCAGATTGAGGGGGAAGAAGGAATGACGGGCAGCTGAAGCTGGCGGTGTCCCACTTCTTGATCGCCCACCGCAATCCGTCGTGTCACAGTCTTCAGGGCTGGTTTCCGGGCTTCGAAACGAAATGGCCGGGCTGTTTCAAGAGCTCTCCGGAGCCAGCCGCAATTTCCGTTCCGCTACCGTTGCGGGGGCAGCGCCGGAATTTGTCCGGCTTCCCAATTATCCTCTTCGTTCCTTCACGAAGTGGCACCTTGAACATCCCCAGCAGACCATGACCGGCCCTGCACGGCGCCCGTGAAAACGACATATGCGTTGTACAATGACGACAGCTCACGGATTCCCGGCACCGCGGTGTCAGGAGACCGTCGGGCCAGATTGTGTTTGGATGGCGGGGGCGCAATCGTGCGGTCAGACGAACGGCAGGTTCCGAGCGCAATCCTGGTGCAGCCAAGATGGAGGAAGACGACGATAGCCAAGGCTGTTTAGACGTGTCACCGAGCTCAAGGGCGATCTCCGATTTTTCTGGAACCGAACCGGCCCGAGGGAGTTCAGTGCACGACGCATTCGCGTATGCAAAAGGAATTCCATGAAAACGCTTATCCAGACACTCGGCGCCGCCGCTATTGCGGCCGTCGTCGGCATGACCACCTTCGCTGCCTCCGCAGCTCCCATAGCCCCAGCGACTGCACAACTCACCTCAACCGTTGAGACCGTCCAGTACCGTCAACGAAACGATGACAAGCCGCGTTGGAAGAAGCCCCAGAAGGGCAGACACGATCGCGCAGAACGTCGCCAGGAGCGTCGCGGCTACTGGAACGGCCACCGAGGATATCGCGAGCCGCGCCGCGGTTATCGGCGCCATTCTGACGGCTACTATTATGCGCCCGCAGTCTTCAAGCTGTTTCGCTAATTATCTCTCGTTCAAAACGAGCCGTCACCTCAAAAAGGTGGCGGCTTTTTTATTTTATCGCGTCTTGTCTGCATCTTTTTGACGCTGGGCGCGTTGTGCGGCTGGAACATATGGGAGTGAGGGATATCATGCGTGGCGCTATCAAAAAAACGGGAAAGCGGAATCTATCGGACCATGGAAATGAGCTTGAGGAATATTTTGCTGAGTTCGACGTGGCAGAACTGGATCCGGATGATGCCGCAAGGCCGAACGAAAGCAATTCGGCCCTGACGGTGGCCGAGGAGATCCGCCGGCTCAAAGCTTACGTTGCCCACCTTGGAGAACAAATTGTGGGGTTTCAGCCAGCGCAGCGCTCGCAATCTGAGGCTACGAGGCCCATTGCGGTCGAAAAAATCGTTGGATTTACGGTTATGGTCGGCATCGCTGCAGCTGTCGTTGTTGTGGCACGCCGTCTGCCGAGATTCGATTAGGCGACCCTCCGGTGACTTTTGCTGGGTTTAATGCACGTTCGGCCGCAGCAGCCGAGATCGCATTTTCTGACGCTTTGTCACGTGGGGACGTAAGACGGGGCGTTCCGCAGCTGGATGCAATAAATAGTCTTGGCAGCAGCTGTTCGTGTCCTTAAACGCCCTCGGATGTTCAGCAGCTAGCGCGACCCCATAAGCGCCTCTCGGCTGTTATGCCAACAAGGCACGCAGCCTTGTCTGCGATATCAGCATCTCGCGCACAATGTCGCAGTGCGAGCTCAACAATAGGTCTTGCATTTAGAACTCGGACTGATACAGTCTGAGTTATGGCACACCTTGGATCCAGCGTTGAATACGCCCTGCATTGTCTTCTCTATCTCGATCAGCCGCTTGCGCAACCGGTCAGCAGCGGGGACTTGGCGGATTTGCAGGGAATTTCACCGTCGTTCCTCGCCAAGATTTTCCCGAAGCTTGAAAAAGCCGGGATAGTTGTTGCCTCTGAAGGTGTCCGCGGCGGCTACAAGCTGGCGCGAGCCTCGAACACTATCACCGTGCTCGAAGTTATCGACGCGGTCGAAGGAAGAAAGCCGCTGTTCGATTGTCAGCAAATCCGGGGACGCTGCGCGATCTTCAACAACAAGCCACCAGCCTGGATGACCAGCGGCGTATGCAGTGTGCATGCTGTTATGCTCAGGGCTGAGAAAACCATGCGCGATGAGCTTAACCGGACAACGATAGGCAGCCTGACCGAAGGCATTGCGGGCAAGGCACCCGCGGAATTCGCAGAACAACTCCAGACATGGTTCGCCGACCGGGCCGTCACCCGTGAGCAGACCCGTGCTGTCGCCCTCAAGAAACCCAGGGCGCGACACCGAAGCAGCGAAACCTAACGCAGCTTCATCCCCCCCGAACGCACACCTCAATCGGCTCCGTCGGAGCCGAAGGCCTTCGTGCGTCCAAAAAAGGACTACCACCATGCAACGCATCCTAGTCATAGGCGCGGGCTTCGCTGGCCTGTGGAGTGCCCTTGCGGCCGCTCGTCGCCTCGAGCTTGAGGGAAAGAATGGTTTAATCGAAGTGACCCTTATTGCACCCGACCCCATACTGACGTTGCGGCCGAGGCTCTATGAAGCAGCCCCCGGTTCTATGTCAGCTCCCCTAGAGAAGCTCTTTGAAGAAACAGGCATCCGCTATATTCAAGGTTCCGTCGAGACGATCAGGACAGAACATGACGAACTTGACTACATCGACGCCAACGTTTCTCGTCGAACTCTAAGCTATGACAGATTGATTATGGCCGCCGGCAGCAAGTTGTTCAGGCCCGATATCCCTGGACTGCGTGAACATGCTTTCAGCGTCGATCAACTTGATGAAGCTGCGGCACTTGAGGTGCATCTACAGAGTCTCGTCTTACAGCCGTCGTCGCTCAAACGTAACACTGTCGTCGTCGCTGGCGGTGGCTTCACAGGCCTTGAAATCGCGACGGAACTCCCAACACGATTGAAGGGTATTCTCGGGACCAATACCGAGGTGAAAGTCATCATTGTCGAACGAGCCGATGCGATCGGCCCAGATCTCGGTAGCGGCCCTCGTCCGAAGATTGACGAGGCACTGACCCAACTCGGTATCGAATATCGATTGGGATCAGCTGTCTCCTCGATCGAGGCAGGTGGTCTCACAACAGCAAACGGCGAGCATCTTGAGACCAGTACGGTCATTTGGACAGCCGGTGTTCGTGCGAGTGAGCTGACGTCGCAGATTTCGGCGGAGAGAGATCCGCTCGGACGCCTTCGCGTGGACCAGAACCTACGTGTAGCGTCATCCCCCAAAGTGTTTGCCGCCGGAGATGCTGCGGTTGCGCCGACCGACGACCAGGGCAATCACACTCTGATGTCATGCCAACACGCAATACCTTCCGGAAAATCTGCTGGCGACAACGCTGCCGCAGATCTCCTCGGCCTGCTACCGACACCATACAGCCAGCCGCAGTATGTGACATGCCTGGATCTGGGATCCGCGGGGGCGGTTGTCACACAAGGTTGGGATCGGAACATCTGGATGACGGGCGCTGAAGGCAAGGCATTCAAGGTTATGATCAATGGAACGCTGATCTATCCGCCAACCGATCGCGACACCGCATTCGCCGCCGCAAACCCGCAGCAGGCGCTCAGCCTCTAGGATCGTCGCCCGATCAACGCGAAAAATTGCAGGCCGCGTGTTGCAGCCTGCCTATTCCCACAATAACTGCTTCAAGGAGAGCCGCTATGAGCGAGCAAAACAAGCAACTGGTCAGTGATTTTTACGGCACCGCATTGGCGGGCAGCACCGAAGCCTTTTCCCGATATCTTTCCGAAGATTTCGAATGGGATGTACCATCGATCCTTCCCTGGGGTGGCAAGGGCGTCGGAGCCAAGGCGTTCGTGACGACGATCCTTCCGCGCGTCGCAGCGATGTTCGACTTCGACAGGTTTGGCTACGATTCCTTCACGGCGGACGACAATTCCGTGGCGGCATTCGTCTTCGCTGGCATTAACGGCCAGGATGACGTTACCAGACTTGCTGAACAATGGACTGTTCGCGACGGTCGTCTTACCTCATTGCGGGTCTTCTATTTCGACCCTCATCTCGTCATCGACGCCGAGAAAAGACACAAGCGCGGCCAGGTCCACGCCCATGCCTAAGCTCGTGGTAACCCTAGCCGGACTATTGGGGGCCGCGATGTTCGCCAACGGTGTTTTCATGCTGGTGGATCCAGAGGCCTGGTATTTCGCGGTGCCCGGTGTGGCCGCCGCTGGTTTGTTCAACCAGCATTTCATACGCGACATCGGCATCATCGAACTCTTCATCGGTACGGCTTATGCGGTCGGCATCTGGAAGCCAACCCAACGGCTGGGTCTATGGGGCATCCCGACACTGTGGTTGACCGCGCATGCGATCTTCCACCTGTGGGAAGTCGCTGTCGGCATCTGTGCGCCATCGGTCATTCCCCGTGACTTTCCTGCAGTCACACTCCCGGCGCTGATCGGTATTGGCCTGACGGTATGGGCTTGGTCAAACAGAACCCGGCTCACAGCAAACATTTCGACCTACTGAGGTGCGGAATTCCATAGCAAGTGCAGTTGCGCGACAGCAACAGCACGAGAGATTCAAAAGGACATGATGATGACGCACAACATATTGCTCACAGGGGCGAGTGGAATGCTGGGGAAGGAGGTCGCCTTGGCTCTGTCCAAGAATGGGATTGAGTTCTCAGGCAGCGGGCGGCATGAAGCGCGCCCCGGTTTTCTCGGAAATTGGGTTCGGGCGGATGTCCTGACAGGTAGCGGCCTGGATGCGGCGGTGCATGCACGATCGTGTATCATTCATTGCGCTAGCACTCCAGCGAAGCCGGGCAATGACATCATAGCGCTTCGTAATGTTATCGCTGCCGCGCGGGCGCAAAACACCCACATCCTTTACATCGGGATCGCAGGTATCGAAGAAGCCGCGAAACGCTATGCATATTATAAGGCAAAGCTTGAATGTGAACGCATTCTCGCTGAAAGTGGACTCCCGTATACGATCCTGCGAGCCAGCCCATTCCATTCGTTCGTTGATACACTCCTGCGCCGTCTAACCTTTGGTCCGTTTCTGCTGGTGCCGCAGATGACACTTCAGCCGGTCGATATTCAATTTGTCGCCGAGACGCTGACCATGCTTGCATTCGAACGGCCGATTGGCAGATTACGCGATGTCTTCGGGCCTGAAGCGCTGGATACCCAGCGCCTCACTGACCTATGGTTTGCGGGGAAGCAGGGCAGAAAATCCCGGATCCCGATGCCAGCGATCGGCTCGTTCGTTGGATTGACCGATCTCAAGGTTGTCGATGGAATGTCCGGTGGCGCAAGCTGGTCCGAATGGGTTGCCCAACACCGCCAATAATTTCATGCAGGTCAAAGTTGTCTTCAATGGGACACTGCCCCGCTGAGATGAGCGGTGGCGATGCATTCGAGCATTGATCTTCCTGCAGTCCCGACAACCGCGAGTGGGGGCTAGTGGGTGTGAAGACGCGGGACATCTACGCCAGGTTATGCCGAACTCGGCATAATGGCATTTATCCCGGGTACCTTGCCGAGCCCATTTCCCTAAATCCCGAGATTGCGGATATCGTGAAGCACAATACGGAAGGGAAACGCCTGACGCGAAAGCCGAAGGCGTTGCGCGAAGGAGCATGGCGGCACATGCACATGACGTTGCTACCCAGCACAAGTGGCTTGATCAGTAAAACGACGCGACGCCCAGTTAACGGTAAACGGTCAGTGGCGGGCTTGATTATGGTCTAAAGTAGTAGCTCGTTAAGTATGTTCGTCTGAGAAGTGATCGAAGGTACCTTTGCTTGGGGAATAGCTTCTAGAAACTGCCATCCTTGGACACAGGGGTGGCGGTTTTGCTGTTGGCTATACAAATTGATAATTGGCGACGGCGCAAGATGGCCTCGATAGGATGACGTTGGTTAGTCTTACGTTACAGTACAAACTAATGTAATGGTGGTGTGGGAAAATGTAACGAAGCCAAACAGCGTCACAGTTAACACTTGCGTGCAGCGAGCCTTACGGTCGGCTCACGTTGGGCGAAATCCAGTAGTTCGATATCGTGCCCCAGATGCGAACTACTGGATTCATCGCAGAGACTATGAGGCCTAGAAGCATAAGCGCTTTCGCTAGTCTCTCCGTATGGTGAGTGCCGTCTTGCTTTTGGCCGCGCGCGTCGTTCACCTTACCAAATAACCCTAACGCGAGGTAAATAACATTAGGAAAACAGAATATGCCATGGTGCTTTTGTCGAGCCGAAGCGCTCGGTGCATTTGAGCACCAAAGCATTTAGGCCCTCGCTGGAAACGGCGGGGGCTGAAATGAAAAACCCTCCCGCATTTTCGCAGGAGGGTCTGGGGTATATGTCAAGCCGCTTGGGTGGCAATCCAAGCTCGTGCTAATGTTGCCAGGGGTGGGTTAAGCAGACATTAATGCCCTCAGTCTCTCCCTCCACCTTGGTCCACGTCAGCGACCATTCGTCCACGCCGCCCGCGCAGTGTGTGTAAGTGCCATTTTGGCTTACCGAGAAGAAGCGTAAAGATTTCAGCGCCGGCGACGTCGGCGGTGGCCTGTGACGCTCTCGTATGAGCATTAGCGGTGTGTTTGCCACCGAGCCGCCTATGGCAATCAGCTTCAAACTGCGTTTCATACTGTAGGCGATGGCAGTAAGGCGAGTTTGAACGCCTGCCCTTGCAGGGTCTTCCCATCGTACTTGGCGAATGCCGCACCTTCGTTTTCATGGGCCGAACATCTTCTCGTTTCGACAACGAATGCGATGGATCGACTGGCTGAAGGTCTCAGGGCCTGCCTATGGACGGTTCGACCGCTGGGATGGAGCAGCCTGACAACAAAAAGCCGGATCCTTGCGGAACCGGCCTTTTTCCTCGAAACGGATGTCGCGTTCACATCGCGGGCAGAACGGTGATGTCGCGAACTTCATTGGCAGCACCGTTGATGGCGCCGATTTCAGTCGCTTTGCCGGTCTCCATATCGATCGTATAGAGCGTCTTGTTGGCGGCAAGATAGCCCGTGTTCTGGCCATCCGCCATCGCTTGGATATCGAAGGCATAGGTTGCTGGCATCTGGGCGAAGCCGAGCTTGCCAATTGCCTTCAGAGTGCCGTCGTTCGGCTTTGTCTGCTGGATAAGAGCGCCGATTGTGGCGTCGATATTGTACATGGCAGTCTTTTCCGGCTTGCCGAGAGAGTTGGTATAGGCGGCAGCGACGATATTGGGGGTTTCGCCCTTGTGCATGTCGCCATCTTCATAGGACAGCGTGCCATCTACAGTCACTGCGCCGGTGTCCGGGTTAACGCGGTGGTTGGTCGTACCGGTCATGAAGCGGAGGCGGTCGGCCATCGGGTTGAAATCAACCACGACCGAAGCCTGGGTCAGCGTCAGCATCTTATCCATCTTGGCGACTTCGGTTGCCGCACCGGTATCGAGATCGATCGAGACGATCGCATGGTCGGCCGTCACGCCGATCACCCCGTTGGTACCAGGACGGAAATCGATGCCAAGAAGTTTGGTGACCCCCGTGACGTCCATGGTCTTGGTCACGGTGGGCTTTGCTGTGTCGAAGATAACCAGCGTCTTGTCGCCAGTAAGGCCAAGCACCGGTGCCGCAGAAACCGCAGCTGCGGAGAAGCCGAGGACTGTGGATGCGATCAGAGTGGCGCGAATGATTTTCATGTCTGTTCTCCCGTGTGTTGAAATGGTCGAAAGCGGCGTGACCTTCAGCCTTGTGGCGCTCTCAATGGGAAGACACATGGGAGGATGCATCTGGATGCAGCGCCTGAAAATATTCTTCGGCTTGCATCCAATTGCCTGTTGCCACGGGTCTTCACTTCGCGGCGTCTTTGCGACGCGGCCAACCTTGAAGGCTGGACGAGAGTATGTCCGCTGTGGCAACTGCATATGCAGGATATTCGCGAACGCGCGAAGCGAACGTGAGAAAGGGTGCCTGACTTTGATTCCCGATCAGTCGACATATCTGGCGGATGCGCTTTTCGGGTGCGCCAAGGGTGATAGGCAATCTCTGCGGCTGATCTTCGACCGGGAAGCACCTCGCCTCGTGGCGGTGGCGGAGCGTATCGTGCGGCGTCGGGACTTGGCCGAGGACGTGGTGCAGGAAGCCTTCATCCGGATTTGGACGTGCGCCCACCAATATGCACCGGAACGCGGTTCGGCGCGCGGCTGGATCTATGCGATCGTCCGCAACCGGGCGCTCAACATGCTGCGCGACGGAAAACGTGAGGATCTCGTGGCTGAGGACAGGCTTGAGACGCTTCAGGAAACCGACCAGCTCGAGCAGATCATGGCCACTTGGCACCGGCTCGACCGCAACAGCCGGTTGCGCGACTGCCTCGGCGCACTGGATGAAACGAAGCGGCAGGGTATTCTGTTGGCCTATGTGGGCGGCTACAGCCACGGTGAGATCGCTGGGCGGCTGCGCATTCCGCTCGGCACGACGAAATCCTGGATCCGCCGCGGCCTTGCCTCACTTCGGGAGTGCATGGCATGATATTTTCGAAAACCGAAATTCCCGCAATCGCAGACGATTATGTCCTTGGCCTGCTCGATCCCTCGGACACTACTGCGGTCGAGGTCGAGATGGAACGCAATGGCGCGCTGGCCGCCGCCATTGCGTCTGCGCGAGAGCGGTTCCTGCCGCTCGATACAGCGATCGAGCCAGCGGTCGTGACGCCGGATCTCTGGGAAAAGATCACCGCCAACCTTCCGGCAACGCCTGCCATGCCTGTTTCAGCGCCGCAGTTGGCGAACAACGACACCGGACGTAGCGGCTGGCGCGCGGTGGCCCTCACCGGCATGGCGGCATCGTTGCTGCTGGCCGCAGGACTGGCGTACAGCCTGATGCGGACGGTGGAACCGCTGGTGATTGCGGTGCTTCTCAACGAGGTCGGTGAAGTTCAGGCCGTAGTCGAGGATTTCGGCAACGATACAGCCAGCGTCCGGCTGCTCAACGATTTCGCGGTGCCGGCGGACAAGACCATACAGGTCTGGACGCTGCCGTCCCGGGATATGGGGCCGATGTCGCTCGGGCTGTTGGATGGATCGCATTCGGCTGTCCTGTATGCGCAGACGCTGCCGCAGCCGAAGGACGCCCAGCTCTACGAAATCACGCTGGAACAGGCCGGTGGGTCGCCAACGGGGCGGCCGACAGGGCCAATCCTTGCCAAGGGGTTTGCGAAGCTGCCGCGGTGAATGTTGCACCTTTTGCCGCCCATTATCGGCATGTCGGCACAGGCTTTGGGCGGCTCCGCCACCGGCCGCCCTGTGCTCAGATGTGAACATTTGGTTCGGATCTCATCAAGGCGAAGACGACCATGGACGATGTGATCAGCTATCCATCCGACCAGGCCACGACATTTGTCATTCATTTGCATTATGATCCCAATGAAGGTGGAGATTAATATGGCTGCAAATGCACTGTTACATACTCTTATTGATGCCGAGGTACGAGATCGTGCCTCCGCAGTGCTTGGAAACATGGGGCTGACCGTATCGGACGCGGTTCGTATCTTGCTCGCCCGGACGGCCAACAAGGGTACGCTACCGCTGGGGCTTCTTTCAGGCAACGAGGGCCGTGACGCTTGGTTTCGTGCCAGGGCACGTGAAGCGCTGAACGATACTCGACCGGACGTCTCGGATGATGAAGTTAGGTGCATTTCGCTGAACGCCGAGCGGCAGCCCGTCTCAACGCGGATGAGTGCAAATCGTGAGGCTTACCTGGTCTGCGTTCGTGTTTTCCGATCGCGACGCCATCTTTACGCACAAAGAATCAGAAAATCCGTCAGCGGCAATTCTGGTCGACGAGCGGATCGTTGTTGCCGTCCGCCGGTTGATAGATTTCCCTGGTAGATTACCGGCACCCGCGACTGGTCATTAACGGCAAGCCGTACGTCGCGGCGTATGCAATTACCGAGACAGCGGTCCGTATTCTTCGCGTCCTCTATGGCGCGCAGGAATGGCCGGGAACTTTGCCAACGAGCTAAACTTTGTTCTTGGTGCTGAGACACACCGGATCGGTGGTTCGAACTGGTTCAAGGGGTACATCTAAAGTCCGCAAACATCTTGTGCAAATTCAATGAGGGAAGTGCCATCGCGGCCAAGCCATCACCCGTCCTGGTTGTCTCGTGCGTTTGCGTCACGATGTAATGTCTGCGTGGCCTTCGAGGAAGAAGACGCACTGGCCTTCCAGTTCCACGCGATTACCTAAAACGCGACACACAACCACGCCGCCACGGCGGGATGCTTGATAGGCGCGAAAAGCTGACTTTCCTGTTTTCGCGGCCCAGTAAGGTGCAAGCATGCAATGAGCGGCGCCCGTCACGGGATCTTCTGGGAGACCCTTAGCGGGCGCAAAGTACCGGCTCACAAAATCATAGCCCTCATCACCCATTGCCGTCACAATGACACCCGGCCGATCAAGGGCTGCGATCGCTCTGAAATCGGGTGTGAGCGTGCGAACGCTTCGGGCATCCTCCAACAAGACGAGGTAATTGAACGGGCTACTGAAGACTTCTAGGGGAATTGCTCCGAGGGCCTCGGCCATTCCCGACGGCGGCGTCGCATTTTCAGAAAGCCTGGACGGAAAATCCATGACATATCCATCTTGCTTTCGATGGACCGCCAAGAGGCCGCTTGCCGTCTCGAAGATGACGCTGTTGCGGCCTGGCTCCAGGCGTTCCATTACCACGGCAGCACTCGCCAAAGTCGCATGGCCACATAGGGGAACCTCCACGGCCGGGGTGAACCAGCGCAGATGGTACTGCCCTGACTGAGGAACCAGAAAGGCGGTTTCAGCGAGATTGTTTTCCGCTGCGATTGCCTGTAAAACCGCATCTTCCAGGTAACTTTGGAGAACCATGACGGCGGCGGGGTTTCCGGCAAAGCGCCTGTCTGTAAAGGCGTCGACTTGAAATATAGGAACGCGCATGTTGTGGGATGTCCTGGCACTGATGTGCAAAACCAAGAGAGGTAAAATAGCGTGGGCGCAAAGGAATGCTACGGTCCTATATACCCCGGATTGCCCCGCCATCCACCCGGATTTTTGACCCGGTAACATAGGAAGCACGTTCAGACGCCAGAAACACGGCAACGTCGGCAAATTCGTCGGGACGCCCGTAACGGCCGAGGGGAATGCTGGCGGCAGATGCGGCGGCAATGTCTGCGGGACTGCGTTCCGAGCGTTTGGCCGCATTTGCGTCGAGCTCGTCAACGCGTTGCGTATGGATGCGGCCGGGCAAGAGGACGTTGACGGTAACACCATCCGCGGCAACCTCGTCGGCGAGTGTTTTCGACCATCCCACAATGGCCGACCGGATAGTGTTGGAAATGGCGAGCCTTGGGATGGGTTGCTCGACGCCGGACGACGTCAATGTGATGATCCTGCCCCATCTTCTTGCCCGCATCGGGGGCAAAAGCCGGCCGGTCAGGTGGAACAGGTTTGCGGCCATCATCTCGAATTGGATAAGCCAGTCCGCGCGCGAAGCCTCGATAGCGGAAGCGGGGGGAGGGCCGCCGGTATTGTTGATGACAATGTCGACGCCGCCCTTTGCCAGCAGGCGATCGGCAAGGTCATCCACGCTCTTCAAAACGCCGAGGTCCAGCGGGATGGGTGACACAACTCCAGAGCCCTGCGGTAAAGCGTTGGCCCAGGCTTCGATCTTCTCCACCGACCGTGCTGCGGCGAAAACGGTTGCGCCTTCTACGGCAAGACCAGAGGCGATGGCTGCGCCCAGACCACGGCTTGCGCCGAGCACCAGAGCCGATTTATCCTTAAGTCCAAGGTTCATTGTCCAAGCTCCAGCAGGCGTTTCGTCTGTCGTTCAATAAGCCGTTCGATTTCGGAAACATCGTCCTGCGACAGGGTCAAACTGGGTTTGCGCAAGGTGGGCGATGTAATTGCGCCGCGCTTGGCCATCACGTATTTGCGAATGGCGAGACCCAGACCGGGCTGCTGTTCGTAACGTGCAAGCGGCAAATAGGCGTCGAAGATGTTCTGCGCCTGCCCCGTATCGCCTTCGCGCTGCAGACGCACGACGTCCCGCATCATTTCGGGATAGGCAAAACCGGTCATGGCTCCATCAGCACCGCGCGCCATTTCTTCCGGTAGAAACAGGCCGCCGTTTCCGCACAGGATGGATATGTGGCGCTTGCCATGCTCGTTCGCGGTCTTGCGCAATGCGGTAATCTTGGCGAGACCCGGCCAGTCCTCGTGCTTAAGGCAAACGCAGGTCGGAACCTTGTCGATGATCGCCTGAATGACGGACACCGGAATTGTCACGGACGTCACCAGCGGGAAGTCTTGCAGGACGAATGGGACGTCGCCGAGGAAATCGGCGGCCTGCTGGTAGTAGTTGACGATCTGCTGATCGTTTCGAAGACTTGCCGGAGGGGCAATCATGACCCCGGCCGCCCCATCATCCATCACCATGTCGGTCAACGCTTTCATCGGCGCGAAGCCCGAAGATGAAACGCCCGCGATGACTGGCACCCGTCCATTGACGCGCTTTAAAATTCGCTGCACGTAGGTCTGCGACTCATCCATGGTCAGCTTCTGTGCTTCACCCATCATACCGAGCACCGTCAGGCCGGTCGCACCCCGTTCCAGATAGAAATCGACCATCCGATCGGTACTGTCGAGGTCAAGTGCGCCCGTGTCGGTGAAGGGCGTCAGTGCGATGATATAGACGCCGTTTGCGTCCTCGGTCAGTCTAGTCACGGCGGTCCTCATTCGGCTTTAAGTGTTGCGTTGGGATAACGGGCTGCGCCGAAGAAGCCTTCCGGCAGGCCAATCATGGATTTCAGGTTCATGCGGGTCACGAGAGCGTCGGCCTCGCGGTTGGCGGCTTTCAGGATCGCGTTTGTGTCGGCTTTGACCGGCAGTCCGCCCTCAAGCAGCACCTCCCCATCGATCACGACCATGTCGACATCGTTGCCATTAGCAAAATAAACCATATGAAATGCCGGCATCTGGAAGGGCGCCAGATGCGGGCGGGCCATGTCAATGATGACAATATCGGCCTTCTTCCCGGCCTGAAGAGATCCGATCTCGCCGTCGAGGCCAAGCGCTGTAGCGGCATCGATCGTTGCCATTTCCAGGACCTTTCCGGGTGGTAGCACGCAGGGGTCGCGAAAAAATGTGCGGTGGTAATGCATGCACTGCTGCATGTGGCGGAACATGTCGGAGGAACGATCTGGCGCCGTCGCGTCGGAGCCGAGAGCGACGACCACGCCGGCCTCCAGCATTTCCACTGCCGGGCATCGGCCAAGGATAGAGGCGATCGCGCTTGGGTTATGGGCAATGCGTGTCCCGGTATCGGCGACGATCCGGATTTCCTCGGCACTCAGGTCGATAGCGTGCGACAGCAACGCATCCGATCCGAGCATGCCGATATCCTTGGCGCGCTGCACCGAGCCGCGCCAATGGCCGTCCTGGGTGAAGATCACACCGGCCTCGCGCGACAGGGCGCGGACAGTCTGCGTCTGGCGCACGGCCGCCTCGTAATCTCCTGAAGACAGCGTCGCGGCGTGCTCGTCTCGCAACACAGGAGTCAGGAGGGCGATACGGATGCGGCCCTTGCAGTGCCACTGCGCAAGCAATTCGCGCGAAACTGCGAACTGGTCTTCGAACGTGACAGCCCGATCGCCGCGCTTACCTCCGTCCCAACGCGCATAGGTGCGCGGGTGTGGCGGGCGCGTAGTCCCGACTACGACCACCGACCGCGTGCCAATGGCTGCAACGCCCTCGCAATGCGCTATCCCATAGACCGCGTCGTCGGTGCGCATGATCGTGTCGCCGCCACCCAGCAGCGATACGCCGCATGTCACACCGAAACGCAACCGCTCCAGCGCAGCGAGCTGCGCTTCCGCATGCCAGAATTCAGGTGTCGTCCCGACCGTATAGGCAGCATTGACGATCTCTTCCCAGTGGCCCGCCTGTTCCATACCCATCGTTTTGATCAGACCGTGGCCGGCATGTGCGTGAACGTCGATCAGCCCCGGAACAAGGACCCTGCCTGTTGTATCTATGGTGCGCCCGGCCCGATAGCGCGAGGCTAGAAGTTCGCACGGCCCGACGTCGATAATCCGGTCGGCGCTCACTGCAATCGCACCGTCGTCAATAACGCGGCGTCTGTCATCCATAGTGATGATCGTGCCGCCGGAGAACAGCAGGTCGATGTCAATCATGGCGGTCAGCCGCCTGCCCAAAATCTGGGAGCATGGTCACGTCGAGGACCGCGTCCGGCCGCATGCGCCATCGTGGATGGTTGCCGGCCAGTCCCGTAACGCGTAGCGGATTGTAAAGATAAAGCCATGGCGGATCCTGCTGCAACACACGATAGGCGCTTGCATAAATTGTGGCACGCGCTGCGTTGCTGGTGGTTCGACGGCCCTCGTCGATAAGTTGCTCGACCTCGCCATTGTGGTAGCCGAGCCACCAGGAGCCGCGCGTGCGTGCATCGATCTTCTCTGCAAGCACGCGGAAAGTGCTGAGCGGACTGGAATCGAAGACGCACATGTCGTGCACCTTCTTCAAACGTACATCATGGGCGTAGGCCTCGCGGTCTTCGTGGCGATGAACACGGAACGACATACCGATGTCGCCGAGCTGGAGTCCGACCGCTGCGGTCAGCGCTTCTGCTTCGTCGGGCAGGCGTGTGGGGCAATCGACCGTGATGACCAGGCCATCGCCATGGCCGGCATCGATCAAGAGCCGCTTTGCTTCAGCAAGATCACGCGACATGCCAAGTGCGGTATCCGCCGCGCCGAAATGGGCGGGACTGACGAAACCAAGGAGCGGGCAGGCTGCACCCCCGGCCACCGTGTTGACCAATGCGTTGCGGTCGAGCGCCAGGTTGGTCGCGCGGCGAACACGCGGGTCGGCAAACGGGCCGCTGGCGCTGTTGAAGAGGTAAATAATGGAGACCGGCACCAGCGAAACGACGCGGGTATGGCCTCCGGTGTGGTCTAGTTCACAGGATTGCTGAAAGCCAAGGCTGGTTGCTGCTTGCGCATTGCCGGCAAGGAGCATGTTTTGTCGTCGGCTTGCGTCTGGCTCGAGGAGGAAACGGATACGCGCGTTTGCCGCCCTTGCGCCATGCCAGCCTTCGAAGCGTGAGCCGGTGACCTCGCGACCGTCTGTAAACGTTTCAAAACGGTAGGGACCGGTTCCGATCGGAGTGGTCGCATCACCGCACTCATAGCGCTCAAGGGCCGCCGGCGCAATGATGTAGCCGTAGACGAGGACGTCGAGAAGATCAGCCATGGGGTGGCTAAGCGCGATCTTGACCCTTCTCCGATCTAGCGCAGAGATTTCCGCGTCGCCAAGGTACTGATGCCAGACGCCTGGCGCGCCGAGCGTATATCCCTTGTCTGCCCGCGCCATGCGGCGCAGCGAGAGGATGACTGCAGTTGCGTCGCAGACGCTGCCGTCATGAAAGTGAAGGTTTTCGCGCAGCACGAACGTCCATTCCCGCGCATCGCGAGAGACAATCCAGCTTTCTGCGATCGCAGGACTGTAGCCACCGTCTTTTCCGAAGCGTACAAGTCCGTCGAAAAAGGCGTCGAACACGCACAGGACGTCATTTGCATCCGTGCAATCATGAGGGTCTTCGAGCCGAAGCCGTGGCTGAACGATGGTTGCTGTGGTCATGTCGGGAAGGCCTCCGGAACGGTATCGTGTAGATGGCAGGCAACGCTGCCACCGCCGCGCTGTGGGAGAAGCGCCGGACGCTCCACTGCACAGCGTGCAAAGGCAAGCGGACAGCGGGTTCGAAAACAGCAGCCGGACGGTAGATTGAGTGCGCTCGGCACCTCTCCGGTGATTTCCGCCTGCGGTTTGCGCAACGCCTTGTCGACGTTTGGCGCGGCTGAAAGCAAAGCCTGCGTGTAGGGGTGCCGGGGATTGGCGAAAAGCTGTTCGCGCGAGGCTGTCTCGACCATGAAACCGAGATACATGACCGCGACCCTGTCGGCGATATGGTGGACCACCGACAGGTCATGCGAAACAAACAGATAAGACAGGCCGAACTCGTCGCGCAGGTCCATCATCAGGTTGAGGATTTGCGCCTGGATCGAGACGTCGAGTGCGGAGACCGGCTCGTCGGCGATGATCAGCTTGGGTCTTACCGACAAGGCGCGGGCAATGCCGATACGCTGGCGCTGGCCTCCAGAGAACTGATGAGGATACCTGTCTGCTTGTTCTGCGTTGAGACCGACGCGCGCCAGCAGCTTGATCGCCTCCGCATCAACGTCGCTGCGGCTCATGCTGCGGTCGGATTGCGCCCTCATAGGTTCAATCACGATGTCTTTAACGCGCTGCCGCGGGTTGAGGGAGGCGTAGGGATCTTGAAAGATCATCTGAAGCTCGCGCCGGACCGGTCTGAGGTCTTTCTGGCTAAGCTGGGATACATCTTTGCCGTCGATGCGAATCTCACCGGACGTCGGGGCGTGAATACGAGCGATCGTTTTTGCGACGGTCGACTTTCCGCAACCGGATTCCCCCACCAGAGCGAGTACCTCTCCTGGCGCGATCGACAGCGATACGCCGTTGACCGCGTTCACCACCCTAGGCGGCGCAAGCAGTTTTCCGCCGGTGAACCGGAGCCGGTCAAAAATACCATCGCCAACGGCGAAGGATTTAACGAGGCTTCTGACGTCGAGAACGGGTTGCGTCATCAAAGCGCCTCCTGGAGCGGAAAGTGACAGGCAGCATCGAGCGATCCACGCACTGGAACAAGTTCGGGAGAGCGCTCTGCGCAAAGGGGCTGCGCGTGCGCGCATCGGCCGCGAAACGAACAGCCAGCGCCCAGAGTGCGAATATCGGGCACAGTTCCCGGAATTTGCCGCAGACGGCGCTGACGGTCAGTAATGCGAGGAATGCTGTCGAGCAAGCCACGTGTATAAGGATGGGCCGGGCTCCTGATGACCTCTTCGGTCAGCCCGCGTTCGACGACCTTGCCGCAATAGAGCACCACAACACGGTCAGCCATTTCCGACACAACCGCAAGGTCATGGGTAATGAGAATCATTGCGGCTCCGGTCTCCTGGACCTGGCGGCGCATGAGCTTGAGAATCTGTGACTGGACTGTCACATCCAGGGCTGTCGTCGGCTCATCGGCGATGATCAGGCGCGACCCGGCCAGAAGTGCGATGGCGATGACGACACGCTGCCGCATGCCGCCGGAAAACTGGTGTGGATAGGCATCCAGCCGGCTCTCGGCCCCCGATATGCCGACGTCCTCCAACATACGAATGCAACGAGTACGCCTGGCCGCTTCGTCGAGATTGGTATGCAGCCGCAATACCTCGTCCATCTGTCTGCCGATCGTATAGACCGGGTTCAGCGAGGTCATAGGATCCTGGAAGACCATGGCGATATCACGCCCGCGCACGTTGCGCATCTCGCGCTCGCCGAGCTTTGAGATATCGCGACCGTCAAAGCGGATTTCGCCGCCGGCAATACGTCCGGGGGGATCGACGAGCCCCAGGATTGAAAAGCCTATGACCGATTTGCCGCCACCGGATTCTCCGACAAGACCGACAATCTCGCCGGCCTTGACGTTGAAGCTAACTCCGTCCACGGCCTTGACGAGCCCGCCGAACGTCTGGAAATGAGTCTGAAGTCCCCGGAGATCAAGTAGCGGTTCTGCCATGCGCGTGTCCTCCCTCATGGCTCAGCGAAGCCGCGGATTGAGTTCGTCGCGCAAGAAGTCGCCGAACAGGTTTATGCCGAACACCAGGAACATGATGAAAAGGCCCGGAAAGGCCGACGTCCACCAGATGCCGGAGAAAAGAACGTCGAAACCTTCTTTGACCAGCAACCCGAGCGACGGCTCGGTGATGGGGACACCGACGCCCAGAAAGCTCAGGGATGCCTCGATAAGAATGAAACTGCCGACCTGGATCGTCGAGACGACGATAAGCGGTGTCAGGACGTTAGGCAGTACATGGCGGCGGATGATCTCGGTGTCGCTGAGGCCTGCCACGCGCGCTGCCTGGATATATTCCTTCTGGATTTCGCTGAGCGTCGAGCCGCGCACGGTGCGCGCATAGACGACCCACCCGACAGCAGTCAGAGCGATCAGGATCATGCCGATCCCGTTGCCGAATGCCGACATCAGGAACAGCGCGATCAGCATCGATGGGAAGGAAAGCTGGATGTCGGCAACCCGCATGATGACAGCATCCAGCATGCCCCCGTAGTAGCCGGATATGAGCCCGAGAGTGGTGCCGATCACGCAGGAGCAAGCCATCGCGGCAATGCCGATGAAGGCGGAGATCCGCGCACCATATATGATCGAGGCCAGGACATCGCGACCCTGTCCGTCTGTGCCAAGTAGGTAATGCGGATCTCCGCCGTCCAGCCAAACCGGAGGCTTGAAGCTGTCCATCAGCTCCAGCTGCGAAACATCGTAAGGATCCTGCCAGACAAGCAGGGGGCCGAAAATGGCCAGGCACGCAAAGGCAAGGACGAGCAGGCTGCCCAACACCGCGGGAATATTGTGGCGGTAGTTGTGAACGAACTCGGAGGAAAGCAATCGCTGCATCTGGCCCTCACTTGACGGTGATACGAGGGTCGATCACCGTATAGACGATGTCGACGAGGAAGTTGATGACGACGAAAATGAAGGCGGTCAGCATCAGGTAGACGACGATGACGGGTCGGTCGCCGCGATAGATGGAATCAATCAGGAGCTTGCCGGTACCCGGCCATGCGAAGATCGTCTCGGTGATAGTAGCAAAGGCGATAAGGTCGCCAAGCTGCAGACCGAAGATTGTTACGACAGGGATGAGGGCGTTCTTCAGCCCGTGTGCGAACAGGATGTGTGTCCGCGAGGCGCCTTTTGCGCGTGCAAACCGGATATAGTCTTGCCGCATCACCTCCATCATGCCGGCGCGCGTGATGCGCAGGATGATGGCGAGGGTGGCTAGTGCCAGGGTAACCGCCGGAAGAAGGATGTGCGACCAACCATCCGCCGTGAAGATCGAGAGGCGCAGCCCGAGAATTTCGATCGTCTCGCCCCGGCCCGACGACGGCAGAAACGGGTGGCGGACCGAAAAAAAGTAGATCAGCATCATGCCAACCCAAAATCCCGGCAAAGAGATACCGAAAAGCGATGCGGCCATGATGCCGCGAGAAGCGGTGCGGTTAGGGTTGGCGCCGGCGTAGACGCCGAGTGGAATGGCGATCAGCGTGGCAAATGCCATGGCAACCAGGACCATTTCCATGGTCGCAGGCAGGCGCTCGAGGATAAGGTCCATCGCCGGCTGCCGGAAAACATAAGATCGTCCGAAATCGCCCTGCAGCAAGTTGGACAGAAAGATCCAATACTGACTGAAAAGCGATTGATCGAGGCCGAGAAGACGGCGCGCCTGCTCGATTTCGGCTTGTGTGGAATCGATTGGGATCACCATGAAGACCGGATCTCCGGTGAAGCTCATCATCAAGAAGACGATGATTGACACCACAAAGAGAACCAGCACCATCTGGAGGAGCCGTTTTATTGTGTAACCAAGCAAGACCGGTGTTCCATCAGATTAGAGACTGAAAGGAAGGGCGCCGGGTTTGTCCGGCACCCTCGTGCGCTGAAGGCCTGCTATTCCTTCACGTCGATCTCATAGGCCCAGAGGAACTTGTCGGCCCGGGGCGTGATCTCGACATTCGTCTTGGCCGCATAGAGATCCTGCTCGTAGTGAAGCGGGATCATCGGGATATCCGTCATGAGAATTTTAGTCGCCTGCTGGAGAAATTCGTCGCGTTCAACGAGCTTCGAGGTAGCGTCAGCCTTGTCGATGAGGGCGTCCACCTGCGCGTTGGAGTAGCTGCCGCGGTTGACCTGGCCGTAGCCCTCTTTCTTGCCACGTGAGTAGAACATCACGCTGTACATCGAGCCGCCGTCACCCGAAGGAACATCCCAGCCACTCATGATCAGGCTGGACTTGTCGCTCGGCACCCGGATGTAGCTGAAGAAGTTCGACTTCGGCATCAGGTTAAGCTTCAGGTTGATCTTGATCTTGCCCAGCATGCTGGCGAGCGCCTGGACGATCTGCTGATCGTTGACATAGCGGTTGTTGGTGGCGTCGAGCGTCACTGTGAAGCCATCGGCATACCCAGCTTCAGCCATGAGGGCTGCCGCTTTCCCCGGGTCGAACGGATACATGTCACGGAAGCTTGCTCCGTCCAAATAACCGGTGTGGGAGGCCGGCACATACTGTTCGGACGGCGTGGACAGACCGTTCATAATCACCTTGTTAATGGCGCTGACATCAATGGCGCGCACCATCGCTTCACGCACGCGGCGATCGGTCATCGGGTTCTTGTCGAGATCGATGGTCGGGCTCTTGTCGCGCTGGTCGATCGAGAGAACAACATTGAGCAGGCTTGGCCGCATCAACACCTTATAGCGATCATCGCTCTTGACACGCTCGACGTCGCGCACGTTGAGGTCCTGGATCACATCGACTTCGCCGGTCAAGAGTGCAGCCGTTCGCGTTGCGCCATTGGTGATCGGACGAAAGACCACCGTGTCGAGCTTTGCCGGACCTGCATAGTAGTCCTTGTTCGCCTCCAGCGTGATGTGATCTTCCTTGACCCATTCGACGAGCTTGTAGGGACCTGTGCCGATCGGCTTCAAGTCCGCCTGTTCGTCGCCGGCTTCCTTGACGTATTTTGCGTTGAGGATGAGAACCGCAGCGAGGTCGTTCGGCAGCACCGCATAGGGACGCGGTGTCTTGATCTCGACTGTGTGGTCGTCGATCGCCTTGAACGAGGCGATGTTGGCCCCCAGATTGGCCATCAGCGACTTCTTTAGACGATCGAGGGTGAACACCACGTCGGATGCCTTGAGTTCCTCGCCGTTATGGAATTTGACGCCCTTGCGCAAGCTGAAGAGCCAAGTGGTGTCGTCGGTGAGCTTCCAGCTTTCCGCAAGGCCCGGACCGAAGGTGAGGTCGGCGTTTCGGCGCACCAGGGGGTCGTAGATATGATAAAACAGGATGTTGCTCGATAGCTCCTCGCCCGCCTGGGGGTCGAGGTTGACAGCATCGGACGTGAGGCCGACGGTCAGCGATTTGGCGTACAGTTGGTTGCTCAAGGCAGTTGAGGCTAGAAGAAGAGCACCTGCGAACAGGATTCCTTTTGTTGCAATCAAGCGTAGATTCATCATCGTATTCCCCTTTTTTTGTTGGTGATGAGAAGCATGCGAGGCTATCAGCGAAGCACGGACTGAACCTCGACCTGGTAACCTTCCGGGTCTTCGAAAACGAAAGCGCGAATGCCAAGACCTGCGCTGTCACGCGGCTGCGTCAGGCTCGGCGCCTGGTGGGCGGCGAGATAGGCATGCCATGCATCGACGTCTGGCACGCGGATGCATAATTGCACCGGCTTGATGGGGTGTGTCTGGTGCATGCCGCGCGTTTCGTCTACCAGCCCGACATAGGCACTTTGTGCGATACGGAGTATTTTTGACCAGCCTTGGTCAATCTCAAGCGGGAAGCCCAAGATTTGGGTGTAAAAGGCAAAGGCCCTTGGCAGGTCCTTGTAGTAGAAGAAGGTGATAGCCTTCTCCACATGTCCGTCGTTCGGGCGAGCGGTGTTGGCGAGGCTCATTTGTTCGTTTCTCCGCTGAACCAACTGGTTGAACCGCGCGGGACAAAACGCCCGTCGCCCGGTCGATTGAGGACGCGCTGGCCGTCGTAGGCAAGGCGTCCGGCAAGGAATGTGGCGGTGACGCGTCCGGCGAAGCGGCGGCCGTCATATGGGCTCCAGCGCAGTCCGTCCTCGGCCTTCGCTGAATCCCAGACAACATCGGCTTCTTCAAAGATTGTGAGGTCCGCATCGGCGCCTGCAACGATCGCGCCCTTTCGCTGTGAAAGGCCGAAGAATCGGGCGGGGCGTGTGCAGAGTTGGTCGACCGTTAGCCGGATCGCATCCACGCACCTGGCTCGTGCCGCCGTGTAGAAGGCAGGCAAAAGGGTCTCCATACCTGGCACGCCCGCGCCGGCATCGAAGATGCTATCGGTGAACTTGTTGTCGATCGGCCAGCTGGAATGATCCGAGCTCACGAAGGCTACGCGATCCGCCGTTATCTCATCCCACAGCGCCTCAATCATGCCCGGCCGGATCGGCGGGTTTACTTTCATGCGGGCGCCGAGTTCCGCACCATCGTGTTCCGGGTCGAAGCAGAAGTAGTGCACACAGGTCTCACCGGTGGCACGGTGTCCATCTTGACGGTAGTGATCAACGATTTGGAAGCCGCGCGGATGGCTGATGTGAACAATATGGGCATGGGCCCCCGCTGCGGCGGCAAGTTCGAGGAAATGCGCCGTTGATGCAAGCTCTGCAGCCGGGGGCCGGCTTTGCGAATGAACGGCAATACCGCCTAGACCGGCGGTGCGTGCACGTTCGATGCGCGACCTGACAATCTCCTGGTCTTCATTGTGTAACCCGACCGGCAGTTCGGTGGCTGCGAGGGCTTCGAGCAAATCGAGCGTCAGTGCGGCATCGACCCGCGGGAAGCGCGTTGGACTGCTTTCGAAAGCCGAAATCTTGAATGCAACGACACCACCATGCTCAAGCGCTTTTATATGATCGAGTGGTTGGCCGGGCATCACAGTTGCATAGAGAGCGACATCGGCATGTGCATAACGGCCGATCGCGTCGATCTTGCCCGTCAGATGGTCCGGCGTACTTAAGGGCGAAGGGTTATCATATGGCATATCGACAATCGTCGTGACGCCGCCTGCGATCGCAGAGCGGGTGGTCGGCTCCAGTCCCGCCAGGCCAAGATAGCTGCCGGCATGTGTCTGACCATCGACAACACCGGGTATCACGTATCGATCGCCGGCGTCATGGAATGCGGCTGCTTCCGGCGCTGGCCCATCCCCTACGGCTTGGATTTTCCCACGCGTGACGGCAACCCATCCGTCATCAAGCATACCGCGCGGCGTGACAATCCGGCCGCGAATGATCAGGTCAGTCATCGGCCTCTCCCCAGGTAGCCCAGGTCAGCATGCGTGCAGGCAAGCGCGACACCGGCCTGAACCGGATCGACGACGGGCAGGCGGAGCCGGTCCTGCAATAACTCGCGGTAGGTACCGAGACCCGCGCAGCCCAGGATGATGACGTCGGCGCCATCCTCGTCGCGCAACAGCGCTGCTATGGCGGACACGCGATCGACAACATCCGTTGCGACCAACTCAGGGATCGTCATGTCAATGGAGCGGTCGCCGGCAAGGCGCACCTGCAGGTTTAGCTTTTCGAGATAGCGGCGGTGGCGGGCGATCGATGAAGGGCCGAGTGATACGATACCGAAACGCTCGCCAAGGCCAAGTGCGGCGAGATATGCAGCTTCCGCAATTCCGGTCACAGGAACACATGCAGCATTGCGCACGGCATCGATGCCGGGGTCCGAAAAACAGCTGACCACAATGGCATCGGCGCTTGCACCGCGCACAGCTTGGATCAGATGCGGGATCACTTCTTCGACATGTCTGTCTGTCTCTATGCCTGGCGGTGATTTGGCAAGTTCGATGCACCGAATGGCATGGCGGCGGCCGACGAACGGGCCGAGACAGGTCTCCATCGATCGCGTGACCGCCTTTGAGCTGTTCGGATTGATGACAAGAATATTGCCCACGCGGCCTCCACGAACCGGGAAACGTTCCGGTTTCCACCTGATATACCACGTAATATACTACGAAATATTTCATGTCAAAGGGTGATGTGATTGCATGTTGTGCAAACATCGACCACAACGGAATCAAGCGCGACGGCGCAAGTGCACGACTTCGAACAGGAGAGACCATTGGGCATGACAGTGGCAAATGGTGAGGGTGTGGCTGGGAAACCCCGGAAGCAATCGTTGACCGAAATGGCATATGTGTCAGTTCGCGAACAGATCCTCCTCGGTCTCCTCCGGCCGGGGGCGGAGTTTTCCGAACTAGAGTTGGCCGAGCAGCTTGCCATGAGCAAGACGCCCGTGCGCGAGGCGCTTGGCCGGATGGTGGCCGAAGGTCTGATCGAGGCTTTTCCGCGGCGTGGTTACCGCGTAACGCCCGTGACAGTGAAGGATATCAATGATCTCTTCGCAATCCGGGCGATGACGGAGGGTACGGCAGCTGCCATGGCCGCCGTCAATCTCAGCGCCGAAGACCTTGATCATCTCGATGTCCTGGCAAACGCGCATTATGAGCCAACGGAGGGGATGACTATTCACTCCTTCGTCAAAGCAAACCGGGATTTTCACATGGCGATTGCTCACGGCTCGGGCAACCCGCGCCTTTCCGCCATGGTCGCGACGCATCTGGATGAATGCGCTCGGCTTTTCTATCTCGGTGCCCGCAGCCGGGACGTGAACCCGGAGACCAACGATGACCATCGGCACATCGTCAACGTATTGCGGTGCAGGGATAGCGAAAAAGCGCGGGCGGCGATGGTCGAGCACAGCGAGCATACGCGGCAGGGCGTGTTGAAAGCGCTGATCTCGAGTGATATAAGCGACCTGCGGATCTGAGGCACGCTTTGTTCAGAGCCAGCACAGGTCGTCCCTGAGCACTTCGGGTCCAGGTTTCGCCATTGCCCTTTTTCTTCTCAGCCGTCGGTGCAAAGCGTCATGCTTATCTTGCGCAGACGTGGCGGGCCAATTGCAATAATATCGCGGCTAACTGCACGTCCTACTCTGGATGAGCGAGGACCTGATCCTTTCGAGATAGTTGCCCGATCCCTTTACGCCAACCAGCGTTGCTCCGTCAGTAACCGTTTTTCCACGCACGAGTACACGCACCGGCCAGCCCGTCACATCGAGCCCCTCGTAGGGTGTATAGTCAGCGCCATGGTGCAGAATGCCGTTGCTAATCGTCACCGGCTTGTTCGGGTCCCACAGAGCTATATCCGCATCCGAGCCGATCGCGATCGTCCCTTTCTGGGGATAAAGGCCATAGAGTTTGGCATGGTTGGTGGAGGACAGGGCAACAAACCGGTTGAGGTCGATCCGGCCCTTGCCGACGCCTTCGGAAAACAGGATCGGCAGCCGCGTCTCTACACCCGGGATGCCATTCGGGATCCAGCGAAAATTCCGTTTCCCTTTTTCATTCAGCTTGCCCTGATCATCCTCGTAGCGGAACGGGCAGTGGTCTGAGGAAAACAGGTCGAACGTGCCATTTTGCAGGCCTTCCCAGCAAGCGGTCTGGCTCTCCTTGTCGCGTGGCGGCGGCGAGCAGACAAATTTTGCGCCCTCCAGCTCCGTGGCGTCGAGGTCGTCCGCCGTTAACATCAGATACTGCGGGCAGGTTTCCCCGGCAACCTTGCTTCCGCGTGCGCGTGCGCGCTGGATTTCTTCCATGGCCTCGCGGTTGGAGACATGGACGATGACAATCGGCGTATCGACGATTTCGGCCAGCGATAATGCCCGGTGGGTCGCTTCGCGTTCGGCAGCGACGGGGCGGCTGGTGGCGTGATATTTCGGTGCCAGTTCACCGTTCCTCTCATGGCGGCCAATCAGGAAACGGATGGCATCCTCATTTTCGCAATGGACCATCACCAGCGCACCGGACAAGCGCGCACTGTCAAGCGTCGCCAGAATCTCGTCATCGCGAAGGCGCAGATTGTCATAGGTCATAAACACCTTGATCGAGGTATAGCCGTCCTCGACCAGGGCTGGCAGTTCCTGCCCCAGCACATACCCGGTCGGATCGGTGACAACGAGGTGGAAGCTCACGTCAACATAGCATTCACCCTCAGCCTTCGCGTGATAGACCTTAAGCGATTCCCTCAGTGTCGTACCCTTTTCCTGCATGCAGAACGCCATCACCGTGGTGTTGCCGCCAAATGCTGCCGACAGTGTACCGCTGGCGAAGTCATCGGCCATGACGATGCCGTCGCCAGACGGCTGCGCAAGGTGCACGTGGCTATCGATACCGCCGGGCATGACGTAGAGGCCGCTGGCATCGATGATCTCCGCCGCGTCATCAAGGTTGCCGGCAAGCGCTGTTATGCGGCCATCCTGGATGCCGACATCACACCGGAAGGTATCGCTGGCTGTAACGACCGTTCCGTTGCGGATAATCGTGTCGAACTTCATGCGGGATCCTCCGGGTTCAAGTGGCCGTGGTAATGATACTGCCGGCGGATGCGAGGATCTGATCCAACGCCGAAGTCATCCTGTCGATTTCCTCTATCGTGTTGTAGTGGACCATCGAGACACGGACCATGCCATTGTTTTCGGTGAGGCCGAGATATTCCGCGAGCCGGCGCGAATGGAAGTCGCCAAAGCGGATCGCGATGTGATGGGCGTCCATCGCCCTGCAGATTTCAGCCGAGTCACGGCCGTCAAAGACGAAGCTGATGGTCGGGATGCGTTTACCGTCGCGGTTGGTACTCTGGCCGATAATCCGGCAGTCGTTGCGGCCACGAAGATAGGCGAGAAGCCGATCAACGAGAGCATTTTCCTGTAACGTGATGGCGCCATAGGCCGCGACGATCTTTTGACGGGTGGAGCCCCTTTCCCCGGCCTTTTCCCCGAGTTCGCTGAGATAGTCGACGATACCGCAGGTGGAATAGGCGAGTTCGTAGTTCGGATTACCCGGCTCCAGTTTGCCTGGCACTTTGTCCTTGCCGTAGAAGTAATGGTAGAGCGTGTCGAGTTCGAGCAGGTGCTCGTACTTGCCATACATCAGTGCGTAATGCGGACCAAAGGTCTTGTAGAGGCTGAAGACGTAATAATCGACATTCCAGTCCTGGACATCAACCGCGCGGTGCGGCGCGTAGGCAACGGCGTCGACGCAGATGCGCGCACCCTTGGAGTGCACGAAATCGGCTATCTCCCGCACCGGATTGATCGAGCCGAGGATGTTCGACACATGGGTGATGCAGACAAGCCTCGTGCGCCCTGACATCAGCGGTTCGAGATCGTCAAGATCGAGCGCGAAAGTGTCCTTGTTCAGCGGCCAGAACTTGATGACCATGCCGGCATCGCGTAGCCGATCCCAGGGCCCGATATTGGATTCATGGTCGGCAATGGTGACGACGATCTCGTCGCCCGGGGTCAATTGGCTGGTCATGGCGCGGGCCAGGTTCTGCAGGAGCGCGGTGGTCGAATTGCCGAAGACAATTTCCTCCGGCCGACGGGCATTGACGAGATGCATCGCGGCGGTGCGGGCTTCATAGAGAGCCCTTGCGGCGTTCTGCGAGACTTCGTAGCTGCCGCCGATCTGGACGTTCTTGTCGTAAAGGAAGGTGTTGATCCGCTCTACGGCGCGCTTGAGGATCTGCGATCCGCCGGCATTGTCGAAAAAGGTCCAGCCATGGGAAAGACCAGGAAACTGGCTACGGACAAAATCGATATCCAGTCTATCCTGCGTCGGGTTGTCTTGGTTCGGCATTTGGTCCTCCAGACCGTCTTTTGTTTTTCTCAGTGGTTGAGAACGGCGCGCAGGAACCCGCGCGTGCGTTCTTCCTTGGGGTTGTCGAAGATTTCGCCCGGCGTGCCCTGTTCGATGATGCGGCCGCCGTCCATGAAGATGACGCGGTCGGCCACCTGCCGGGCAAAGCCCATCTCGTGCGTGACGACGATCATCGTCACGCCGGTACCGGCAAGCCTCTTCATCACATCCAGCACCTCACCGACCATTTCCGGGTCGAGCGACGATGTCGGCTCGTCGAACAGCATGACCTTTGGCTCCATCGCCAGGGCGCGGGCAATCGCAACGCGTTGCTGCTGTCCGCCCGATAGCTTTCCAGGATATTTCTCCGCCTGTTCTGCAATACCGACACGGGAAAGAAGCTCGCGTGCCTTGCGCTCGGCGTCTTCAGGCTTATTGCCCCTCACGCGCATGGGGGCGAGCATGACGTTTTTCAAAACCGTCAGGTGGGGGAAGAGATTGAAGGATTGAAACACCATGCCCACTTCGGCCCGCACCTTTGCCAGCGCCTTGCCCGGCCCCACGGTGACGCCATCGACGACAATGCTGCTATCGCTGGAAAAAGCCTCAAGCCGGTTGATGCAGCGGATGAGGGTGGACTTGCCGGAACCGGATGGCCCGATGACGCAGACGACTTCCCCCTCCGCAATGTCGAGATCGATGCCATGCAGAACGGTGAAGATGCCGTATGCCTTTTTCAAATTCGTGATCTGAATGAGCGGGCTCATGGGCGCTTCTCCCCGCCGAAGCGTTTCTCAAGGCGCGCGACTATGGTGACCAGAGGCCAGAGCAGGGCGACATAGATGAGTGCCGCGCCGATCAGCGGCGTCGGATTGGCCGACAGGGCCTGCGCCTGGGTGGCCTGTTTCAACAGGTCGGGCATGGCGACGACAGAGGCGAGGGCGGTGTCCTTCAGCACGTTGATGCAATTGTTGGTCAGCGGCGGGATGACGATCTTGATGGCTTGCGGAAGGATCACGTCGATCATCATGTGGCGGCCGGAAAGCCCCAGCGCCTGCGATGCCTCAAACTGGCCATGCGGAATGGCTTCGATGCCGGCACGGAAAATCTCCGCCGTATAGGCCGATGACACCAGGGTCAAAGCCACGACGGCCGAAACGAAAGGCGAGAACCGGATGCCGACGAAGGGCAGGGCGTAATAGACGACGATCAGCAACACCAGGAGAGGGATCGAGCGGAAAATATCGATATAGATTTTGGCGAAGAACGGAATCGGACCGGCTCCGTAAAGCCTGACGAGCGCTAGAAACAGGCCACCGGCAAGCCCGGCGGCGATGCTTGTGACGCCAATTTCCAGCGTCACCAGAAGCCCCGATAAAAGCAGCGGAAAGGTTTCGATCAGGATCGGGATATTAAAGAAGGTATTGAGCAGATTCATGAGGTCACCGGCTTTGAATGTGATGGCGGCGCGCTAGCGCCGTCATCACATGGGGTCACGGTTTACTTGGCAGACGGCATGTCCATGACCGTAACGGTCGATGTCGTGTCTTCGGCCTTGGCACCGAACCAAGTCTCGTGCAGCTTGGCGACGAATCCTTCCTTCTTCAGCGTCGAAATAACCTCATTGACCTCGGCGGCCAAAGGATCGCCCTTGTTGAACATGACGGAATATTTCTCGCCCGTCGTGATCCGCTCGACCACCTTCAGTTCGGGTTTGTCTTTCACGTAGTACTGAAGTGCCGGAATATCGCTGATATAGCCGTCGATGCGGCCAGCAGCCAGGTCAAGCATGGCCGGTGACAGGCCCTCGAACTTGCGGATCTCGCCAAGCTTGTACTTTGCAGTGTTGGTTGTCGCCCACATATCACCGGTCGAGCCTGTATCGACCCCGACGACTTTGCCTTCCATGGCCGAAACTCCGGAAATGCCGCTGGAGGCCAATACCGTCAACGACTGGTCACTGTCGTAGTATGGCTGCGCGAAGGTGACGGACTCCAACCTCTTTTCAGTTATCGTGATGGACGAGACGGCCATATTGATGCGGCCGGACTGCACGGCGGAAAACAGCCCGCTGAAGGGAATATTGACAAATTCGACCGACTTACCGAGCCGTTTGCCGATTTCGGTTACGAGATCGATTTCGAAGCCGACGGTCTTGCCGGATGCATCCTGAAATTCCCAAGGCACGTTGCCGATGTTTGCGCCGACTGTCAGATCTGCTGCAACAGCAGAGGACGCAAATCCTGCTGTGGCAAACAGGGCAGACAGAATGGTGGACTTGATGAGGGTGAGCGTTTTCATGAGGTTCCCCTTGATTTTTTGGCCTTAACACGTTTACGCTGGATTGACTGGTCTAACTGGTCAGACCGGTTTGACCAAGGAAGCATGCCTGTTTGGCAATTGCAAGACACGGTGCCAGTAAAATAGACTGGCGTAGATAATAGGCGGCTGTGTAAGGCACACAGCGCCCTTGGACGGATGGATCAAACGAGAATGCTGAACAAAACCTTGGTCCCCCAGTCGGTCGCGCGCGAAATTCAGAGCATGATCCAGAACGGCAGCTTGAAGATTGGCGAAAAGATCCCGTCGCAACGGGAGTTCTCGCAGAAATTCGGTATCAGCCGGGCATCGCTGCGCGAGGCCTTGCTGACCCTTGAGACACTTGGCTTGCTGAAAACGGAGGCGGGCCGTGGGACATTCGTTTCAGGCGGTCCGTCCTCGGCATCCAACCATATGGCACCCTGGCGCTATTCCGGCAGCTATTCGGTGTTCGACGTGTTCCAGACCCGGATCATGCTGGAGGGTCAGATCGCCGGTCTTTCAGCCGGCAGGCTCATGGCCAGCCAGATGGAGCAGATGGAGGATGCGACCCGGCAGATGGAAGAGTGCTGGGCGAAAGGTGATCTACTGGCCAATGTCGAAGCTGACCTGGAGTTCCACGCGATCATTGCATCGGCGTGCAGCAATACGATGCTGCGTGCGCTCTACCAAACTGTGCGCGAACAGCTGACGGAAACCCAGCGGCAGCCTATCCCCATCACCGACCCCGCCCGCATGAGCGCGTCCATCGCAGAGCACCGTCGCATTATCGCGGCCCTGCGCACAAATGATCCCGCCGCCGCGCGTTTTGAGATGGAAACGCATATACGCAATACGGCGCGTTGCGCGGGGCTGGAGCCGTAGAGGATACAGACAGAAGACGTTGACACCTTTGAAATGTAAATATGTCCGGGGCGACGTCAGTCAATAAACACGTTCGACGCTGCTTATGGTTCAATTTCGATCCAGCGAATTATCTATGGAACAGAGCCTGCGAGGGGCGACGCATGTGTGATGGGCGGCTATTGCAGCGGGCAGAGGCAAATGAAGTGGCTGGCTCTCCAATGAGTGCTGTTGAACATGAGCTCTGGTCTCAATGGTACATGCGTTTGGCATTCCTCATATCAGGACCTTGTCGACGTTCAGATCTCTTCAAGGCGAGCAACTTCCTGCGTTTGACTCGAGGGAACTTCTTTACAATTCATGGGGTCTTGAGGTGGAAGCCGGTTCTAGCGGTGCCTGCATGGAAGAGTGGCCGACGCGGGCTCCACTTGGCAGTGACTGTCTGCGACGACAACTGAAATGACTATATTGCGTCGCCGACGCGGAAAATGCTGGGTGCTAAATGGACGACAAACTGCACGGGCGCGCTGCTCAAAGCGATGCAATCCGCAAACGCGCGCAAGCCGAGATGAAATCGATCGGCATCGATGACGTTTTAATCAGCGTGTTGGTTGAGGCTTTTTATGCCCGTGTGCTTTTACATGCGCAGCTCGGGCCAGTGTTTGATGCGAAGCTGGCGGGGCGTTGGCCTGACCACATGGAGAAAATGAAAAGCTTCTGGTCCGCCCTTGCATTCCGTAGTGGCGCCTATGGCGGAAAGCCTGTTCAGGCCCATCTTGGCGTTGCAAACATGACGCCAGAGCTTTTTCCGCAATGGCTGGAGTTGTTTGCTGCAACGGTTGAGGAAATCGTCCCGACAGAGGAAGCCAGAGCCTGGTTCACTGCAACCGCTGACCGCATAGCGCGAAGCCTGGCGATTTCGCTCTTCTATAATCCGGCACTCGATGACCCCGCCCTGAAACAATACTGATGTTCTGCAGCCTTCTCTTTCGAATGGTAATCGCGTGCGCAGACCCATTCTCGATGAGAAGCTGATTTGGTCGGCTCGAAGGGGGCGCAACTAGGCGGCGGATCTGCTTGAGCGGGAGTTGGCGGTTGCCGTGCTCGCGATCCCAATATCATGCGGCCGATCTCGACATCTACAATCAGCGCAGGGAGACGATACGGTTCCCGCCGGGGATGAAAGTGGCTAACGGCTACGCTCATCGTGCCGTCGGGTGAACCACCTAGCTGGAGCCAGTGGCGGCGGACATTTTCTCCTATCAGGGATTGGATGCGTGGACCTGGCAAACGTTCCGCGACAGAGGATGTTAGCTCAAATCTCCCGGTTGACAGATTCAATCGCTCTTTAGAGCTCCGCGTGTTACGTCGAAACGGATTACTAAGTAACTGATTTATCGAGAAAATATAAAGGAAACAGCTCGTTGTTGTTCATGAGTTGCTGAGCGGTGTCGTCTGCGCATCAAGAAGCCGTCACTACGCCGCATTCATGAGCGGAGGGTGACAACGTGGCGAGGGGATTGGTCAAGGGATCGCATATGGTTAAACGGACGACCTCCACTTGAGATCGAGGAAAATCAGTGGACATCTTTGGCAAAACGCGACGTGCTGCCTAAGCGCAGGCGGGCCGAGAGATAGTGGTAAAGCACTAAGTCCTTCGGCTATCCACTATCCATTATGCGGCCTTTACCAACACAGGGGGTTGTATAACTTTTTAGGCGAAGGGCGTCCACCCGGGGCTGGTGAGTGGACCTTGCGGCGAGGCGCGTCTAAAATGTCAAGAGTGCAAGTCCATTTGATACTTCTCGCCATCGTCATAATGGCGGCGACGGGAATGGCTGCGCTCCCCTCATGGGTCGATCAACCTCCAGCCGTGTCTGAGCTTGCTCCTCCGGCCGGGGCAGACAATATCGATCTTGCTGCCGCGATCACGGTGACTTTCACCGGAGATGTCGATCCCGCCACTATCGGGGTCAACTCGCTCCGGCTCTCGGCGTCGGGTGAACCCGTCGAGGCGAGCGTGTCGTACGACACGTGGACCCGCTCCGCGGTGCTTGCGCCAGCGAGGCCGTTAAAGAGCGGCACGAAGTATACAGCGACCATTGTTGCTGCAGGCATTGGGGACGAGGCCGGCAACACTCTCGTGACTGACCAAAGTTGGTCGTTCACGACGCGGCGCGATCTTGAGCACGGTTTCGGAGGACCAATCTTGGTCGTTCACTCAGCCACATTACCCTTCAGCACATATTACAGCGAGATACTGCGGGCCGAAGGTATCGGTTCGTTCGAGAGCCTGGATCTTTCGCAGGTCACCGCCGAACGGCTCGGCCGGTTCGACCTGGTCCTGCTCGGCGAAATGCCATTGACCAAGGCGCAAGCGGCGATGTTTTCGCAGTGGGTCGACACAGGCGGCGATCTGATCACTATGCGTCCAGACAAGAAACTCGCGGGCCTACTGGGGTTGGAGGACCAAGATGCATCCTTGAACGAAGGTTATCTGCTGATCGACACGGCGACGGCTCCCGGATATGGCGTTGCCGGCGAGACGATCCAGTACCATGGCGCGGCTGATCTTTATGCGCTGACAGTAGGCGCGACCGAAATTGCCCGGCTCTATAGCAGCTCGTCTAACGCGACGCCGAACCCTGCCATCACAGTGCGGAGAGTTGGTAGAGCCGGAGGCCAGGCCGCGGCATTCACCTACGACCTTGCCCGGTCGATCATCTACACGCGTCAGGGCAATCCTTCCTGGGCTGGTGACGAGCGTGACGGGAATTCTGTCGTCCGTGCCAATGACCTGTTCTTTGGTGCCAAGAAAGGCGACGAGCAACCCGACTGGAATGATTTCGACCGGATCGCCATCCCGGGGGCAGACGAACAGCAGCGCCTGCTCGTCAACGTGATGAATTTCATGCTCGAAGACAAGGCACCGCTTCCGCGACTGTGGTACTTTCCCAAGGGACACAAGGCGGTCCTCGTAATGGCCGGCGACGATCACAGTACCGTAAGCGGAACAGAGGACTCATTCGATCGGCTCAAGGCCAGCGAGCCTGAAGAATGCTCGGTCGCTGAGTGGGAATGTTATCGCGCCACCGCATGGATCTACACCAGTGGCGGGTTGTCATCCAACGAGGCCAGCGCCTACGTTGCGGAAGGTTTCGACATTGGCGACCACGTCAACAAGGGCTGCGACAACCTTCGGCCGACGGACTTTGCGACAATATTCCGTCGCGAACTGAACGAATTTCGCGTTAAATATCCTGACTTGCCGCCCCAGACGGGTAGCCGCACCCACTGTGTCGCGTGGAGTGACTGGGCGTCCACGCCAAAAACGGAGGCGCGTTTCGGGGTGCGCATGGACCTCAGTTACTATTATTGGCCCGGTTCATGGATCAAGGACCGTCCCGGCTTCATGACCGGCTCTGGCCTGCCAATGCGGTTTGCCGATCTCGATGGCCGCATGATCGACGTCTACCAGGCAGCGACGCATTTCGTAAACGAGAGCGGAATGCGCTTTCCGACAGCCATAGAGACGCAACTTGACCAGGCGCTCGGCCCTCAAGGCTATTACGGGGCGTTCGGGACGCACTACGATTTTAGCGACGATTTCGACAAGCAGTTGACCGCGGCCGCAAAGGCTCGCGGCGTCCCATTGGTCTCTGTGAAACAATTGCTTGACTGGACCGACGGCCGCAACGATTCCCATTTTGCGCATATCGCCTGGAGCGGTGGTTCCCTGAGCTTCGACGCATACGCTGACAGACGAACCGGAACAATGCTCCGAGGCATGATCCTTGCACAAACGGGCGGACGAGAGGTATTGGCGATCAGCCGCGACGGGTTGCCGGTGGACCACGAGACCGAGATCATCAAGGGGATCGCCTACGCCATGTTTCCTGTTGAGACCGGCGCCTATCGTGTGACCTATGGCCGGCGCGAAATCAGCGACGCAAGTGACGTCCGGTGACCATCTGTCGGATTGGCGGCCGGAAGAAGAGAAGGGGGAGGCCCTCCCGAGACGGCATTGCAGCGTACCAGAGTTGTAATCATTAGGGATCACGCAGCCAAGAGGACGGTGATGAAACATCCTCGCGGTTGCCGGCAATAAATTTCTTCACCTCAGGGGTGGATTGACCCTATCCATGATTGATAAGACCTGGCCGCGTGGCTTATTCTGGTGGATATTTGGGGATTACGACGTCCTCCGAGCCTGGCTTGCGGGCCAGCCGCAACTCTCGAAGGCGCGCAGTTTTTCGGGCATCCGCCTCTCGACGGTCACTGATCGTTTCCTCCGCGATTGCTTTAGATTGGTCGAAGTTTCCCAAAGCCGAGGTTCCCCGCGGGCGTCTCGTTTTGCGGTCCTCCATTTAACCCTCCTATGCTTGGTCGGCCACCTTTGATTTGGCCTGTGTGAGCGTTGCGATTAAATCGTCCGGAATACAGGGCTTCGAAACCCAAACGCCGCTGCGAAACGCTGGATCGGCGTCCTCTTGGCTTGAGCCCGAACAAACGACAAATGGGATGCCTTTGTTCCTCAAGAGCGTTGCAACGGCGGCACAGGGTCCATCCCGCAGTCGGACATCCAACAACGCGACCGTAGGGGTATTGAACTGGAGCCATTCGTTCGCCGCAGTCCATGTGGAAAATATCGTGACTTGTGTAAAACCAGCCCGCTCGACTATTTCGTCGTGCTCCAAAGCGATGAGCGGCTCGTCTTCAAGAATAAGGACCGATTTGGCTGTTCTTGCGTCCATAAGGGCGTCCTCTGGCAAAGCAGACGTGTTGAGACAAGGGGAAATAAAAAATCCAACTGGGATCTCCGGCAATAAACTTTTTATATAAAAATGTAGATTTTGCCGGCCCTAAAGGCCGGCCGAATGAATTAAATCAATGAACTGAATTGCAATCCCATAAGATCTGGCGCCGCCGCCGTGTCATCGAAGGTCATCGCCACCAGGTTAGGCCCGCGTTAACTGGTGACCGTGCTTGTCCAAGGACGTGGCTTGATCGTTCCGCTCGATACAGACCCGCACAAAAGACCCCGCCGGATGAAGCGAGGTCAATTTAATCCGGGGACTAAATTTCACAACCCTCTGTTCTTACCCGCCCCACAGTTCTTCATTTTTGGCGTCCAGAACGATCTTCAGCGTCCGGATCATGTCGGCCATCTCCAGAAGAACGTTTTGGGCGTCCTCATGAGACCCTTTTTGAGATTTCAGCGCCGCGATCTCCACATCATTGAGCGCGTCCCGCCTAGTGTCGGACCTAATGCCTGTCATGAGCCGCATTTCGCGAATAGTCCTCGCGCCGCGCACCATCAGCTTCATGCGCTCGGCTGGCGTGAGCTTGCCAACCTTGTTGGCGGCGCGGACCAGTTCAGAGATGAAATCAGTTGTGCCGGACATCCGGGATGATTTGCCGATGGCGAGAACCGAGTCAATTGCCAAAAAATGACCGTGCTATTTTCGGGGTTCTCCAAGTGCCGCACAGCAAGTGCCCGTACATCCGTGGGTCCACATCAGCGACCATGTATCCATGCTCCTGCATCATGGCGGTACGATCTGTGGTCGGACACGGGAACAATCGTTGAGTTTACGGGCTTTAGATTTAAGTCAATTTCGTAGATGTCATGACGAGCCGCCTCTTTGCCGCAACTGGGAACCAAAATCAGGGTTGAGAGTTTGGACGTTGCGAAAAAGCAAAGGAGGATCATCCGATGCATGCGGCAAAAAAGTCCCAAGTGAGAAGTGACATCAGCTTCATCAACGGTGTTTGGGAGGTCATCATTTTTATCGGTGACCAGACGGAGCACAAGTCGTTCCCAACGGAAGCCGAGGCGAGGCACTATGCTGACACTCGGCTTGATCACCTTCGTTGGAAATTGCCGAAGACGAAGACAGATGGCACGGCAAGCTAGTGTCGCGCCGTTAACCGACCATCCCCGTAATCATCGCAAAGGTGCTGCGTACAGCGCCATTCGGTTTCGCCGCGGCTCGGCTCCTTCCCGAACGATCCCCATTTCGTACAAGTGTCGTGACCGCACCAGTGTTCGAAATGTACTGGTGCGTTCGGGGTGGACGTTCGCTTTGTCGTCGGTCATGCTTGCCCCGTCTTCAACCCGTTGTGGGTCATCAGTCGCTCGTAAAAGTCTTCCGCTTTTGCCGCAGCCTTTCGCGCTGAAGGCTCGTAACCCTGATGAGGCGCTAAGCGGCTTTTAATTCCCTTTCGCGGTCCGTGGCCGGTCCACAACCAAAAGCCTCTCTTCGGTCCGTGGGGTTCATAGCGGATCCTTCCGACTGCGACGTCACCATCCCAACCTTGAAAATCCGTCTTATGGCTATCGGCATCTTCCGGATTGGGCCAAGTCACTCGCCACTTGTATCGCGGTATCGGATCGGGGCTAACATTGACCCCCGCACTGTTTGTAACGGTCGCTTCATTGATGCGGGTCAGGTCTATCCCACGTCTATGCTTCACCGGATCTCTCCCGTTTCAAGTCCCGATACCATCATTGGTTGGCCGCCTCGCCGTGAGGTGTTCGTAGTACGTTCTCGTTCGAGGGTGAGTCAAGGCCGCTTCCAATTCCGCATTGAAACTGGTGCCCGTTTGCGAGAGGATGTCCCCAGACTTGGTTGGGCAAGAGAGAGAGAGAGAGAGAGGGCATGTGCGGACGCTTTACCGATCTCATGACATGGGCAGAGTTGCATGCCCTCTACACTATCCATGAGAAGGCCGCGCCGCCCTCGAACATGCGGCCCGGCTACAATGTCGCGCCGACATCGATCATTCCATTCGCCCACAAAGATAAAGGCGGCGAGCTCGTGCTTGATACCGGTCGGTGGTGGCTTGTGCCGTTCTTTGCCAAGGAATTACCCAAGGCTACCATGTTCAACGCCCGCATCGAAACAATCGACACGTCCAGCGCCTATCGTGAGCCGTTCAAGTCAAAACGCTGCTTGATCCCGGCCGATGGATATTTCGAATGGACGACGAGCGCGGAGGACGGGAAGAAAGACCCGTGGATGCTGCAGTTGTCGGAAGGAAAGCCGTTCTCGTTTGCCGGACTATGGGCGCACAATGACACGCTTGGCGTCACCAGTTGCACCATAATCACCGCGCCGGCCGTCGATCACATTTCGCACATCCATTCTCGGATGCCGGTGATCCTTGCTCCGAACGCTTACGAGGAATGGCTTGATCTGCGAGTACAAGGCAATGCCGCCAAAGCAGTACTGATGGAAAACCAGATCGATAGCGATCTTGAGTTTTTCAGGGTAGGGCGCGAGGTGAATAATTCCCGCTACGAAGGCACGGACACGAAAAAGCCCATCGTCAATTCGCTTTAATTCAAGACAAGGATATTTTCGGTGGGCCTGCCGCAAAAAGGTAAGAACCGCCGCGATCAATAAAATCGACAGGGCCGTCTTTGGTCGCGCCGCAGCCTAAGCAATTGATTTCAGACGATTCCTATACACCTACCCCCGCAACCAATCGCCTGCCTTAGTCGAAGCTCACCGTCTCAAGCAGGGTTCAAGACGTTGTCCATTGATCGGGCGCAGTCATCAATAGGAAAGTCCGCCGCAATTGTGCGGCCATGCAAGGCGCGTCTTCCTGAATTAGATCGTGGATTTCCAAGTATCCGCATCCAATATTGGAACAACCTCATCGGCAGACAAAGCGCCGGCAGGTGCGAGGGTGCCAAGAAGAACCGTGGTGTTGATCTGTTCAGGTAGGACCTCGGTATAGACCTGTTGAACCTGAAACCAGCCTTGTCCAAGTTGTTCCACGCGAACCAGTTGGCCGGCGGAAAAGCCGGGCGCTGCGCCATCAGTCTCGATAATTGGATGCGGGCGGTCTGTCACCTGCAGCACAAAGCCGATATAGTATCTCACATCTCTCTCCTTCGTTGGTTAGCAATTTAGTTCTGATCGGTGACAGCTGGCAGGCCTACGCCGCTCGTCGAAACGGGCTTGTAGTAGGCGTTGTAGATCAGCAGAATGAAGCAGCAAAGAACCCTGTGAGGATCAAGAACAACACGTTTCTCGCAGTCATTGCTCACCTATCGCTAAAGCGAGAGGCGCCGGCATTTCTGACGGCAAGTGGTCTCGCGGCAATGTGTAAAGGTAGCCGATCGTAAGGGCCAATACGCCAAGGACCAGATTGAACAGCCCCATTTTCAGAATGTCGTCATCCATCGTGCGCCTCCTCCAGGTGAGAACCCTATGGATTGACGAAAGTTCCGTTGAACAACAAGCCGCCACCCATCGCCGGTGTGGCTCGGCCAGGCTCAATGCCCACTGTGGATATTTCAGCGACATTGGCTTAGTGAAAATGCATGCTCAACCGCTACCGCGCCGCAAAATGCCCGTCTTGTCGCCAGGTCGCCTGTTTCTCATTCGCAACTTGGCGACAGAAGACATTTACGGGCACTGCGAGGAATGTGAATGGGGATACATCACGCGTGGTGACATGGAGACGAAGAGCGCATTCCTGTCGCTGCTTGACGACGACGAGGCCGAATATGCGACGATCGACGATATATCTCGAAGCGTGTGGGTGAACTACACCGTGGTCTTGGTCGATGAGCAGGGTGGCGCGTAGCCCAAAAGGACTAACTCTCAGGACGAGTTCGGCAACCGTGCATTGTTCGTTCGTAAACGGTTCTTGCTTGGTTTAGCGATCACGAATTTTCGTTCTGTCAAGGGAACGGACAATAAGTCGAAAAAGATCAGCCCGATAGCTCGCCAGCCTCATAACCTAAAGGCCGCAGGTTCAAATCGTGTCTCCGCAACGAGATCTGATGGAATGCCCCAAAAATGGCACGCGGGGGGATACATAGAAGCTTGCCGCGTTCATTTGCCGTTCAATGTTCTGACCATAATTCTGCTCATCGGTCCAATTGTGGGCTGCCTAAGGGAGATGGAATTTTGATTAAGAATACTTTGATTGCTATTGCCGCCGGCATGCTCGCTGTCAGTGCTGGGTCCGCGCGTGCTCAGACGCCGGGCGACTGGGTCCTGGGGAACTATCAAGGTGCGGGATATTGGTATCCGGGCATCGCCGAAAAGGTCGGCGGCGGTAAGGTCACAATCCGTTACGACGACGGTGATCGCGAAACTGTTAGCAGCAAAAAGGTTCGTCCGTACGACTGGATGATCGGAATGAAGGTTGAATGCAACTTCAAGAATGCCGGTGAATGGTATCCAGGTACGATCTCTTCACTGGCAGGTGAAAAGATCGGCATCGCATATGATGATGGCGACAAGGAAACGACAAAGACGGGCCGCTGCCGGACAAAGTAGAACAGCAAGGGCAGGCACGAAACCTGCCCTTTTTCGCCTCTCTAAATCATGCAGGCCTGAAAAGAAGAGCCGGGCTTTGCCACCCGGTTCGCACATGCCCCGCTCTGTGTTCTCTGATGAGGGTAGCGGTTGAGACATTACCGGAGATCATCACGACCCGCGCCGTCCTCCATATCACCGCTGCGCTCCTCGCCTCCTGCCAGTCACAACAGGACCGGCAGTGGCAGACGTTATATGGTCAAGCGCCTAGTCACCTGGTCGACAGACTCTTTCACATTGAAGATCATGCCCAGCCCATCGCTTCCCAGCGCCGTAGTTCGGATCGACGTGTATTTCTTAAAGGGGCAACTAACACGACGTGATCTGGGTCATGTAGATGCTTGCATCACCGTCGACGTACAACACAGATTTTATCAATCGCATTATTCGCGCTTTTAGATCACCGGCTCATGTAATTCTGAGCCGTGCGCAGGAAGTTCAGCGCCAGTGCGGGCGCGTTAGTGGTGATCGCCGCTGACAATGTGAATATTGTCGGCTCCACCTTCACGTTTGAAAACCGCTGAGGAAACACATGGGCAGTATTTTCGCCTTCGCCCGTGACAGGCCTCACGACCTTGGTGTCCCGCACCCTCGACAGCGTGACCGGCGAGCACATCGTCATCCACCCGTACGCCTGGTGCTTCTGTCCGGAGCGATGCCGCCCGACGAAGATATAAACACGGCCCTCAATCAAGGATGGGGCGAGAGCGTTCTGACCACCACGCTCGACGCGATCAAGAATGCCGACAGCACGGCAGGCAACATCGCCTCTCTCGTGTTACAAGCAAAGATCGACATCATCCGCATTCCAGACTTCATGGCTTGATAGAACAACGAGACCTATCGCTCTAAAATCATTGAGCGTTACAGCCTCGCCACCATGTCGAAAGGCATCAACGGAACGTCGCTTCTCGACAAGGAAGAGAAGAGGAGTACAAGAGCAAGAGTGCATCGCTTGCCGGCCTGACTAACATCCTCATGGCGTTTATGCAGATCGTCTCGGGGCCCCTTCATTCCGGTCACGCGCCTGCTTGGCCAGTCACCGGCCGGCATGAACGCCACCGGCACTAGCGACCGGCACCGGCCACGAGGTCATTCCACGCGAGGCCGTATCTGATGCGTTGGTCAATCGCCTTGTCGCAGATGGCGTCGTGCCGGGACTTTATGCTGCAATGGAGGAATGCGGTGAGCTCAACGAGCAAGAACCCTCGGATGAGGAACTGGCCGCGACCACACAGACCGCTACTACGCCTGCAGCAGCGCAAACAGCTTCGCAGCGCATTGAAATGTAGGCCACCAAATCTCTGGCGATTAGCCTATCAGTATAAACACCCCAGCCCAGAATAAGGCTGACAATTCACCGGCAACCAAAAAGCCGAAGACGGTATCGCTCATGAACTCCTCCTTAGGCAACCTCCATTGCCGCTAAGCGAATGTAGTGCACGGGTGGAATATAAGCTACCCATAATTTAACTCTAAACTAGACCGGCCATCCGACTGCCAGGGAGATAGCCTATGCAATGCACAGACGCTGTAACCGTCGCGGGAACGCGCCGGACCGCCGACGGCTCCCTGATCGCTGGGCTAGGCGGGTCGATCGGGCATCCAGCTCTATCTGGGTGATAAGGTTGGCAAGCCGGAGCTGCGGGTTGTTCGTGTCTATCGCCCTGCCTAACGCGTGTTTCTGACAATAGCTTGTAGTCGTTTTACTGCCCAGCCGGCGCCATTCCCCCGTGAGCACCTCATCCTTCCCATCCTGCACAATCTTCAGCGTCTGGATCATGTCGACGGTCTCGAGCATAATCGCTTTTCGCACCGAAATAGTGCAGCGGCCTGTGGGCATTCAGACTTTCGAAAGGCTAATCAGCAGCCGAATTGGACTCGTCAAACGTCGACAGGCGTACTTTCACCCAGTCAGAACGCCAACTCAAAGAACCCATGAACGAAGAAGCACGAACCCTCAAACTCGTGTGCAAACGTGCAAGGGGTTAAAGTGATGCGCAGCCCGAACTCTTACAGACAAGAATGGCGTCGTCGAGGCGCCGACTTCACGGGGGAACGAATGGGACGTGTTATCCTGATTGGCTACGGTCTTTTGTTAGCCTTGTTCGTGATCGGAGCTATCATCAGCGGTAATGCTCACAGGGAAGTGGCATCCGCATGTCGTGACGCGGAGATAGATCCCAATGCGGTTCTGCAGAGCTGGATTGACGTCGGGATAATCAGGAATGTTGCCAAGGCAGAGCGGAAAGCCACAGTCGAGGTCAATTCTCGATCGTGGGAGACGCTCAGCAACAGCGACAAAATATCGATTGGGTTCGCTGCTTATTGTCAAGTGAAAGACAAGAGTGGGAGGGCAGTCGTCATGATCGTGGGCAGCCGAATGGAACAATTCGGCTCCATTGTGGATGGACATTGGTCCTCTCCATGACTTGATCATCGGCCACGGGTCTACTGAATACAGGCGATGGCTGTCGCAAGTCGTCCAGACGATGTAGGGTCACCGGCCATCGTTCGCCATCAATCCTGGTCTACGTCAGCACGTGATCACAGTATGTGTTGGGTAGCCTGGGAGAGTGAAAAGCGCGGCGCGGAACCATCTCGTATTTTCGAAGTTATGAATATGCCGTGTCGGGTACGCGCGGTAATTTCATCACCTAAGCCTTTGGCCCGCTGTACACGACGGCGGGCCTTTTTGCTTCAAGACGACTGAGGTTCTTTAGTGGGCCTAGGCCCTTGTAAGCGTCAGGGTCATTTGGGAGTTTGCTGTCAACCTTGGTCCACGTCAGTGACCATTCGTCATACTGCCCTGGTTATGGACTTAGATACCATGATCATGCACCTCGGCATCGAGCGTGACGAACTCCGCGGCGCCACGCCGGGAAGATCGAGGACCCGCAGATAGTCGCATAGCTCGTCAAAGAAGGTGACCTCTCTGATGTATTGTCGGCCGGGCTTTGAGATCGTCCACGCATAGAAAGCCATGGGTTCTCCTCGCCTCCGCGCCCGTGAATGAAAGCGTGGCATTCATTACTGGCTCTGACGTCGTCGTGCGGGTGACGATGATCTGCGTAGATAAGGCGAAGGTTCCTCAATACCTCCCCCATCGCGCTGATCTTTTCGAATGTGCCCCATCCGTGTTTGCTATCAGCCCTCGGTCGGTTCTTACTATTTTGGGGCGTTGCGTCCATATCTATCGCTCTTCAGATATCGGTTCCCCTTGCGATGATGTTTTGCGTCGGTTTGGTGGTGCGGGGGGCTGGTTTTGGTGCTCAGGTGCCATCAAGCCTTAGGCCAACCGGACCGCGAAACGGGGCGCCGTTTTCCAGTTCTGCAATAATAATATGCAGAGCTTGAGGACACTCGAAAACGGGGTACGTACCTCATGCAAAGCGTCATATTTTCATCTTGTACGCCTGCTACTTTAGGCTAAGGATGCATGTGCGGGAGGTCGCGAGGAGGCGACTTTTCACAAAAATGATGTCAATCCTTGGGAGGAAAATGATGCATATATCCGATATCGCAATACCCCCAAAAGACCTCGATTTACTCCAGACGGTTCTTGACGCTTGGTGTACGCAACATCGCATTCTGCGCAAGGATGCGGCTGCAGAAGCAAAGATTTTGATCAACGAGTATAAGCGCGGCAATCGCTCGCAGATCACACTCATCGATGCTCTCATCAACAGCACCACGCACTAACGGGAAGGTGTTCAGGTTACGTCGAGAACCCGGCTTCGTCAGCCGGGTTTTTTCATGCCAGAAGCTGCCCCCTTACCGAATATCGATGGCATGAAGCCGTACCGAATATCGACGGCATGAAACTGCGACATCGGTTTGAGACTTGCCGACGATAAAGATCATCGTAATTACGCGGACGCAGTGCAGCGGTCGATGCTCTACAGATAGCAGCGCGCGTTATGACGTCAACGATCCGAAAGGGTTAGGGGTCTATGCTGACAAATTGGTTCATTGTTGTCGACGGTAGGTGTGCTTGACGATCATGATCGCGTAACGCCGTTCGGCGAGAAGCTCTCAACACCCCCCCTCAACCCTCTGGTCGATGTAAGGACAACGGTTGAAAACCTGCCGGCGGTGCTTCAGGCCATAGTCGCCCTCGATGCCTGCAACGAGCTTTCCGTCCTGCAAGCACGCGCCGTGGGTTGGCCGGCTGTTTTGCGCGACGGTTCTGCGTCAGGCCGGCATCACCGCTGACACCCATCTCGCCGCCATCAACATCGGTCTCAAGACATAGCGGTCAATCGGCGCCGGCATGGCGACCGGGAGACCCGGCTGCTCGCCATCGCCCACGGACTTATTGCGGCCGCCGAGATCGGGCTGAACGAGCATGACCGGCTTGCGTTTGCGAAAAGGATTGATGGAGCGGAGGCTGGATGCAGAATCCGATGAAGC
>UBTA01000068.1 GCA_900468065.1 Hyphomicrobiales bacterium | reverse complement strand
ACGGATCGCCGATTGGGCCAAGGCAAGGCTTGGGTTCGCCGTGCCAGTCCTCTACGGCGGCAGCGTCAATCCCGGCAATTGCGAGGATCTGATTGCCAAGCCGCATATCGACGGCCTTTTCATCGGACGTTCGGCCTGGGATGTGACCGGCTATCTCGACATTTTGAAACGCGTCGCCTCGGCGCTCTGAACCCACAGTCAACGGAAGGATACATCCATGAAAATCGCAATCGGCGCCGACAGCGCAGGCAAGCCGCTTCTCGATATCATCGAGGCCCATCTCGCTACCAAGAGCGGCCTTGAAGTCTCCAATCTCAGCCAGTCCGGTTTCTATGCCGATCTGTCCAAAGGATTGGCCGAAACCATCGTCAATGGTCACAATGACCGCGGCATCCTGATCTGCGGCACCGGCATCGGCGTCTCGATCTCTGCCAACAAGGTGCCCGGCATCCGCGCAGCCCTCACCCACGACACCTATTCGGCCGAGCGCGCCGCCAAATCCAACAATGCCCAGATCATCACCATGGGCGCCCGCGTCATCGGACCGGAACTGGCCAAGGCTATCGTCGACAAGTGGCTGGAATCCGAATTCGATCCGAACGGCTCGTCGGCCGGCAATGTCGACGCGATCGACCGTCTCGACGCCGGCAAGTGACGCTTTGATCAAAACCTTTCCGCAGAATATGTAGATCCTCCCTCATGTCCTGCAGAATGAACGCCCGGCGAAAATGCCGGGCGTTTTCGTTTGGCATGACCAGCGATAGAGACCCGCCCTACCGCATTTTTTGCGGTGAGTCGCAAATCTGCACAAAATCGGAAATGTGTTAATCTTCCCGCAGAAGTTTTTGATTGACCCCATCGCAACCCTCCTTTTTGATCGGATGCCAGCGCATAAGCAGCAATTGATACGGAGGGGCCTATGTCATTCCTGCAAACGATTTTTCACCAATCTCCTGAAATCGCTTTGTTTTTATCATTGGCGGGTGGCTACTGGATCGGCAAGTTCCAGTTCGGCAAATTCCAGCTCGGCGGTGTCGCCGGCTCGCTTCTGGTTGCGGTCGTGCTTAGCCAGATCGGCATCACCATCGATAATGGCATCAAGGCGGTGCTGTTTGCGCTGTTCATCTATGCCGTCGGCTTCGAGAGCGGCCCGCAATTCTTCCGCTCACTCGGGCGCAAATCAATACGCGAAATCGTCATGGCGGCCGTACTTGCGATTAGCGGGCTTTTGACCGTTGTCGTTCTGGCCAAGATGTTCGGGCTCGACAAGGGGCTGGCTGCAGGCATCGCCGCCGGCGGCCTCACCCAGTCGGCGATCATCGGCACCGCAAGCTCGGCGATCGGCAAGCTCGGCCTTGCCGCCGACGAGACGCAGCGTCTGCAGGCAAACGTCGCCATCGGCTATGCCGTCACCTATATTTTTGGCTCGTTCGGGGCGATTATCGTCTGTGTCAACATCCTGCCCTGGTTCATGGGCCGCAGCATCCGCGATGATGCGGTCAAGGCCGAAGCCGAGATGCTGGCCGGAGCCAAGGTCTATGGCCCCGGAGAAGCCCCTGCCCTGCCGGATCTGGTTGGGCGTCTCTTCCTGGTCAGCCAGGCCGCCGGCCGCACCATTGGCGAGATAGAGGCCGGCGCCACGGGTGCTGCACTCGCCATCGAGCGGGTCAAGCGCGCCGGCGCCATCATAGGCGTTGAACCCGATCTCAAACTGCAGGCCGATGACATTGTTCTCGTCGTCGGCCGCCGCGCTGGCGTCGTCGCCATGGCCAACACCATCGGCCCCGAAACACAGTCGTCCGACGGAATGGACATGATGGTGGCAACACGGGATGTTGTTATCGGCAACAAGGACTTTGCCGGAAAGACGGTCGCCGAAATCATCGAGGCGACCAAGGAGGTGCGGCACGGCGTGTTCGTTCTGCAGGTCAAGCGCGCCGGCACTCCGTTGACGCTTGCGGCCGATACCCGCATCGAAGCCGGTGATGTCGTGAGCGTGCATGGCCTCCAGGAAGATCTGCAGCGCATCGCCAAGCGGGTCGGCACCGTCATCATGCCCAGCGATAAGACCGACTTTGTGTTCCATGGGCTGGGCATTGTCGTCGGCCTGCTGGTCGGCCTTGCAGTCATTCGCATCGGCTCAATTCCGCTGACGCTCGGCAGCGGCGGTGGCGCCCTGCTTGCTGGCCTTGCCTTCGGCTGGTACCGCAGCCGCAACATGACGCTCGGCAACATGCCGACGGCCGCCTCGACGCTGCTGCGCGATCTCGGTCTTGCCGGTTTCGTCGCAGTCGTCGGGCTGCAATCCGGGCAGCAAGCCGTTCATACGATCGCCGCAAACGGTATCTCGATCTTCCTGATCGGCGTCGTTGTGACGATCCTGCCGCTGATCATCACCATGCTCGTTGGGCGCTACATCCTGCGCTACGACAACACCGCCATCTTCGCCGGCGCGCTTTCCGGATCGCGCAGTGCCAACCCTGCCTTCGGTGAAATCCTCGACAAGGCCGGAAATACCGTTCCGACCACACCTTTCGCCATTACCTACGCGCTGGCCAACGTCTTCCTGACACTGCTTGGCCCGCTCGTCGTCGCCTTCGTCTGATCCATTCGATTTAGCAAGGAGTGAACCTTATGACCGACTATAGCAGCTTTGAAAAACTGAGCCCGTTCGAGCTCAAGGACGAACTCATCAAGCTGGCTTCGGCCAAAGAAAACCGGACAATGCTGAATGCCGGCCGCGGCAACCCGAATTTCCTGGCAACGCTGCCGCGCCGCGCCTTTTTCCGCCTCGGGCTTTTCGCCGCCGCCGAGTCCGAGCTGTCCTATTCCTACATGCAGAAATGGATCGGTGGATTGCCGAACATCGAGGGTATCGAGGGGCGCTTCGAGCGGTTCACGACCGAGAACCGCGACCAGGCAGGCGTTGCCTTCCTGCAGCGGTCGCTAAGTTACGTCAGGGATCAGCTTGGTCTCTCCGGCTCGCAATTCCTGCATGAAATGGTCGAGGGTATCCTCGGCTGCAATTATCCCGTCCCGCCGCGCATGCTGAAGATCAGCGAGCAGATCGTGCGTCAGTATATCGTCAGGGAGATGATCGGCGGCTCGCTATCGGCTGGAAACGTCGATGTGTTCGCCGTCGAAGGCGGCACGGCAGCGATGACCTATATCTTTAACACGCTCAAGCAGAACGGCCTCGTCACCAAAGGCGACAAGGTAGCGATCGGCATGCCGGTCTTCACGCCCTATATCGAAATCTCAGAACTGGACGAATACGGCCTGAAGGAAGTGGCGATCAATGCCGATCCGAAGAAGGGCTGGCAATATACCGACGAGGAGCTCGAAAAGCTGAAGGACCCTGATATCAAGGTGTTCTTCTGCATCAACCCGAGCAATCCGCCATCGGTGAAGCTCGACGACCGCAGCCTCGACAAGATCGCCGATATCGTCAAGAACCACCGCCCCGACCTGATCATCCTGACTGATGACGTCTACGGCACCTTCGCCGACGATTTCCGCTCGCTGTTTGCGATTTGCCCGAACAACACGATCCTGGTCTACTCCTTCTCCAAATACTTCGGCGCGACCGGTTGGCGCCTCGGCGTCATCGCCACCCATCAGGACAATATCCTTGACGGCAAACTGCGGGAACTGCCAAAGGCCACCAAGACCGCGCTCGACCGGCGCTATGGCTCGCTGTTGCCGGATGTCAGCACGCTGAAGTTCATCGACCGGCTGGTCGCTGACAGCCGCACGGTGGCTCTCAACCATACCGCTGGGCTTTCGACGCCGCAGCAAGTGCAGATGGTCCTGTTCTCGCTGTTTGCACTCATGGACGAAAACGATGTCTACAAATCGACGTTGAAAAAAGTCATCCGCAACCGTGAGTCCGCACTCTACCGTGAACTCGGCATTGCCATCACCGACAATCCGAACTCGGTCGATTATTACACGCTGCTTGACCTGGAAGATATTTCGTTGAAGCTCTACGGCCCCAAGTTCGCCAAATGGGTCAAGGAGAAGTTCTCGACCAACGAGCTGCTGTTCCGCATCGCCGACGAGACCGGCATCGTGCTCCTGCCCGGCCGTGGTTTCGGAACCCAGCAACCGGCCGGACGCGCCTCCCTCGCCAATCTCAACGAATTCGAATACGCCGCCATCGGCCGCTCGCTGCGCGCGATGGCGGATGAGTATTACGAGGTGTTCAAGAAGGGGTAACAGGCTTTCTGTGGGGCGCCGTGCGTCAGCGGCCGGCGCCTCGCATCATACAGACGTCCTATGATGCGGCACGCTTCAGCGGCCGTTTGAACAATTTTCCAAGTAGAGTCGAGCCAATCAGTTCCAGGTGAGGCGGATAATCCTTGATCGCGGCGGCGAGATACCGCATTGCCTTCTTCGTCTTTCCCACAGTATAGAAATACCTGCTGATATCAATTAGCATCAGGGATCTCTGCTTCTTGCGCGTGCGCAAAACCTCCCTGTTTTTCCTCATGATACGCAAAAGCCCCATCATCTCCCGGCGCTTATTCGATGATATGCTGTCAGGAGATATGAACCCCAACACCACTGGCTCGATATCCTCGTAGATTGACGTGTGCTGGGCCAGCCGGATGGCAAAACCCCAGTCTTCATTGGCTCGCGCACATGTATCGAACCATTCGACATCGGGAATGCAATTTTTCCGGAACAGCGCGTTCTGCAGACTGATCCGGTTTTCCGTCAAAAGACGCCCAAGCTGATCTTCGTCAAGGCGCAACCGTCCGCCGGGAAGAGGAGCGTAAGCAACGCGGCCCGGGCCGTAATTCCATTGATTGTCACGGCCGTAGATGATCTTTGCGCCGATGACGACGCCGACATGGCTGGGAACAGTCGAAAACAGCGCAAACTGCTTCTGCAGCTTTCCAGGCAGCCATAAATCATCGCTATCCTGAAAAGCGATGTAGTCACCTCTGGCGTGGCCAAGGCCGGTGTTGCGCGCAGCAGCAGCACCGCCGTTTCGCGGGCGCCTCACATATCGCACCCGATCATCGCCGACACCGCGGACGACGCTTTCGATGTCCTCCGTCGAGGCGTCGTCGACGACGATCAGTTCCAGATCCGCATGCGACTGCGCCAGCACGCTGTTCATCGCGGCCACAAGAGTGCCACTTCTGTTGTAGGTGGGCAGTATGACCGATATCGTCATTCAATGAACTTCCAGAGTTTCAAAACCGTCTTTCGACCGGGCAGCGCCGTCCCGTGGGGGCCGAAATTCAACTCCCATCCCGAGCGTGATGCAAAAACCCAGTCGGTTGCCGTTCCAGTCATTTGTCGGTAAGGGAACGCGCGAAACGAAACAATCTAGCTTTATGCGCAGCTGTATCGCCATCAGGTTAGGCGGAGATACGCTACCGCGTGCCGGCTTCCCCCTTTGGCTTATCCACCGTCTGGCCAATAGGCGTTTTTTGGCGGCCCGTTGCGCATCGCAAGTAGGCATAAGGCGTATCCCGTCCCTCAAAACCACGCCCCGTCTCGACCTAAATCCAGGTTCATATCCCAGATGGAATCCGCCAAGCTGGAAGGATGTCCAGAGGTGTCTGGAAAACCCTGCAACGACAGGGACATGAGGAGAAAGCTTGTGGCGGATTTGTTTGCGGGCGTACGGTCCAACTTGCATCGAATGATACGCCTTGGGTTGCCGAGACCCCAGGTGTGCCTTTGATGCCGGTCAACGGCGCCACCGCGCGGCGGCCTGCTTATGCGCCGTCCTCCCGCCACAGAGAACCTGGCAAGGTACGCAACAGCCGATCGGCCAGTGACGCGGACTATACCAAGGTCCCCTCCAGTGGCCTGAAGGACGCGGCATCCGAGAAAAGCCTGCCGTGGCCCGCAACCCTGTTTCTGACCGCCCTGATCATTCCCTGGATTATCGACATCGGTTCGCTGCGTCTGTCGATCGACCGCATCATCCTGATCGTGATGATCATTCCGTGCCTTGTCCTGTGGTTGACCGGGAAAGCTGGGAAGATCCGCACTGCCGATATTCTGGTGATTTTGTATTGCCTCTGGTGTGCAGTCAGCCTCGGCGCGGTCCATGGCGTTGAAACGTCGATCCAATCCGGCGGCATGATCGCCGTCGAAACGCTGGGGGCATATTTTCTCGCACGCGTATCGGTCAGGAATGCCGGGCAGTTTTACTCCATGGCCTTGGTGATGTTTTCACTCGTTGCCTTCCTGCTGCCCTTTTCAATCTACGAGTCCATGACAGGGAAGAACTTGCTGCTGGAGCTTTACGGATCGATTTTGCCGACGCAAAAGGATTACTTCATGGCGCCGCGCTGGGGGCTGCGGCGTGTCCAGTCTGTCTTCGATCACCCCATTCTCTACGGTGTGTTTTGCACCAGCATGTTTGCCTTGGTCCACAAGACCCTTGGGGCCGAAGCTTCGCCGGTACGCCGATGGATGCGGTCGGGAACCATTGCCGCTGCAACATTCTTTTCGCTGTCTTCGGGCCCCCTGAGCGCTCTGGTCGTGCAGGGGCTCCTCATCGCGTGGGAATGGTTCTTGCGGGACCTTCGCTATCGTTGGCATATTCTGTCCGGTTTTTTTGCAACGCTCTATCTTGGTATCTCAGTTCTTTCCAATCAGTCGGTTTTCGAATTCTACGTTCATTATTTTGCGTTCAGCCAGGATACTGGCTGGGACCGCATTCGCATCTGGCACTACGGATGGCTTTCTGTCTTCAACCATCCGCTGTTTGGCATTGGATATAATGAATATCAGCGGCCCGAATGGATGGAGCCCAGCATAGACATGTTCTGGCTGATCAACTTCGTGCGCTTTGGATATCCGGGCGGCATCCTGATGGTTTTGACATTCGGGTTTGTTTTTCTGACCACCGCCCTCAAAAAGGGGCTGAACGTGCAGCAGGACGGCTATCGCAAGGCCTACCTGTTTTCCATGATCGGTATCTTCACTGTCGGTTGGACCGTTCACTTCTGGAACGCCCCTTACCTGCTGATCATGTTTTACCTGGGGAGTGCATCCTGGATGCTGGATATCGAACCCGGGGAAACGACCGGCGCCAGACTTGATACGAGACGGGCGGGTCGAACGTTGACGAGATCGCCGTGAGGCTTGCTGTCAAACGTCATTGGATCGCCCTCTCATGGGTCGTTGCCTTGCTCGACGCACAGGCCACACCCAGTGCATTCGCGCAGGCCATAGCGCCTGGGGTGCCGGCGTCTGCCAGCGGAAGATCAGACACAGCCTATCCCAATGAAACCAATACCGGGGTACCCGCGGGACTAAACCTTGCGCCAGCACCCACCTTCACACTGGATATAGCAGGTGCAACGGTGAGCGGCCTCGATTTTCGAGGCTCCGTGGAGATCACCGCACCCAATGTAAAACTTACCAATTGCCGAATAACAGGACGTGGCTGGGCTGCCCTAGACATCCACGCCGACGGTGTGACGGTTGAAAATTGTGAAATAGACGGCCAGCGGGCCCCGGGCATTCGGGGTATCAGCGTTTCCGGCAACGATGTCACGATCCGCGACAGCAACATCCATAGCAGCGAAGATGGCATCTATCTTACGGGGTCATCAAAAATACACATTGAAAACAATTATATACACGACCTCCAATCGCAATGGGACGGTCCCCATTTTGATGGAATCGCCACGGATGGCGGCATATCCGACGTCCTGATCCGGGGGAATACTGTCATCAACCCCCACGCACAAACATCCGCGATCATGCTGAGCAACTATTCCGGCCCCGTTTCCAATGTCCGTGTTGAAGGAAATCGGCTGGTCGGCGGCGGATATACGATCTATGCGGATGACCAATTCAACGGCGGCGCCATGTCGAATATCGCCATGACGGATAACAGGCTTGGACGCGGCTATTATGGATATGCCGTCATCGGCAAGAGCGCACCCGTCTTTTCCGGAAACACCGACGATCAGTCGGGAGCAGCTGTGGAGAGGTAATGCAAGGTATTTTACAGGGAGCAATCGTAAAAGGCCTCGTCCGTCGGGCGCTTGAAGCCAAGAGCCGAGAATGCGCGAATTCACGCTTAGCCAATAATCCAATAGGTTGCTTCAATGCCATGTCAATCGCATGACGCGAAAATTTAATCTATTCATTGTACATTCAACATGAACCACTGGTAAGTTCCAAAAATAAATCCAGATCCCAAACTAATACTTTTTGGGGTGCTTTCTGCAAGTTCACTTACTATCTACACAGCCAGAAAAGTCGGTAAAATCGATTTTCACGCGGCACCAAAGAGCTTTGAACGTTGGAATTCCCCCAAATTGGTAGGGGTGTTACTCAATGGGGGATACCGATGCTACCCCATAAGCTAAACCAGTGTTCCCGAATATGGAAAACAAATCGTTCACGATTGCGTACCGATACTGGGCAAACCCATAATTATCAGATAATATCAGAAATTATGCATAGAAGTGTTTCTTAATTCCGACTGTACTAGCTCGCATCGAGCGAATTTAACAAATGAATGGGGCAGGCGCATGCGTATTTCAATGCCTCTAAATTTCTAGGGGCGGCTTGCATGTGCATTTAAGGGAGTAAAGTACCTATGAATTCACTGATGATGACAAACGGCAAAGATATATCAAACAATATTTTTCATCCCACACACGTCGATCATACACATACTGAAAATGATAAGGGACCAATTAATATTCCCCGGGGTCGTTCACTTCTAATCATCGATGACCGTGCACTTGATCGTCAATGTCTCGCCTACTGTATCTCTGCTCACAAAATGGACATGGACGTTCTTGCATTCGGATCGATGACCGAATGGGAGCGCAAGCGTCATGATTATCCTGCGGTTGCCGCCATCCTCTTGAACATTGGCGGCAAGAAAATCTCCGACCCGGCCGTCGCCGAAGAAATCAAGAAACTTTCCTCTACATTAGAAGCACCGATTATCGTCCTGGCCGATACGGACGAGCTTCCTCAGATCATGAAGGCGCTCGAATGTGGTGCAAAGGGTTATATCCCATCGTCGGTCAGCATTGATGTTTGCATCGAAGCCATAGCACTTTCCATGGCAGGCGGCATTTTCGTCCCGGCCAGCAGCGTTTTCGCAATGCGGCAGGCTTTGGAATCAGGCAACCCAGCTGCCCGGCCATTGGCAGGCATGTTCACGGAGCGCCAAGCTGAAGTCGTGGAGGCACTAAGACGCGGAAAAGCCAATAAAATTATCGCCTACGAACTTAACTTGCGCGAAAGTACCGTCAAGGTTCACATTCGCAACATCATGAAAAAGGTCAAGGCAACCAACAGAACGGAAGTTGCATACAAGATCAAGGATCTATTCCCAATGTCTGCCGTCGATGGCATGAAAGGAATTGAACATTAACTTGATGAAATCGTGACGTTTCAGTCGTTGTTTCGGATTTTAAGTAAAGCACCTCGAAACGGGTGCTTTACTTTTTTATGCTACCGCCATGCAATTCCCTGTCAAAGACCGGTTCCCTTCAGCACAACGATCGGCGTCTGCGACAAGATCCAGAGGTCGAGACCAAAAGACATCATGCTTGAGTAGCGCGTATCATGCAGAGCTCGCTCAACGAAAGTGCAACTGTTGCGTTCGCTGATTTGCCAAAGTCCAGTCAACCCCGGGCGCAAGTCAAAATAGGCAGTACCGGGATATTGCTGCCTTTGCTCAGGCAGCATTGGACGCGGACCAACCAGGCTCATATCTCCAAGGAACACATTCAGCAGTTGCGGGAGCTCGTCGATCGAGTATTTCCGCAAATACCGTCCAACTGCAGTAATACGCGGATCGTGTCTCAGCTTCTGTTTTGAGTCCCACTCCAATCTGGCCATGGGATCGGCTGCCAAATGTTCGTGCAGCCGGGCCTCTGCATTTGACGCCATGGTCCGCAGCTTCCAAAGCTTGAATATTCGCCCTCCTTTTCCCACCCTGGGTTGGCAGAAAAACGCATTTCCACCGTCCCTTCTGATCAGCAATGCACATATGCCAACGATCAGAATCGCACACGGCGCCACGAGCAATGTCACAGCGACATCGAAGAGACGCTTGGCTGCAAGGTAGACTGAGCGAGATTTAATCGCCCGATCGCTCGATCGGTTCTGTTCGATCGTCCGCAAAGGGTATCGTAGATCGCCTTCCGACATGAAGCCTCCAAAATTGATTTATTTTGAGCAAAACGGCTTACTTCTTCGCAAAGCAGGAATATACTTTTGCGAATTGGGCCAGTTTTTACGTAGATATATTTTTGCTATTTTCTTCTTTGACTCAATTTAGTTATATCTTAACTAAAGTAGACAGAATCTCAATAAATCTAATCTAAACAATTCGATGTAGGCCGCGGCTTCAGCGGAGATATTAGTTTGGGTTGCTTTGAAAAAAGGAGCGTAGTTGGACCAGCTGAGGGCCAATTTTGCCGCTCCGCAGCGCCCGATCGGGCCACGGCCACTTGCTTGCCGCTACTGACGGCTTCAGTCGCCGCAACTCTCGGTAGAGATAACGATCTCTGAACACGTAGGGGCGACGTTGGTGCGACAGGAAAGCCGCGAAAGAAGAGATTGCGATAGGTACGCGGACACGGTCCCGAAAGAACGTGATGCATTGGTGATCGCTCAACACGCAGTTGACAGCAGGACGGCGTTATCCGTCGCGGTTCCAGGTTTCGACAAACCGGTGCGTATCGCCGTAAAGCGCCAAGCCGAACATCCGCCTGGCCCTATGCAAGCGAATCCGCGTCAGACAACTCAGTGCAAGCAGGCGATTGCGAACACCCGAAACGCGATCCGTCATCAGTATTTTAAAGCTCTCGGCCACAGGCGAAACGACAACGACCGCACAGCCGGCAAGCCATCGTGCCGTAGCGATACGATGGCCGGCGACCCGTCCAAACTCATGCGCCACGTGCCGATCCCACCGGCGCGCCAGCTCAGCAAAGGATTTGCAAGACGGCGTCAACACCCGCGCTTCCGGAAGAAAGGCAATGCGGTGCCCCTTTGCCGTTGCCCGCTGCCCCCATTCGGTGTCTTCCATTGTTCCAATGCCGCCAAACGGACCAACGGAACGAAAGACCTTTCTCCTGACCACCATGTTGCCCGTGGCTGCAAACCCATATCGCTCGACATAAGCGCGCGCGCGATAGCTATAAATGCTCTCGTAGGATTCAACTGCACTTGGCCATTGGGGATCGGCCATCAGTATTCCGATATCGCCGCCCGCGAGATCGATATCCGGCCTCGTTTCCATCATCCCGACGACCGCGCGTACCCAGCCCGGTTGCGCAACGCAGTCGCAATCGATGAACGCCAGTAGCTCGGCCCGTGCGAGGCTGGCGCCCAGATTGCGTGCCGGTCCTGGACCGGGGACGGCCTCACGCTCCAGCCGCACTTCACGAATTCCCGCACACGACCCAAACGGCATTTCACGCGACCCGTTGTCGACGACAATGATCTCGAACGTGATCCCATCTGCGCGCTGGGCATCCAAAGCAACCAGGCATCGGCGAAGATCGTCCGGTTCGTTCAGATGCGGAATGATCACGCTCAGTCGCAAAGGAAGGGTCATCAGTCTTTCCTGTTTCATTGAAGCGAGATCAAACTCTTGTCTTTCATGCCACCGACGGTTCAGCGCAAATCCGTCGGTTCCAGCGCGGCAGCCGGTGTTTCTTTACGAGACACAACATGAACAGATTGGCCGCGTGTAGGAAGACGTTACGCTCCACGCCTTGAGGTGCAGGGGCGGCTAGAGTGGGTTAGGCAACTTGGGGGAAAAGCATGCGGCTTCTTGCCAATGCGTACACCTTTCGACGGATGGTGCGCCCTCAATTCCCCCATTGGCATAAGTTCAGCGCCGCGGCCGGAAACGTCAAACCAGCGGGTGCACGCAACAATCCCCGAGCACAGCGGTTAGGCAACCTGAAACAGGGTCTACAGCATAGGGAGGGTTACGCCGTCCAAAAGGACTAGTCGTGCTGACAGGAGCCGCCCGCGCACCCTCCATTGACTATCTATTCCCTCATTCCGAACCACTGAACAATGAACATGGTCTCAGAGCCATCTGTTTCAGGAGTTGGATGTCTGCGTAATGGGCAACATAGACTTGGGCTTTTATCTTTCGATCCTGCGGCGCAGATTGCCATACCTGCTGGCGTTCTCAGCTGTAGGCTCACTTGCCGGCGTGACGGCAACACATTTCATTCCGCCGGTGTACAGTGCCAGTGCCAAAATTCTGGCCGAGGCGCCGCAGATACCGGTTGAACTCGCCCGCACCACTGTACCGCTCGGCCCGGTTGAACAGTTACAGATCCTTCAGCAGCAAATCACGACACGCGACGACATCATCGCGCTGGCCAAAAAGTTCGATATCTACACCGATGATGTGCTGACGCAGCACAGCGAAGACGTCGTGAAGGAGATGCGCACGCGGATTAAATTCGAGCAGATGCAGTTCGACACGCCCGGTCGCGACCAGGGAGCAACTGTTTTCAATGTGTCCTTTGCGGCAGATAAACCATACATCGCGGCTGACGTCTCCAATGAGCTTGCAACGATGATCCTCGCCAGAAACCAGCGTGAGCGAACCGATCGCGCTGGAAGCACATTGGATTTTTTCAACCAGAGTGTCACGAGGCTGGGATCCGACTTGAACCGTCTCGAAGCCGAAATTCTCAAATTTAAAACGGAAAACAAGGATACTCTTCCGGAAAGCCTCGATTTTCGCCGCGCTCAACAAGGCAGCCTGCAGGAACGAATGATCTCGCTTCAACGCGAGGAATCGGAGCTGCACAGCAAACGGGGCAGCCTTATCGCGACTTACACCAGTGCCGGGCAAGTCGTGGGCACCGCTCCTCTGACGCCGGAACAGCAGATCCTTATGGATCTCAATCGTGCCCTGGCTGAACAGTTGGCGATATTCTCTGAAACCAGCCCGAACATTGTCGCGCTTCGCAGCAGAATAGCAGCGCTGCAAAGCCGCCTCATAACTGGCTCGTCTAAGGAGAACCCGGACAAAGCCAGTTCCGCTACTGAGAAGAGCGCGCCGTTCGGGCTCGATCTCCAGCTGTCGGACATCGATAAGCGCCTCACGGCAATAGATGCCGAAAAAGGTTCCGTCTCGCACAGTATCGATGATCTCAACCGCTCGATCACCGGGACACCAGCCAGCGAAACCGTGCTGAACTCCCTTGAACGCAATCGCCAAAATATTCAGATGCAGTACAATGCCGCCATAGCAAGACGCGCGGAAGCGTTGACAGGCGAACAGATCGAGATGCGCTCGGATGGCGGACGGTTCTCGCTTCTGGAGTCTGCCACGGCGCCCGTCAGCGCGATCAGCCCCAGGCGTCTGCGGACAATCGGCCTGGGCACCGCCGCAGGCATCGGCCTCGGCCTGGCCCTGATCGTTTTGCTGGAATTGCTCAACAAGACAATCCGCCGCCCCGTAGAGTTGGCGCAGCTCCTCCAGTCGCAGCCTCTGGCAACAATCCCGAATATCCGGGCTTTCGAGCCAAGCCGCTCTCCAAAACTGCGGCATCGACTAGCGGGGCGGATTGCTGCCGGTGTGATGCCAATCATTTTGGTGCCGGCCAATACAGTCTTGGCGTCCCTTCATTCCATTTTCACCGGTTCTACCCCCGGTACCGGATAGATGAGGGTCGGCTTTCTTCGTTTCCGCCTCGTAAAAACAGCGTCTGTCAGGATTAGCCATGGAACAAATTTCGGCCTCGTTACAGGAAACCTTGCGGTTTCAAAGCGCAGACCGGCTTGCGGAGCAGGCGATACAGGCGTGCACGCGGCTCGGCCGGGAAATCACCTGGGAGAACCTCTTGCCGCTTGAGCCGGATCCCGAAAAGATCCTAGACAATCGTATCGTAACGATCGACCGATCCGATCCTGCTCATGCCCCGTTTGACATGATGCGGACGAGGGTTCTGCAGATGATGCGGCAAAACAGCTGGACATCCGTGGCGATCACCGCGCCGACGGGTTCATGTGGAACCTCGCTTGTTGCTCTCAACCTCGCGTTCAGCCTGGCTCACCAGCAGGATTGCCGGACTCTTCTGGTCGATCTCAACCTGAAGCGGCCCCATATCGGGGATATGCTTGGTGTTAAAGCGCCAGCGTCGATGGAAGAGTTCCTGAAAGGCAATGTGCCAATTCACGATATTTTCCTGCGCTACGGTGACAATCTGGCGATCGCTCCGAACCATCAAGCCGTGGAATTTTCCGCGGAGCTGCTGCAGAGTCTTGAAACGGCGAAAGTCCTGCAGGACCTGCAGCAAAGGATGGGGCCGGACATCATCGTGTTCGACATGCCTCCGATGCTCGCCAGTGACGACGTAACCGCATTCTTGCCAAGCGTCGATTGCGCCATCCTGGTGGCAGCCGCTGAATACAGCACCGCAGACGAGGTCGATCGTTGCGAACGCTACCTCTCGGAGCGAACCAACATGCTCGGGGTCGTCCTCAACAAGTGCCGTTACTGCACCGACTACTGAACACGTGACGGGCATCGCCGGCGATTGCCCTTTTCAAAGAACCGCCAACACTCTGTCAAAAAGGAAAATGCCATGCGCAAGTTGCTCGTTGTCTATGGCACGCGCCCTGAAGCGGTCAAAATGGCCCCCTTGATCGAAGAGCTTGCCCGCTCGCGCCATTGCAGACCGATCGTCGCTGTCACGGGACAGCACCGCGAAATGCTCGATCAGGTCAATCAGCTGTTCGGGATCCAGCCCGATCACGATCTCAACATCATCACACAAGCGCAAAGTCTTGAAACCATCACCGCCCGGGTTCTCGCCGGGGTTTCCAACCTGATCGAGGTCGAGGCGCCAGATGCACTGGTTGTGCAAGGCGATACGACAACGTGCTTTGCTGCAGCGCTGGCCGCATTCTACCGCAAAATTCCGCTGATCCACCTTGAAGCAGGTTTGCGAACGGGCGAACGACACAACCCTTTCCCGGAAGAAATCAACCGCAGGCTCACAACTCAGCTTGCTGCCCTTCACCTGGCTCCAACGCAGACGTCAAAGGTCAACCTGCTGAAAGACGGCGTCGCCGAACGCGATATCGTCGTGACCGGCAATACCGTCATCGATGCACTGCTGCGTGTTTCCGACAGGAATAGCCCGCTCAAGAACCAGGACATTCAACGCATTGCCGCCCGGACCAGCGTCCTCATCACCGCACATCGTCGCGAATCCTGGGGCGAGCCGATGGCACAGACTGCGCGTGCGATTGCGCGGCTGGCGCGGATGTTTCCCGAGGTTGCATTTCTACTTCCGGCACATCTCAATCCGGCGGTGCGTGAAGTTCTGCTGCCGCCGCTCGCCGGTCTGGACAACGTGCTGATCACCCAACCGCTTGATTATAGTGATTTCGTCAGGGCCATGCGCGACTGCTCGATTGTTCTCACCGACAGCGGCGGCGTTCAGGAAGAGGCACCGACATTCGGCAAGCCGGTGCTTGTCATGCGCGAAACGACCGAGCGTCCCGAGGCGGTCACCGCGGGCACGGTACGTCTGATTGGAACGAATGAGGATCGCATTGTCGAGGAGGTAATAGATCTCCTGACAAACAGGCAAGCCTATCAAGAGATGGCACGCGCGGTAAACCCCTATGGTGATGGCATGGCGGCAGCACGATCAGTCCAGGCTATCGAACATTTCTTTGATCTGGGAAACCGGCCCGCCGAGTTCGATACGCGGCCCGAAGTCCGCGAGGATCCAGTCGCCGCCTAGAACCGTTCCGGCCTCACAGACGCTGGAAAGCCAAGAGGCGGCCGATGGCCGCCTCTGGTCTCATTCGCATTAAAATGGAAGGCGTCCCCGCCTTCACGGCTCCTTCTTGCTATAGCAGGAAGTAGTCCTTAGACAGTGTGACCGCGTCATCCAGATGGATGGCGAAGTCGGCCTTTTTGTCTCCGTTGGTGTCGCCGTAGACATAAGTATCCGCACCCTGCTTGCTGTAGTTCAGCTCGCCGGCTTTGCCTGTGAAGCCAGATGTTCCGATGAAGGTGAACGCCTGATTGCCAGAAGCATTCGTGTTCGCGTCGATCGCCGCCAAATTAATCCGGTCACCGCTGGTGCCCGAGAAATCATGGATTGTATCGCGACCGGTTGAGCCAACCGTCGAGTCCGACGTGCTTTCAAAGACAAAGGTATCTGCACCGGCACCGCCAGTCAGGTCGTCAGCACCACGGCCGCCATCGAGGATGTCGTTGCCGGCACCACCATCGAGCACGTCATTGCCGCGGCCGCCATCCAGCAGGTCGTTTCCGGCATCGCCACTCAGCTTGTTGTCACCGCTATTGCCGAAAAGTTTGTCGGCATAGCTGGAGCCGGACAGGTGTTCGATCGACACATAGGTGTCGCCCTTGGCATCGCCAGTGTTGATCGAAGGCTTGGCGAGGCTTGCTGTCACGCCAGCCGTTGCACCGAAGTAGGATGCGGTATCTAACCCCGCTCCACCATCAAGCTTATCGGCACCCGCGCCACCGTTCAGGATGTTGTTACCGCTGTTACCCGTGAGAGTATCGCCGTAGCTGGAGCCCAGGAGGTTCTCAATGCTGACCAGCTTGTCGCCTGTCGCATGTCCTCCGGAAGCAGCTCCCGTCTGAAGGTTGACATTCACAGCCGTCGATCCGGCATAACTTGCCGTATCTGTTCCGGTACCTCCGTCGATGAGGTCGCCACCGGCGCCGCCCTTGATCAGATCGTTTCCTGCAAGGCCCTTGTAGGTTTCGGCGCCCGCATTCGTTTTCCCGGCGATAGGCATAATGTCATTGCCAGCTGTACCGATATGATCGGTCGAAGTGACCGGTGGCTTCGTTTCCGGCAGGGTTTCTCCCGGCGGGGTTACGACTGGCGGAATTACCACTGGCGGAACTGTAACCGGTGGCTGCGTGCCCGTCGGAATGGTATCCAGGCCAGTATTGCCCTGCACGACAGGCTTGTCGTCATACAAGGCCATATCACCCCAATGACCGTCGCCGATCTGGTTGTTGGTGATCTTGATCGAAGCGTCGTCAACGGTTCCCCCGCCTTTGCGCCCATCGAGGTAGACAGTGTAGCCACCGCCAACCAGCCGGTTGCTGTCGATCGTGATATTCGACAGCCCGCCGAATTCGTTGTTCATCATCACGGCCGCGGTCTGGTCGTGATCGTTGATGACCGTGTTGTGGATGATATCGATGTCGTGGCCGCCATTGATTTCGATGCTATCGAAGTGAGCGTCAGGCCCACCTTTCAGGCTATGAATATAGTTGTCACGAATAACGGCCGGTCCACTCAGGTTGAAGCCGTTCTCGATACCCTGGATGTCGTTCCGCAGGAACGTGCCATGGCCATAAATCCCGTTGGCGCTCAGGCCACGGCCGTCGATTTCGCTGTCCTGCAACGTAAAGCCGGTCGCGTTGTCCATTACCCTGATCGCAGTCCACGATCCGGTAGACACCAGTTTAATGTTGCTCAGCGTGACGTTTTTCGCGTCGATAACGATGTCGCCAGTCACTTCCATGTTGCTGATGACAGCATTGTCCTGCGTGATATGAAGCGTACCGTTGTACTTGGTCAACGCAACGCCGGCTTTTACGCCCGTGTTGCTTTCATCCGGATAGCCCGAGACCTGCGCTGTAGCTGCAGGAACGGCGGCAGCCGCTGTTGCAGCTGTGCTCGGCACGCTTGCAGTTGCAGCAGACTTTGCGGCTGGTTGAACGCTCGCATTGTCTTCGGTGTTGAGTGCTGTTGCGACAGGGGCAACTGCGGAATCTGTTTGGTCAGTGCCAGCATGGGAGAGGCCGGCTTTGCCACTGTCTACGTTTCCAGCGTCGGCAACCTTGACCGACGAATTACTATCGAATTTGAAGGACCGATGTTCGGAAGTCCCTTCACTATGGCGTGCGTCTCGCGCGCCAAAACCTTGCATCACACTATGATCGGCGGTGTCGAAGGCGTCTTTTAGCGTAACTTTGGATGGAACCGTTGCTCCATTCGACGCGCCCGCTGTGTCGAGATCGATAACGCCCAGAGGGTTTCCCTCACTGTATTTCTCTGTCAAAAAACCACCGTTGCTTGCGTTGAATACTGTTCTTGCCACTGTTCTATTGCCTTTCTCCTCAGCCCTTGAACCCCATTTCAAGTTTGCCGACTGCAAATCCGCATACCACTTAGTTGGTAAGCAGGACCTACAATAGGGATGAGTAATGCAACTTCAGAATGGGTGCAATGGAACGAAATCGTCTATGCATATTTGGGCAGCATGCCTGATTCCGGCCCTACTATCGCCACAAAAAGCTTCTGCGGACGCTTCATTTTGAAATATTTGATGAATTTTTGCGGCTTGAGTGAAATACAAATTTTCATGGGTTATTTACAACAGTCACCAGACATACAACTTGGAGTAACTAAATAGCGCTGAAAAGATATGAAAAAACCGCATGAGGGGGAGCCCGGTTCAGCCGAGGGAAGAAAAACGAAGGCTTCTGGAAAAAAATATTTTGAAAATTAATTCCTCACAACCGAAGATAATACTTTTCGGCCGACACAATCGATTTCACCCATTTCTGATAGCCCAGGAGCAATCCGAAACCGGCACGAGAGGCAACTGAGCCTCACCCGTCATCCGGATGATTCGCTGGCGCAAGCCTTCAGAAGATGCGTGAGGAGAACCGTTGCTCCCCGTGTCTATCGACCACGCCAAAGACCCAGCGCCGCACTGAGCGCCGACAGGTGGCCGGATCCGACGGCCAGGCGTATCGCTTCCCCGACGGCGATCCCCGACCGGAAGAGAGCCGAAGACAGAAAACCATGGTGACGGCGATGATAGACAATACGGTTTTCCGTCATTAGGGCCGTGAGAAAATCGCTGCTGTGATAGTCGCCGCCGATATGGACGGCCTGCGCCGCCGGAACGTACAGCACGTCGAAACCGGCCCCGCGAACGCGCTGCAGATAATCGACCTCTTCACTATATAGAAAGAAGCTCTCGTCCCAATCTCCGACTGTTCGGCGGGCCTCGGCGGAAACCAAAAGGATGGCGCCGGTTGCCCATTCGATGGCGCCCCCATTCCGGTAGAGAACCGGATCGGCGACGACCTCGCCGAGCCCAGCGCGGGCGGCCAATGTTCCACCCAGCAACGCCTCGGACCACGCCGTCACGATCGAGGGCTCACGGCGTATGGATTTGGAAACGGTACCATCCTCACCGCGCACCTGCGGTACGGCCACACCGGCCGAAGAATTCCGCAGACCGGCATATAGGTTACGGACGGAACCGGGCTGCAGGCGAATATCCGGGTTGAGAACGAGTAAATCTGCCGCGGGGGCAATCGTCGCCACGGCCGCATTGATACCAGCGGAATAACCACCATTGCGACCTGTTCGAATAACGCGTGCCCCGATCGGGTGCGCAAGCGCGACTTCGACGGACGTATCATGAGAATCGTTATCGACGACGATCACTTCATACTCTGCGATGCCCCCAAGCCCCGCCGATAGGGAATCTAGCAAACCGGACAGGACGGAGGCGCTGTTATAGGCAACGGTGACAACTGCCAGTGCCGGCGCAGGTCTGCCAATCGTGCCGTTTCCGTTGAGCGTTTCTCTTTGCTCTATGGATGCGTCCATGTCGCGCTCTCATATCCTGCGGCCTCCCGAAACGGGACGTCCACAATCCATGCCGGAAAACGGGACACGCTGAAAGACTGCAGAGAGACGTAGCCTCAGTCCCGTTCAGTTCGACCGCTAAGCCGGAAAGGTGAGTGCCGCCCGGCTCGGTTCATCCTATCGGAGCATAGTGATACCATCGTCGACATGCCGGATAGGGATCTCATAAGTCTTTGAGTGCGCTGGCATATCTGTGGGGATTTTCTAGCATACCGGCAGCATTCGACGATCGAGAATTATGGATTTTTTTAAAGACAAGCTCGCCCGACCTTTGATCAACCGCCCTTTCATTGAAACGGCAAGGCATCAGGAGCTTTCATGCCGATTGAATTTCAGCAGTCATTGCCCGCACGAACACACCATGCTGTGTCAGACAAGAATGGATACCGGCACCGGAATCCTGAAGAGGGCTCCGCAGATGCGAACACCAGGCTCGATGCCATGGAGGCGGTCTCCCGTTCAACGCGCGTCCAGGCCGATTGGTACCTGGAAATAGCCCGGCGCGGCCTGCCGCGCATGCACAATAGCGGCGTGTTTGGCCATACCCTGCGGGCCGTCAGGCAAAATTCGCATTGGTCCGAGCAACTCGAAGGAGACAGCCTTCGCTACGCGGCAATTGTTGCTCTGGGGCTCTCCTATACCGGCACCACGACCCAGCAACAGATTCTCGCCGGCAGTACTGCAGCCGATCTGGCACGGGCATGCGCTATCCGTGCTGAAAAATCATTGGATACCGGTGCGGTCGCACTGGCCGCCTGGGCTGCCGCGGAAGCCGGACATTTTCATGCGGCGGTTTTGTTCAAGCAACTGGGTTTGCGGCTTGCGTCAAGTGCACCTATCGCGACGGTTCAGTGCGCTTGGGCGCTCACCGCGGCCTTGGCAGCCGGACGATTGGGAGACACACGTGGTGTCGTCTCGCTTGCAGCTGAGCGGTTGATGTCGGGACTGTCATCAACAGGATTGTTGCCCCACAATCTGCCAGCATCGGCTAGCGGACGACTGCGTGCGCATGTCGGGTGCTTTGCCGATCAGGTTTACACCATCCAAGCCCTCGCCCGTCTTCATACCGCACAGCCGAATGTGCTGGCATTGTCAGCTGCAGAAGCCTGTGCCGAACGCATCTGCGCATTGCAGGGGCCGGCCGGCCAATGGTGGTGGCACTATGATGCCCGCAGCGGCGGCGTGGTCGAGGGCTATCCGGTCTATAGTGTTCACCAGCACGCGATGGCTCCCATGGCCTTGTTCGACCTGCGGGAAGCCGGCGGTACCGACTATTCGCAAGCCATCATCAAAGGCATGCAATGGCTGGAGACACATCCAGAGGTTCCAACGGCGCTTGTCGTTCCCGAAAAGGGCGTGATCTGGCGCAAGGTGGCGCGCCGGGAACCGCGCAAAGCGGTGAGAGCCATATCGGCGGTCACGACTGCGCTGGTGCCCGGCCTGCATGCCCCTGGGATTGAGATGCTCTTCCCGCCAACCACGGTGGACTACGAATGCCGTCCCTATGAACTGGGATGGCTGATGTATGCGTGGCTGGGCGGCGGCGCGGTGACGGCGCTCTCGCCAGGGCTGGCCGGGGACACGCCCACCCTTTTCAAGGAGAATTGATATGTACCAGCAACGCCAGCTTCTCTTTGGCATGTACATGGATGCCATGCGCATGGATGATGTGATTGACCGCTGCCGCACGGCGCTCGCCACGCGCAGCCGGGTTCTGCTTGGCGTGCTCAACGCCGCCAAGATTGTCGAACTGCGCAGAAACCCGCTCTTACGCGAATCCCTGATGGAATGTGATCTCCTTTTGGCCGATGGTCAGTCCGTGGTCTGGGCAAGCAAATTGCTCGGGCGACCTTTGCCGGAGCGCGTCGCCGGCATCGATATCTTCACGCGTCTGCTGTTTCTGGCGCATCGCGACGACCGTTCAATTGCGCTCCTGGGCGCCAAGCCGGACGTATTGGCGGAAATGCAGCGTGTCATTGTTCAACGCTTCCCCGGCCTGCGGATCGCCTACTGCCATCATGGATATTATGAACCAGCTGAAACGGCTCAGATTGCCGCGGATATCCGCGACTCCGGCGCCGATATGCTGTTTCTCGGCATGACGTCACCCAAGAAGGAAATATTCCTGGGATCCCATGGCGCATCTTTGAACGTTCCTGTGCTGCACGGCGTCGGCGGCTCTTTCGACATCATGGCCGGTATTACCCGGCGCGCGCCGGTTGCCTGGCAGAAGGCAGGCCTGGAATGGGCCTATAGATTGCTGCAGGAGCCACGGCGGCTGTGGTGGCGCTATCTGAAAACCAACACCAGTTTCGTCCAACTCACCGCGCGCGAAATGATCAATCCGGCCCGTGCCTTCAAGCCCGGCCGGGACTCGGATGCCATGCCAAGCGGTTCAATGGCCACCAGCACACAAGTTCGGAGTCTTGCTGATGACTGAAATATTCAAGGGCCGACTGGCCATTTTAGGGATGGGGTATATCGGCCTGCCCACCGCGGCGGCAATCGCTACGCGCGGGATCGATGTAATCGGTGTCGATATCAACCACGCTACGGTGGCCGCTCTGTCGCGTGGGGAAGTTCCTTTCGTCGAGCCGGATCTTGCCGTGGCTGTCAGCGGCGCCGTGGCCATGGGCCGGTTGACCGCGACCACCGAGACACCCGAAGCCGACGCGTTCATCATCGCCGTCCCGACGCCCTTCAATGACGACCGGACGGCCGACCTCTCTTACGTCAAGGCCGCGGCCGAGCAGATCGCCCCCAAACTGAAATCGGGGAACATCGTCGTGCTCGAGTCCACCTCCCCTCCTGGCACGACGCAAAAGATCGGCGACTGGATCGGCGCCGTTCGCCCGGATCTGAGAATGCCACGTGACGGCGAAACCGGTGCGGATGTTTACATTGCGCATTGCCCGGAGCGCGTTCTTCCTGGCCGCATCATGATCGAGATGATCACCAATGACCGTGTCATCGGTGGTCTAACGCCCAGATGCGCCGAAAAGGCAGCGTCGATCTATCGGCTATTTGCCCAAGGTGAAATCCTCCTGACCGATGCTGCCAGCGCCGAGATGGCTAAACTTGTGGAAAATGCCTATCGCGACGTCAACATCGCCTTTGCCAATGAGATCTCTCTCATCAGTGAAAGTCTCCATATCGACGTCTGGGAGGTGATCCGCCTCGCAAACAGACATCCGCGCGTGAGTATCCTTAGCCCCGGACCAGGCGTCGGCGGCCATTGCATTCCTGTGGACCCCTGGTTCATCGTCTCCGCGGCACCGACCCTCTCGCGCCTGATCCGCACGGCCCGCGAGGTCAACGACCACCGGCCGCATCATGTCGCCCAACAGGTTGTCGAAAAAGCCAAGAGATTTCGCTCGCCGACCGTTGCCTGCCTGGGTCTAACCTTCAAGGCGAATGTTGACGATGTGCGGGAAAGTCCAGCAATCGAAGTTGTCGGGCTGATCGCCAAGGCGCTGCCGGACGTCGATATTCTCGTGTCTGACCCCTATGTCAGCACAATGCCCGCATTGTTGGCCAAATACGAAAATCTTCACCTTGAAGGTGCTTATCAGGCCGTGGAGCGCGCGGATATTGTTGTCCTTTTGGTCGAACACGAACCTTTCAAAGCCATGAGGCACACGCGTCTCGGCGGCAAGGTCATTTATGATACCAGGGGCGCCTGGCACTAGAAACACGCCTCAACCGGCAAGACACGAGAAAGCCTTCTGCGCAGGATAGGACTGGTGCCGGCCGTCCCGGGCCGGTTCACATGACGGAAACGAGGCAGGATGAATGTCGGGCGAGCAGTAGATTTCGATATTGTGGTAATCGGTGGCGGCATTGTCGGTCTCTCGACAGCCATGCAGCTGTCGCAGCGTTTTCCCGGATTGGCTATCGCCGTCCTGGAGAAGGAACAGATGCTGGCCAGCCATCAGACAGGGCGCAACAGTGGCGTCATCCACGCCGGCGTCTACTATGAGCCCGGCAGCCTGAAGGCCACATTCTGCCGCGCGGGCAGCGCTGCGACAATGCAGTTTTGCAAGGAATACGGCATTCGCTTCGACCAGCGTGGGAAAATGCTGGTGGCCACCACACAGGACGAGTTGCCGCGCATGGAAAAGCTCCATGAGCGCGCAATTTCCAATGGGCTCGAGGTTCACCGGGTGAGCAAGGACGAGCTGACGGAACGCGAGCCGCATGTTGCAGGGCTTGCGGCGCTGTTCATCCCGGCGTCGGGAATTGTCGATTACGGCGAAATTACCCGGTGCATGGGCGCGCTGCTCATCGAAGCCGGCGGCACCATCCTGACCGACGTCGAAGTCTACCAGATCAACGAGCAAGCCGATGGCGTGGAGATTACCCTCGACACCGGCATGCTGCTGAGTGCGCGGCATGTCATTGCCTGCGCCGGGGTCAATGCCGACCGTCTCGCGCGCATGTGCGGGCTGGCGAAAGATATTGCGATTATCCCGTTCCGCGGCGAGTATTTTCGCCTCGGCGCCGACAAGAACAAGATCGTCGACCACCTTATCTACCCCATTCCGGAACCGTCTTTGCCGTTCCTCGGTGTACACCTGACGCCAATGATTGGCGGGTTTGTCACCGTCGGCCCAAATGCGGTGCTTGCATTTGCCCGCGACGGGTACCGCTTCGGCACTATTGCCCCAAGAGATATCTGGGAGATGGTTCGCTTTTCTGGATTTCGCCGCGTCATGACGGACAATTTGCGTTACGGATTGTCCGAGATGGCCAATTCCTTGAGCCGCCGGCGCTATCTGGCCTTGTGCAAGCGCTATTGCCCCGAACTGGAGCTTTCCGATCTACACCCGCACCCGGCCGGCATCCGCGCGCAGGCCGTAAGCCGCGATGGGCGGCTGGTGCACGATTTCCTGATCGAGCGGACAGCCCGTACCATTCATGTACTCAACGCGCCCTCGCCAGCGGCCACCTCGGCCCTTCCAATCGGCAAACATATCGCCGATCTCACACAGACGCATTTCGCCTATTCCCCCTCACGGCACTGACGGCGTACCGCCGGGCCGTGCCTGCCAAGCCCGCAGCTGAATTCGCGCCGCCCAATTTTACACAAAAAACGCCTTTCATCCTTCACGGGGAAGGGCGTCTAGAGACGTTGCCTCCATTTCGTCCAGGAAAACGAAGGTTCGACGATAGTGCTTCACGTCGGAATAGACCTTTCCACAAAGCAAGCAGGTGGCTGGGTTTTTAGGGTAGGCTAGCATTGGCATTGCAGCGCGAATGCACGGCCTCTGCGATAGCCGGCTGTGCATCTTTTGCATGCAATGGACGAAAAGTCTCGTCCGGCTGCGGTACCTTTTCGCCGATTATGCAAGGCCTGATCGCCCGGCGTTGACAGTTGGCACACCGGCAACCGGCTGGCGGCTCTAAAAGCCGCTGCCGTTGCGGCCGTGGGTCACAGCGCAAAACAAGCCACTGCCTTCATTGTTGTGGCGACCGACCTCATCACATCGGTGGATACCATCGCTGCGGAGCGTACCACCGATTGGTGTGGTTCGCGGAGACAAGAAAGTTGGCAAGATGAAGAACTAGGAAATCAATCTCAATCTGGCGATCGGGCGGTGCTGCATGATTAAGATCAACGTTAAAAGCGATAGGTACCTGAGCGTTTCCGGAGGTGCCCGCAGCGTCTACAGTTCGCTTGCTGCCTGGACCGGAGCTTCCTCGGGCGTGACCACCGCAACGATTGCCGCAGCCGTCACCGTCGTCCATCGGCCATCGGCCAAGTCGTCGAAGGGTAGCGCCCTAGACGCCATCAACGATTCAGGTTTGGCAGCTGCGAAACTCCTGTCTTCGACCGGCACGCTCGCGTCGATGCCCGGGGCAGCATCCGCAGAAAACTCGGCGGGCGGCAAAACCGTCGATACCCTGCTCACCCCCGCGGCCGTGACTGTGGCCAAATCATCCACCTCATCATCGAGCAGCGCGCAAGACCTGTCGAACACTCAAACCGCCAGCCTGACGAAAACCGTCGCGGCGATCAGTTCGTCGTCGGCAACGCTTGACCCAACAACCTCGGAAGGCCGCCTGACCAACGAGGCTGTTATTGGTCCCATCGTTGGTCCCGCTGGTAGCTCCACATCCAGCACGAGCGCAGCGGAACCGGCCACCAGCACGAACATGACTGGTGGGGCATCGACGTTCAACGCGTTCGCCGCTCGTATGGCTATCGCCGAAGCTCCGTCCGCAGAATCTGCCGCCGTTACAAAAACCGCAACCCTCGCCGCGACCGCAACCAACAAGATCGTTGCTGAAAACATGAAGCAGGGCACGCCGCGCAGTGTCTGGAGCGTCGAGGGCGACGGCGACGGCAATATCCAGGGGTTTGCGACGCAGATCAGCTCGAACATCGGGCAGACCGTCGATTTCAAGATCGCTACCAATTCGACACATTACCGCCTGGACATCTACCGCCTGGGTTATTATGGCGGCGACGGCGCCCGCAAAGTCGCAACGATCGATAAGTCGCTCACCACGGCACAGATCCAGCCGCATCCCATCGTCGATATGTCGATTGGTCTGATCGACTGCGGCAATTGGTCGGTCTCGGCCAGCTGGACAATTCCGGCGGATGCCGTTTCCGGTGTTTATTTCGCAAAGCTGGTAAGAGAGGACGGTACCGCGGGCGAGAGCATGGTCCCGTTCATCGTGCGCGAAGACGGTTCAACCAGTAACATCGTTTTCCAGACATCCGACACCACATGGCAGGCTTACAACGCCTGGGGTGGCGCCAGCCTTTACTATGGTCAGGTGCCCGTCGATCCCGCCAATATGATCGGCTACCTGCCACCCAATTGCAGTTGCGGCCTGACCGCCATCGGCCGCGCCTCGGCCGTCAGCTACAATCGTCCGTTCATCAGCAACACCAGCCCCATCGGGGGAACGCATGATTTCATCTTCGGTGCCGAATCCTCCGCGATCGAATGGCTGGAGCAAAATGGATATGACGTCTCCTACATCTCCGGCGTCGATACGGCACGAAGTGGTAGCCAGTTGCTCAATCATGACGCTTTCCTCTCTGTGGGTCATGACGAATACTGGTCGGCCGAGCAACGCACCAATGTCGAAGCGGCGCGCGACGCCGGTGTCAACCTGGCCTTCTGGAGCGGTAACGAGGTCTATTGGAAGGTACGCTGGGAAAACAGCATCGACGGCAACGGCACACCCTATCGCACCATGGTCTGTTACAAGGAGACCTGGGGTACGAGCACTGATCCGAGCAATACCGGAACCGGCACATGGCGCGACCCGCGCTATGCGGATCCGGGGCAGAAGCCGGAAAATGCGCTGACAGGAACGATGTTCACCGTCGATAGCTACCGGGCGGACGCAATCTCGATCCCTTACGACTATTCCAACCTCCGCTTCTGGCGCAACACGGACGTCGCGAACATTATGCCGGGTCAGAGCTTCCAGCTTGTGAAAAACCTACTCGGCTACGAATGGGATTCCGATGTTGAAAACGGCTTCCGCCCGGCGGGCATGATCAACCTTTCACTGTCGAATATCGCGGTTGATACATATCTGCGCGATTATGGCACGACAGTCGGCCCAGGCAATGCGACGCACAGCCTGACCATGTACCGCGCAGAAAGCGGCGCACTTGTCTTTGGGGCCGGTACTGTCTTCTGGTCATGGGGCCTGAGTGCGAACCATGAAGGGGCTGCCACGCCAACCGACAAGAACGTCCAGCAGGCGATGGTCAACATGTTCGCCGACATGGGCATTCAGCCCGCAACACTCGATGCAAGCCTGGTTCTCGCCACGCAGTCACCAGATCAACTCAAACCGACCTCGACGATTACCTCTCCGATCATCGGTGCAAGTTTCCTTGAAGGACAGCATGTCACGGTAACCGGCACCGCGCAGGACTTCGGCGGAGGCATCATTGCCGGAGTTGAAGTTTCCACCGATAACGGCGTGTCTTGGTTCAAGGCAACCGGGCGGGAAAACTGGAGCTACAATTGGGTCGTCCAGGCCAGCGGAACCTACACCGTCAGGTCGCGTGCGGTGGATGACAGCGTCAATGTGGAGACACCAACGGCTGGAAAGCAGGTCACGGTCTCGTTACCCTCATCCTCCAATCTGTGGACGATGGCATCGAAGCCAGCGCAAGAAACAGTGGTCGACCCGGCTGGCGTCGAGGTGGGCGTCCGCTTCCAGGCGAACACCAGCGGTACCGTCTCAAGCATCCGCTTCTACAAGGGCTTCTACAATATCGGCGACCACAAGGTCAGCCTGTGGAAGGCTGACGGAACCTTGCTGGCAACGGCCACCTCGACGGGAGAATCGCTCTCAGGCTGGCAGACAGTTTCCTTCTCCAGCCCCATTCAAATTACAGCAGGGACAACCTTTGTCGCCTCCTACCACAGCAGCGGCTATTATTCCCAAACATCGGGATATTTCAATAGCGCCTATACGAAAGGGCCACTGACTGTCGCCCAGAATGGCGGCGTCTATGCCTATGGCACCAACTCTACATTTCCGGGCAACAGCTACGGTGCCAGCAATTACTGGGTCGACGTCGTGTTCAACGCATCGACGGTCAACACCGCACCCGTGGCCAATAATGACAATGGATTCAGCGCGACCCAAAACACGGCGATCACCATCGCGGCGGCGGATGTGCTGATCAATGATACGGATCCTGATGGCGACGCGCTGAGCGTCACCGGTGCCAACAATGCGCTCAACGGGACGGTCAGCTACAGCACCCAGAGCAATACGTTCACCTTCACCCCGACCACTGGCTACACGGGCACCGCACGCTTTTCCTACAGCGTCTCTGACGGACGGGGTGGCACGGCTTCGGCACTCGTCAACCTGACGGTCAACCCACCTTCCACGGCAGTGAGCCTGTTCACCGCAGCCGACACTCCGGCGATCGCTGCAGTCAATGATCCAAGTTCCGTGGAACTCGGCATGAAATTTATCGCATCGGCTGGAGGTACGGTAACCGGGGTCCGTTTCTACAAGGGCACCACCAATACCGGGACCCACACCGGCTCAATCTGGAGCAGCACGGGCACGCGGCTTGCGACTGCGACATTTACCAATGAAACGGCGAGCGGCTGGCAAACCGTCACCTTCTCGCAGCCGGTCACCATCACGGCCGGCACGACCTATGTGGCCAGCTATCACACCAACGGCAACTATGCGATGACGTCCAATTATTTCGCAACCAGCCGCACCAACGGTCCGCTGACCGCACCTGCCAGCTCCACGAGCGGCGGCAACGGCCTGTATGCCTACGGAACAACCAGCATATTCCCGACGGGAACCTACAATGCTTCGAACTACTGGGTTGATGTCCTCTTCAACCGGGCTACGGCAACTCAGAACACCCCACCGGTCGCGGTCAATGATCCAGGCTACTCGGCAACGGCCAATACGCCTCTCGTCATTCAGGCATCAACGCTCCTTGCCAATGATACCGATGCCGACGGCGATACGCTCTCCATCACGGGCGCCAATGGTGCGGTCAATGGTACCGTTGCCTTTAACACCCAAGCCAACACGGTGACATTCACGCCGACCGCCAATTACACTGGAGCAGCAAGCTTCACCTATGCCATTTCCGACGGAAGGGGCGGTACGGCTTCGGCGCAGGTTTCGATGACGGTTGCTCCGCAAAGCACAACGCAAAGCGTCTTTGCTGCCAGCAGCACGCCGACAGTCGTTTCGGTGAACGATAACAACCCGGTGAACCTCGGCATGAAATTCCAGGCGAATACGGCAGGCTGGATCTCCGGAATCAAGTTCTACAAGGGTGCAACCAATACCGGGGCTCACACGGGCTATCTCTGGAGTTCCACGGGAACGCTGCTCGGCACTGCAACCTTTGCCGGTGAAACTGCGAGCGGCTGGCAATCGGCCAACCTTAGTCAGGAGGTCCAGATTCAGGCGAACACCACCTATGTCGTCTCCTACAGCAGTAATGGCAATTATTCGGTCACAAACAACTTCTTCACCGCCGATGTGACCAATGGCAACCTTCGCGCTCTTTCCTCCGCGCTCAGCGGTGGCAACGGTGTCTATGCTTATGGAGCGAGCGGGCTGTTCCCATCCAACTCCTACAACAGCTCGAACTACTACGTCGATGTGGCCTTCAGACAGCAGTTGGCGGCATAAGATGGCGGGATTCCCAGGCGACAACCGGCTTCCCGTAACGGTGCTCTCGGGCTTTCTCGGAGCAGGCAAGACAACTTTGCTGAACCACGTCCTGCACAACCGCGACGGCCTGCGCGTCGCGGTCCTCGTCAACGACATGAGCGAGATCAACATCGATGCCGATCTCGTTCGTGACGGCGGGGCCAACCTGTCGCGGACGGAGGAAACACTGGTCGAACTGACCAACGGATGCATATGCTGCACGCTGCGTGACGACCTTCTCGGCGCTGTCCGCCAGCTCGCGAAAGAAGGACGTTTCGACTACCTGCTCATCGAAGCGACCGGCATTGCCGAACCTTTACCGATCGCAGCGACATTTTCCTTCCGAGATGAAGCTGGCACCGCGCTTAGCGATATCGCCAGGCTCGACACGATGGTTTCCGTCGTCGATGCGGTCAATTTGCTTGCCGATTATTCCAGCGCTGACTTCCTCAGGGATCGCGGCGCGGTGCGAGACGATGACGACAACCGGACTTTGGTCGATCTCCTTGTCGAGCAGATCGAGTTCGCGGATGTCATTGTCCTCAACAAGGTATCCGAAGTGACGGCAGAGGCCCTGAGCGCTGTGCGCAGGGTTATCGCTGCCCTTAATCCCGATGCCCGCGTCATCGAAACCGACTTCGGCCAATTGCCGCTCCACACGATCCTCAACACCGGACTTTTCAGCGAGGCGAAATCGGCCCGGCATCCGCTCTGGCATAAGGAGCTTTTTGGTTGGGGAGATCATCAGCCCGAAACCGAGGAATACGGCATTACCAGTTTCGTCTATCGGGCCCGTAGACCGTTCGATCCATCGAGACTTCAGGACTTCCTCACCAAGACATGGCCGGGCCTGATCCGCGCCAAGGGTCATTTCTGGCTGGCGACCCGGCCCGACTGGATCGGTTCCCTTTCCATAGCCGGGACACAGCACCGCGTGGAGTCCAAAGGCTTGTGGTGGGTGACGGTGCCGCGCGCACACTGGCCGCATCATCCGCAGTTCCTGGCGCTGCTGACGAAAAACTGGACCCCGGCTTGGGGCGATCGCCGGCAGGAACTCGTGTTCATCGGCGCGGGGATTTCAAAGGATGCCATCCATACGGCGCTCGACGCCTGCCTGATCGGACAGGAAAGCGGCTTCGACCCGATGATCGCACACGACCTGCGTGATCCGTTCCCGCCGTGGGAGCACGCGCACGCAGCTTAAAGAACTTCAACAGCAACCATGGAGATGACAATGGCCGACGAACTCTATGCCGATGGGATTGGCGAAATCACCGTTACCGGAACAATTGTCCGGATCGACCTGATGTCCCTTTCTCCAAGCGAACGCGATGCGGACAACAATCCAAGACCGGTTTTCCGCCAGAGGATCATCATGCCGGTGGATGCCTTCGCTAATGCCGTCGATCTCATGCAAAAAGCCATGACCGGCCTGGTGGAGGCAGGCGCAATCCGCCGGATTGGCGACATCGGGCAGATCACGGCAAGTGACGCAGCGCAGCCATCGTCCTCGGCAAACGCTTCGCCGAATTTCAACTGACCCAGTAACGCCCTCTGTTGTCCAAGTGAGGCCATGAGTACATTCGCGCACACAAATCTCCAGTGTCTGGTGCTGGTCGGTCGCCATCATGGCGTCGACCTGTCGCCCGAAAGGCTGGTCCACGATTATGCCGTCGGCGAGCAGGCGGTTTCCATGCGGCAGCTTCTTCGCATGGCAAAAGATGCGGGTTTGCGTGCGCGAAACACGCAGGTGACTTGGCGAGCGCTGTTTCAAATGGGTGAGGCCTACCCTTTGATCGCCGAGCTCGATAATGGCAACTGGGTCGTCATCGCCGGTGCTTCCGGCGAAGGCGAAAACGAAATGATCCGTGTACTCGACCCGCTGGCAACGCGCCCGGAGTTCATTCTTTTGAATGAAGCCCAGTTTGCCAAAAGCTGGCGCGGATCGATCGTACTGGTCAAGCGCAACTATCGTCTTTCCGATAATGACCAGCCGTTCGGCTTTCGGTGGTTCGTACCCGAAATCGTTCGCCAACGCAGTTTGCTCAGGGATGTGGCACTCGCCGCGTTCGTTCTCTACGGGCTCGGACTTGCAACGCCCATCTTTTTCCAGCTCGTTATCGACAAGGTCCTTGTCCATCAAAGCTACTCAACATTGGCGGTTCTCACCATCGGTATCGCGATGGCGCTGATCTTCGACGCCGCCTTCACCTTCCTGCGGCGCTACCTTTTGCTCTACGCCACGAACAAGATCGATATCAGGGTAGCCACCCGCACCTTCGCCCATCTCCTCAATTTGCCGATTGCTCTCTTCGAACAGGCCTCGGCCGGCGTGCTGGTCAAGCACATGCAGCAAACGGGGCGGATCCGCGAATTTCTGACCGGGCGGCTGTTCCTGACGCTTCTCGATGCCCTCTCGCTTCTGGTCTTCGTGCCGATCCTCGTCCTCTACAGCGTCAAGCTCACCTTTGTGGTGCTCGGATTTGCGGCCCTTGTCGGCCTCGTGGTGATGGTGCTCGTTGGACCGTTCCAGCGGCGGCTTCAGGCGCTCTATCAGGCGGAGGGCGAGCGCCAGGCTCTGCTTGTCGAGACCGTACATGGTATGCGCACTGTCAAGTCTCTGGCGCTTGAGCCGCGTCAACGCCAGGTGTGGGACGACAAGTCCGCACAGGCAATTTCGGTTCGGTTCCGCGTCGATAAAATCTCCACAGTCGCACAGGCACTGACAGGGCTCTTGGAAAAGCTGATGAGCGTCGCCATCATTGGGCTCGGTGCGCTCGATGTGTTCAATGGTTCCATGACGATCGGCGCACTCGTTGCATTCAACATGCTGGCCGGAAGGGTCTCCGGGCCGCTGGTCCAGATCGTCACCATGGTTCACGAATATCAGGAAGTGGCGCTATCGGTCCGCATGCTCGGCGAGATCATGAACCAAAAGCCCGAGCATTTCGGCCGCGGCCGCGGTATCCGGCCACAGCTGAAGGGCCGTATCGAATTCGACAAGGTGACATTCCGCTACGGACCCGACGGCCCGCCGGCACTTGACGATGTGTCGTTCACGGTCCCCGCAGGCTCGGTCTTCGGTATCGTCGGCAAGAGCGGATCCGGCAAGACCACCGTGACCCGACTGATCCAAGGGCTCTACCAGAACCAGCAGGGGCTGGTGCGGGTCGATGGTTACGACAGCCGGGAAATCGACCTTGTTCATCTGCGCTCGAGCATCGGTGTGGTGCTCCAGGATAATTTCCTGTTCCGCGGTTCGGTTCGCGACAATATTGCCGCGGCAAAGCCCGATGCCAGCATAGAAGAGATTATCGAGGTTGCGCGTATAGCCGGCGCCGAGGAGTTCATCGAGCGGCTGCCACGCGGATTTGAATCGATGCTGGAAGAAAACGCCTCCAATCTTTCCGGTGGCCAGAAACAGCGCCTTGCCATCGCCCGGGCACTGATCACCAACCCCAAATTGCTCATTCTTGACGAGGCAACCAGCGCACTGGATCCCGACAGCGAAGCAATCCTTCGGCAGAACCTAAGCAAGATCGCCGCCGGGCGCACTGTCATCATCGTTTCGCATCGCCTGACGACGCTGGTCGATGCCGATGCCATCCTGGTGGTGGATCGCGGCAAGATCGCTGATATCGGCCGCCACGATCAGCTCGTGTCGCGCTGCATTACCTACCGCCACCTCTGGACGCAGCAAACGAGGCAATCCGCATGAACGCCCGCCCGGAAAAGCTTCACGAGAACCTGCCCGTTCCTGTCAAAAAGCCGGGAACCGAAATTGTCCTCAAGCGCGCCTTGCCACCGATCATCGCCGAGTTTCAATCCGATGCGGTGGAGTTGGAAGAACGCGTGCCACCGAAAATTGCCAGGCTCACGCTCTATGGCATCACCGCACTGATTTTGAGCGCGGTGATCTGGGCCTCAGTGTCCAAGATCGATGAAGTCGTGATCGCACCAGGCAAATTGATCACGACCCGTCCGACCATCATCGTCCAACCGCTTGAGACTTCGATCATCCGGACGATTGATGTCAGCACCGGGGATGTGGTGAAAGCCGGCCAGACGCTTGCGACGCTCGACGCAACCTTCAGCCAGTCGGATGTCGATCAACAGCACGCGAAATTTGAAGCGCTCAACGCGCAGGTCAAGCGGATCGAGGCAGAACTCTCAGGCGCAGACTACGCAAAGCTTGCTGGCAAGTCGTCCGATGAGGTTTTGCAGGTGCAGCTCTTTGCTCAGCGCCACGCTTTCTATAACGCCCAGCTTCAAAATTTCGGACAGCAGATCGCCGGTCAGGCCGCCGCGATCGAGGCGGGCAAGGATCAGGAGGCGGTCCTCACCAGACGACGCGACAATCTGGTGCTGATCGAGAATGCGCGCGAGACGCTCTATAAGAACGACACCGGGTCGCTCGTCGCCTTCCTCGGTTCGCGCGATGCACGTCTTGATGTCGACACCGATATTTCAGCGTTGCAAGGCAAGGCGGCCGAAGCCGGACACTCACTGGCAAAGCTGACGGCGGACCGGCAGGCCTTCATCGAGGACTTCCGGCGCGCATCGATGGAACAGCTCGTCGAATTGCGCAACCAGCGAGACACGGTGGGCGAAGAGTTGAAAAAGATGAACCTGCGCCGCAACATGGTTACGTTGACGGCACCAGCCGACGCTGTTGTGCTGGATCTTGCCCAGCGTTCGGTTGGCTCCGTCGTGCGCGAAGCCGAACCGATCGTCACGCTTGTTCCACTCAATGTCCCGCTGGAAGCCGAAGTCTCGATCAGTTCGCAAGATATCGGCCGGGTGGCCGTGGAAAAGGAAGCGCGGGTCAAGCTTGACGCGTATCCGTTCCAGAAATACGGCACGGTTCCGGGCACAGTCAGGATCATCAGCCGAGATGCCTTCCCCCCGCCGGAACAGAATGCAGGCTCGGTGCAACCCGCCGTTCCGTTTTTCAAGGCACGTGTTCTCTTGGCCGGCAATCTTCTCCAGGCGCAGAACGAACCGGTCAGGCTTCTGCCGGGAATGACCGTTTCCGCAGAAATCAAGGTCGGAAGCCGGACAGTGATCTCCTACTTCCTCTACCCTCTTTTGCGGGGCCTCGACACAGCCATCCGCGAACCTTGAACGCTTGACCACCGCATCGCGCGTGGTCGGTCCGGATTATCCACCAGATACCCCTGCCGTGGAGGATCTTGGGCACATGATCCGTTGACGAGGTCTTTGTCGACATCGCGACACTGCCCGGCTCTCTTGAAAGCTTGGTAGGCCGGGACGCCGTTCTGTCTCCCTATCGGTTTCACGAAGGATCGGCCAAGGATATCGATGCGCCTGTCGGCAATTTAAACGTCGTCTTCACCTTGCCGCAGCAATCGCCGTCGAGAGCGAGAATGCCGTTTACACGATTCCGTTTCGCGCCGTCGCCGAGACACTGCGCAAGCTTGGTGCGGATCCCAGATATCAGGGTATAGAGATCGGGCTTCATCGCGGTCTTCACCAGCCTAGGTTCGAGATCTCGAACTCGCTGCAACAGGTTTTGGCGGCGACGGACTGGAACCAAGGATCATACTCACGGAAATTGACAGGTCGGTGATCAAAAAAGTGACTTTGGGTAATCCGCTAAGTATATGAGTTTCTTATAATGTAATTATATAACAGGAAACAGCCCCCTTTTCGCCATCCATATGTCCCCTTTTCGACCCATTCCGCCAATAGATCAAAAAATGGGCACGGGTAAATCCCGTAGTGCACATGTAGGCAGGGCATGATGCGGTTAGAGTGTTTGGTGTTGTTTCACCGTTATCCCTGAATAAACAGAACTATTCGAGTTGCGACCGAACCTGGTCTGCGCCAAGGCATGCCTGTGCACTGCGGACTGGAGAAGAGGTGCAACGTGATTGATCTGAATATCCTAATCCATACACTTAGCCAGGAGCCGGCAACGATGCTTAAGTCGGCGTTAAGAATTCTACACTTGATAGGACTCGCGCTTGGGCTGGGGGCGGCTACTGTACTCGACCTTCTGATCCTTCGGTTTTTGCTGAAGGGGAAAATCTCCAAAGATCATTGGGCCGTGTTTCAATTCGGTTCCAGCATCGTCAATGCGGGTCTTATGATACTGTGGGCATCGGGTATAGGGTTCCTGATCTATTACGGCATTTTCGACCCCGCAAAGCTCGGCAACGAGAAGGTCTGGGCGAAGATGACGATCGTGCTCATCCTGACCATAAACGGCATGTTTATCCATTCCATCATCCTGCCGAAGATCAAGGAGCAGGTCGGTCGGTCGCTGATGGACGGCATGACTTCGACGCAACGTAGTGCCTTTCTCGTTTCCGGCGCTGTTTCGGCCACGTCCTGGTACGTGCCAATGATGCTGGGTGCCTTGCCGCAACTCAACTTCGTCGTTCCGATGGCGACGGTTCTGCTGGTCTATGCGGTATTGCTTGCCATCGCCATTTTCCTCTCGCACGCGCTGATCTTTGCCATGCGCGTCGACGGACGCCTGCCGTCGGTTCGCACCCCTGTAATGCGCATCGATCCCTACTTTCATGCAGTAGCTTGAGCTGGCTGGGACAGTCAGTCTGTAGAGGCGTTGGCACGAATTATTTAACGGTTGGACCGGGGATGTCACATTGTTGTGGGCTGCTTAAGTTTCTAGGGCATTTTGCCGGGCTCGAGTCTGCCGTCCGTGAGCGACAAGAACCATCATTTTCCGCCAAAACGCTCATTGCTCGTTCAGGCCTCTGAATTCGTTGAATTTTTCTGCGTTTAGGCGAAAGGACAACTGACCCCGGTCAATTCCTCGTCGCGAATAGGAGGATGCGGAGAGTTTGACATACGCGTTACTACCTTCAAGAAGCCGCATGAGGGATTGGAAGACCGGGCTCACATGCGTCGTCGCGTAGACGGCAGTGCGAAATGATTGACAATGATCGGGGACGCGCGCGAGCATATCCCCGACTGCGGTACGCCAACAACATCAAGGCAAGTATCGACGCTTTGCTCATCGCTTCCGTCATAACGGCAACACCGCGACTGGAGATATCAGGCGAGGTCGTCCAAAGTGTAGGCTCGGATGTAGTCGATTTTCATATCCGAACCGTTGGGCAGACCACCGGTGGGGGCTCCCGCCATGCCGCCTACAGCGAGATTGACCAGCATATACATCGGCTCATGCATATCGGAGGGCGTATCAGCACGTGCCACCGCGACGTCATCGATATACCAGACGATCTCGTCCTCCTCCCACAAGACCCCGTAGGTGTGGAAGCCGCCGGTATCCGCCACACTGACAGCAGTGGACACGGACGTCTGCTGCCCGGTTTCGTTCGAATGCACGGTCACGTGCACGGTGTTCGGATCCTGGCCGCGCATTTCCACGACATCCAGTTCCGGCGGCCAGGAACCATCTTCCGGTAATAGCCAGAAAGCCGGCCAAACACCGCGGTCTTCCGGCATATCCGCGCGGATTTCGAAATAGCCATATGTCTGGGCGAACGAGCCATGTGTCGTCAGCATGCCGGACGTATAGGCATATCCCCCAACCTGCGAGCGGATCGACGCGAGCGTTTGCTCCGCCGTGATCGTCAACACGCCGTTATCGATGGAAAACGGGTTGGCTGCGGATGTCGGTGCGTAGAGGGGATTGACGTACCATTGAAGCTCGCCGTTTCCTGACAGGGTGGCACCCTTCTCCGGCGCCCACCAATATTTGGCCTGCCATATGCCGCTCGTCCCGTTCATCAGTTGAAGCGTGTTGAAATCATCCCCGAATGTCTGGATCAAACCAGACCGGTCGAGGCTGAGTTCGAATTGACTGGCGTTCAGATCGGCAAAGTCCGTATCGGCGAAAACCAGGCTTTCCCCATCACCAAAATCGAACCTGATATTGGCGCCTTCTTGTGTGGCCACGTCGAGCAGCTGGTCGAAAGACGTCAGCGCGCAGCCGTTCAGCCGAACGATATCATCGGCCGAAAAATCGGTGATCAGGTCGCTGCCATTTCCCTTGGCAAAAATGAACGTATCTGCGCCTGCACCGCCCGTCAGCACATCATTGCCCGCGCCGCCGTCCAGCGTTTGCTGTCCGGAAGCACCCCGGATGATGTTGTCGGCGGAATTTCCGAACGCATGGCGCTGATTGCCGGTAACGGTAAGGTTTTCGATGTTCTCTGGCAGCGTGTAACTCATCCAGGTGCTGATCGTATCGATACCCTGCCCTGCCGCCTCTTCGGCCCGGTTGATCGACGCGTAGAGGTAATAGATGTCGTCGCCTGTTCCGCCGGTCATGGTGACGTTGACGGCACTGTCGCCCCACATCGAATCGTTGCCCGCCGTTCCATGCAAGACCGGGCCGGAACCAGTCGCCGAAAAGAACCCGGTCGAAGTGTCACTGAAATAGAGAGGTTGCCCCAGGGCATTCAGCACAATTTTCCGCATGGCCATCTCCTGTCAGGAATTGTGTGACAGCCGGCAGGACCCCGTGTGGACAAGGAAAGCAGGCACCCCGGCTGCGCGCATTCTACTGCAGCGCAGCATTTCCCCAACCGGGGATCGCCGCCTGGCACTTAAAACTGCGAAAGGATGTTAACACAGGGCTAACCAATCCCGTTTCGAGGCAATCACTGCTGGACTGCGCCGTAGGTTGATTGACGGTGTGAGCGGGCAAACCAAGTTTGTCAGGGGGTTTTGTTCTCGTTGAAAACGCCGCGCTTCTTCAGCCGGCTGACAAATGCAGTTGCCAAAACCGTCAGAGCGATCAGCCCGGCAAGAAACAGGAGATGACGTATATCGCGCTCGGTCGTCCTCACAACGTGCTGGTAGATTTCCGCCAGCAGCAACGTAATCAACGTGGCCGACTCGGTTGAATAGTCCTTGGCGATCACGCGTTTGACATTGAAAGTCATGCCCTGCGTTGCCTGCGAAAACCTCCCGAAGCGGGGAATCCAACGCGGGACATCGGCGCAATAGGCCTTGTACCCATCGCCGAACTTTTCCTCCAAAAACGCTTCCTCAGCATAGACGATGCACTGGTACATGAAGCAGAACAACAGGATACCGGCGGTCATCACCGCCGGACTGCCGTGAATAAGGAAGATCGCGGTATAGATCAGCACGTTACCAACATAGAGCGGGTTGCGGCAGAGGCTGAACATACCCGCGGTGACCAGATTCTTGGCATAGACCTTTTTGTTAAGGCCGCCGCGCTGGATATAGGCGTATCCGATCACCGTTGCGCGAAACAGCAGGCCCAGACCGGCAACCAGCCAGCCGGCAATGTTGGCGGCTTTCTCCAGCGTAACGCTGCCGGCTATCTCCCCGGCAGGCCGCACGGAGACAAAGAGCGCCACGATAATCACCGGGAAGACCTGGTTGCGGTACCGGAACAGGAAGTTTCCGATGGATATCATCAGGGATTTCATGGGGCTCTCGATTACTTGACTGCGATGATCCCGCAGAAATTGTACCAGCGGAAAAAGATCTCGACACGCCGAAACCCTGTTTCCTTGAGGAGCAGGATATTTTCTTCCAAGCGGTAAGGGATAAGCACGTTTTCCAGCGCTTCGCGCTTCTTGGAAATCTCGATCTCCGAATAGCCGTTGCGGCGCTTGAAATCGTAATAGTGCTGGATGAACAACCGGTTGAACGTCGTGTCTTCACTGGTCAGCTTTTCGATCAAAAGCAGGCAGCCCTGATCATTCAGGCCTGAATAGATCGTCTTCATCATCCGCTCGCGATAGAGCGGCCGGATGAACTGCAAAGTGAGCAGCATCGTAACGACGCTGGCATTCTCCATGTAGAGGCCCTTGTGCAAATCGGCGGTCTGCAACTCTATTGGCCTTTGCGTACCGGTCTCAGCGATCTTCTGCCGGGCTTTTTCCAGCATGTCGGGTGCGTTATCGACGCCAACGAATTTCACGCTGGGATCGAGAATCGGGTCGAGCGTCAGCAGCGTCGTTGCGGTCGAGCAGCCGATATCGTAGAGGCTGGTATTGGGTCTGGCGAAATCCTGCGCCAGTTCACACACCATGCGCTGCATTTCTTGGTAATGCGGCACGGAGCGGCTGACCATATCATCGAAGACATCGGCAACCTTTGCGTTGAAGGAAAAATCTCCGACCGGCGCTTCGTCCTGGCTAAAAACGGTATCCTTGCGTTCCGTCTGGAGGACAATGTTCAGTGCCTTTTTCATCGTTGCGCTGTCCCCGAATGCTCCCACCCTTTGTTACCAAATGCAGATGAAGCTGACAGAGACCTGAACGTCGCACTTTATTCGGGATTGTTGGGGAGTGAATTTGGAAACAATCGAGGAATGTGCCCGGGAAAGGCCCGGACACTTCAAGCATGCGGACTACTGCACCCGTTTCAGGGCATCGCCAAGCATCGAGACGATGTCTGCAATATGGGATCTCTCGGCGATCAACGGTGGCGAAAAGGCGATGATGTCGCCGGTGACGCGGATCAGCAGGCCGCGTTCAAAACAATCGACGAAGACGTCGTAGGCGCGTGCACCGGGGGCGCCGTCGCGGGAGGTGAGCTCGATGCCGGCGATCAGCCCGATCGTGCGAATATCGGCGACATGGGGCACCCCCTTCAGCGAATGCATCGCCTCATGCCAATCGTCCTGCAGGTCGGCAGCCCGCGTCAAGAGGCCTTCGTCGCGGTAGATATCGAGCGTCGCGATACCGGCGGCGCAGGCTGCCGGGTGACCGGAATAGGTATAGCCGTGGAACAGTTCGATCTGGCCTTCCGGTCCATGCATAAGCGCATCGTGGACCTTGCGGCTGGCAAACACCGCACCCATCGGGATCGCGCCATTGGTCAGGCCCTTCGCGGTGGTAACGAGATCGGGAGTCACGCCAAAATAGTCCGTGGCAAACGGCGCCCCGAGGCGGCCGAAGCCGGTGATGACCTCGTCGAAGATCAACAGAATACCGTGGGTCGAGCAGATCTTGCGCAGCCGCTCAAGATAGCCTTTCGGCGGGATCAGCACGCCGGTCGAACCGGCGACGGGTTCGACAATGCAGGCAGCGATGGTTTCGGCGCCATGCAGAGCGACCAGTCTTTCCAGATCGTCGGCCAGCTCAGCGCCATGCTCCGGCTGGCCTTTGACGAAGGCGTTCGTTGCAAGATCATGGGTGTGGCGCAGATGGTCCGTGCCGGGAATCAGCGGAAAGACCCGGCGGTTGTTGACAAGACCACCAACGGAAATGCCGCCGAAGCCGACGCCGTGATAACCACGCTCCCGGCCGATCAGCCGTGTGCGGGTGCCCTGCCCAATCGATCGCTGGTATGCAACGGCGATCTTCAGCGCGGTGTCTACCGACTCCGAGCCGGAGCCGGTGAAGAACACGCGGTCGAGTTTTTCGTTCGGGCCGCCTGGCGCGATTGCCGCCAGCCGCTCGGCAAAATCAAAGGCGATCGGATGGCCCATCTGGAAGGATGGCGCGAAATCCAGCGTGAGCAGCTGGCGCTCAACAGCTGAGGCGATCTGGCGGCGGCCGTGACCGGCATTGACACACCAGAGGCCTGCGGTCCCATCAAGAATTTTGCGCCCATCGACGCTGGTATAATGCATGCCTTCGGCCGAGGCGAGCAGGCGCGGCGCCGCCTTGAATTGCCGATTGGCGGTAAACGGCATCCAGTAGCTGTCGAGTGCCGGGGCGTTTGGTTTGTTGTGCTGGTTCGTGGCGACCTCCCGTGAGACTACTATGACGTCACGATTTCACATGCCGAAACAAGTCCTTTTCTGATCAGGTATAAACCATTGATAATACTCACTGCCAATTGTAATAGTTGTGATATTTCGAACATGCGAAACAGAGGATCAGCCATGTCGGTGGATATTGGAAACCGGTTGCGCCACTTGCGGCTGCTCAACAATCTGTCGCAGCGGGAACTCGCCAAGCGGGCGGGCGTGACCAACTCGACGATTTCCTTGATCGAGTCCAACTCCTCCAATCCCTCCGTCGGTGCACTGAAACGCATCCTCGATGGCATCCCCATCGGGCTGGCGGAATTTTTCGCCTTTGAGCCGGACCGCCCGAAGAAAGCGTTCTACCGGGCCGACGAACTGGTCGAAATCGGTAAGGGGCCAATCTCTTACCGGCAAATCGGCGACAATCTGTTCGGCCGCAGCCTACAGATCCTCAAGGAATGTTATCAGCCCGGCGCAGATACCGGAAAAGTGCCGCTGGTGCATGATGGCGAGGAAGGCGGCATCATCCTGTCCGGACGGCTGGAAGTCACCGTCGATGATGAACGCCGGATCCTTGGGCCGGGAGATGCCTACTATTTCGAAAGCCGCCGGCCGCACCGGTTCCGGTGCGTCGGCCCAGTGGCGTGCGACATCATCAGCGCCTGCACGCCGCCAACCTTCTGAGCGCCGGACACGGCGGTTGGGTCAGTGCTGCCCCGGTTTGACGACCGCCGGGATCGGGCAGACATAGGACTGGCCATCCATCTTGTCGTTCCACTCGGTCCTTGCCTCGCCACGCAACCTTTCCGAAGTCGCCAGATCAAGCCCGGTGGCCGCCAGAACCTTTGCCGCATGCACCATGGCCTTGTGTGCTGCCGGGCTGCGGCCCTGCGCCACCACCTGCCAGGTGTGCGGGTTTGTGCCGATCGCCCAGGCTGGCGCCCAGCACTGCGCCGTCGGTGTCACCCGGCTGACATCGCCGACATCGGTCGATCCGGCGCGGAAATGCGACTGGCCTTCAAACGCCCGCAAGCCCAGATGCAGCGCTGTCGAGCCGTCTATCTTGTCGTTGGAAAAGACGTCACTCTTGATCTGGTAAAGGCGTATGCTGCTTTTGACCGCCTCGTCGGTAAAGGTCGCCTGGATCTTCTTTGCAAAAGCGATGTCATCCGCATCGAACGGCACGGGACCGAGCGCGACCATATTGTCGTGGATGGCATTCTCAAGCGTCAGATTGGGCAGCAGATTGGTCGAGGCCGTATCAAAGATGGTCTCGACTTCGGTCTCCGTCATCGTGGCGGCACCCTGCGCCACCTTACCCACTCGCTCGGCAAGGGCCAGCGCCTGCGCCATGTCCGGGGCGCGGATCAGGTAAAGCACTTCGGCTTTGGCTTGCACCACATTGGCCGCGCGGCCGCCGGCGTCGGTGATGGCATAGTGGACACGGCAATCCTGCGGCATGTGTTCGCGCAGGAAGTTGACGCCGACGTTCATCAGCTCGACCGCATCGAGCGCTGAGCGCCCAAGATGGGCACTGTTGGCCGCATGGGCGGCCACACCCTTGAAACGGTAGTAGGATTCGAGAACCGCCAGATTGTTAGTCGAGCGTACCCCGTTGAACGGGGCTGGGTGCCATGTCAGCGCCGCATCGACATCGTCAAAGGCACCGGCACGGACCATGAAGGTCTTGCCTGAGCCGCCCTCTTCTCCGGGGCAGCCATAGTAACGAACGGTGCCCGGCAGGCCTTCTGCCTGCATATGTTTGGCAAGTGAAATGGCCGCGAGCAGCGAACCAGCGCCGAGAAGATTATGACCGCAGCCATGACCTGTACCATCCACTGACACTGGCTCAGGGGTATCCACACCGGCAGCCTGGCTCATGCCAGCCAACGCATCGAATTCGCCAAGAAAGGCGATGACCGGTTTGCCGCCGCCAAATTCGCCGATGAACGCCGTTTCCATATCCGCGACGCTTTTCCGGACGGCAAATCCATTCCTCTCCAGCGTCTCAATGAGCAGAGCCGAGGAGCGGTGTTCATCGAATTTCAGTTCGGCGAAGTCCCAGATCTGGTCGCTGAGCGCGGTAAACTGCGGCGCCATTCCGTCGATGGCCGCAGTCAAGGAAAGCAGGGAAGATTTGTCGGGCATGGGTATCCTCGCGTCGACGCAATTTCGGCGTCTGAAATCCTGTCCGGCGGATCGCAACCCGCCGGTTGGTTCGTTGTGAAGGAGAGAGTGTTGCGCCGCCGGGGCGGCGCAACGGGCGCTTAGTCGCCGACCGAGACTTCCCAGAGGCGGGCGTTGGACTGCCAGACCGGCTGGCCCTTCAGCGCCTTGGTCGCACCCCAGACATCGACCATATCGTAGAGGAAGATGCCGGGCATTTCCTGCATCATCAGTTCATGGAACGCGTCGAAGATCGCCTGGCGTTTTTTCGGGTCGATTTCGGCATAGGCGGCCTTCATCAGGTCGCGCGCCTTCGGATCGTCCCACATCAAGGATGCGTTCGTGTTCTTGTCGCCAACATAGAAGCTATACATCAGCGCCGGGTCGAGACGCGGCGTAACGGATTGCGAGATGATCTGGTAGTTGCCCGACCGGCGTCGATCGACCTGCGTTGCATAATCGAGCACCTCGATCTGCACGTTCAGCCCGATCTGCTGCAGCATCGCCTGCGCAATAACGGCCGCTGGGAAGCTGGGCACGTTGCCCCGCTTGTTGGCGATGATGCTGATCGGCTCACCCTTGTATCCGGAAGCGTCGAGTTCCTTCTTCGCCGCTTCCAGATCATAGGGCAGACGCTTCTTCTGCGCGTCGCTGTAGTAGACGGAATCGGACGAGATCATCGAGCCGTTTGCTTCGCCCGTGCCGTTCGAGGCCGCGGCCACCAACTGGTCGAGGTCGAGCGCCCGTGCCATGGCGCGGCGGATGGCAGGCTTGCTCAGCACCGGATCGCGCGTCTGGATGTAGAACAGGTTCTTGCCGTTGTTGCGGGCAATGATCAGCTGAGTGGTTACGCTGTCCTTGAATTCGGGAATGAGATCCGGCGAGATTTCCGCGGTATCCAGCACGCCGGATTGCAGACCAGCCTTGACGGTCGAGGCATCCGGAATAACCATGAACTTGATGCCGTCGACCAGCGGCCGCTTCGATCCGACCACACCATCCGGCTTGCCATCATTCTTCGGCGAAACGTAGCCGTCGAATTTGGCAAGGTGAAGGTATTCGCCCTTCTTCCACTCGTCCCACTGGAACGGCCCGGTACCGATCGGCTTGTCAAACGTGCTGTCAGCGGCAACGGAATCCGGCGAGATGATGCCGGTATAACCGCATTCAGGGCGCGACATCAGGCCGAGGAAAACCGCCGATGGCTTTTCGAGCGTTATCGTCACGGTCGAAGTGTCCACGGCCTTGATGCCGGTAACATGGGCAGCGCCATTGCCGTCAAAATCCTTGAGGCAGGTCCATTTGGTGGCCGGATCCATATAGCGGTTCCAGTTCCAGACGACATCTTCGGCCTTCAGCGGCTTGTCGTTGTGAAACTTCACGTCGCCGCGGAGCTTGAATGTGTAGCTCAGCCCATCCGGCGCCATATCGACGCTTTCCGCCAGAAGCGGTTTGACCTCACCGTTGTTGGCATAGCCGACAAGGCCTTCGACGATGTGAAGGATGATGCTGTCGGTATTGCCGTCGCGGTTGACGCCAGGATTGCTGCTGCGCAGATCGGAGCTCTGTGCCACGACGATATCGCGGGCTAAGGCGGTGCCGGCGAGTGAGGCCAGCATGGTGCCGGCCAGGAGAATTGTCTTCATTGTTCTACCCTCTTTTTGATTGGTTATGACTGGAATTCATCCCAACAGGCGCGCGACAGCCTGCCGATGGTTTCAAGCGACATCGTGTATCCGGGCGTCCCGTCCGGCATCGCCTGCGGCACCTGGTCGGTATAGGCGGCGATGATGTAGAACGGCGCGCCATCGCGGTAGACGATGCCTGCATCCATGCGGCCACGCTTGCCGCGTCCGCCCTTGCTGGCCACCTTGGTTTCGAATGGCAAGCGCGAATGAATGCCGTAACGCAGGACCTGGCTCTTCAACGTCTGCAGAGCGTATTGGCAAAGTTCCGTGGGGCAGCCGAGCTTGGCAGCGGCGGCACTTGAGGTCTGCGCGTCGAGAATCGTCTGCAAAAGCATGACCTGATCGCTTGCCGTCGTCGTCGTCACCGCGCCGAGTGCGTGATCCGGCGACAGCGCCAAAGGCGGAATGAGGAAGCGGTGATGGGTGCCGCTCATGCCGATCGACTTGCAATAGAGATCGACCTCGTCCAGCGTCAGCCGCTCGAACACCATCTTGGTGCAAACATTGTCGCTCAGCACCATCATGCCGGTGATTGCATCGCGCAGCGAGATGACGATGCCGGGCGTCAGGTAACGGAAGATACCGCTTGCCACCTCTTCGGCGAAGCGCTCCTCGTAGACGATCTGTTCGTTGAGATCGAGGCTGCCTTCGCCAACGGCCTTCAGCGCCGCCATCATGATAGAGGTTTTTCGCGTGCTGGCGGACGGAGTCTCTTCGTCCGCGCCCCGGCCAAACGTCTCGCCGGTCAGGAGATTGCGGACGCAGTAGCGGGTGACGAAGGACTGCGCATCGCAGATCGCGTTCAGCCGGCCGGCTGCCTTGCTCGAAGTCGTCATCGTGTTCATATCAGGCCTCCAGACGCCATTTCAGTTTGACCCCGCCGGTCTCGGTGAGATCGAGCGCGGGGATGGCCGAGAGAAGACGCCGCGTATAGGGCTCCTTCGGCTTGTCGAATATCGTGTTGCGGTCGCCCTGCTCGATGATGCGGCCGTCCTGCATGACGATGACGCGATCGGCCACCTGTTCGACGACGCCAAGGTCGTGGCTGATGAACAGGCACGAAAAGCCGTAGCGTTTCTGTAAGTCGGAAAAGAGCGCCAGCACCTGAGCGCGGACGGTGACGTCGAGCGCCGAGACCGGCTCGTCGGCGATCAGGAACTTCGGCCGCCGGGCAATGGCGCGGGCGATCGCGACGCGCTGACGCTGGCCGCCGGACAGTTCGTGCGGATAACGCAACGCATATTCGGTACCGAGACCGACTTCCTCCAGCGTTTCATAGGCGCGTTTCTTCTTGGCGGCCCGGTCGATATCCGGCACCAGTCGCAGGGCTTCTTCGACCAGCGAGAGGATCGTCATGCGCGGATCAAGCGACGAATAGGGGTCCTGAAAGACCATCTGGCAGTTCAACCGGTAGTTCCGCCAGTCCGCAGACCGCTCGCGTCCCTGAAACAGGATATCCCCCGAGCTTTGGTTGACCAGCCCGGCGATGGTGCGGCCAAGCGTCGTCTTTCCCGAGCCGGAACCGCCAACCAGAGCCACCACTTCGCCGGCATGAATATCGACGCTGACGCCGTGCAGCGCCCGCTTCGGCGTGCCCTTCTTGAACAGCGATTTGCGGCCGGGATAATCGACGACGATGTTGCGCGCCGAAACCATCGGTGCCGAGACCGTGTCGATGGTGCGGACTTCGCCACGGATCGGCAGCGATGAAAGCAGCTTGCGCGTATAGGGATGCTGCGGCTTTTCGAGGATCTGTTCGGTCGTTCCCTGTTCGACCAGCGACCCCTTCTCCATCACCACGATGCGGCTGGTATAGCGCGCCACCATCGGCAGATCGTGGCTGATCAGGAGGACGGCCGTGCCTTCCGCCTTGGTCAGTTCGACCATCAGTTCCATGACGTCGCGCTGGATGACCGCGTCGAGCGCTGTTGTCGGCTCATCTGCGATCAAAAGCGCCGGCTTCAACAGCATGACGGAAGCGAGCATGATGCGCTGGCGCATGCCGCCGGAAAATTCGTGCGGATAGGCGGAAAGCGCACCTTCCGGATCACGAATTCCGACCCGCTGGAGCATGGCAAGGATACGCTCGCGCCGCGTTGGCGCCGGCATATTGGTGTGGAGCGTCAGCCCCTCCTCCAGCTGGCGGCCGATGGTCATCGACGGGTTGAGCGAGGTCATCGGCTCCTGAAAGACCAGCCCGATTTCCGCGCCGCGCAATTCGCGAAGCCCGGCTTCACTCATCGACAGGACATCGCGGCCCTTGAAGGTCACCTGCCCGCCCGTCACCTTGATGGCCGCAGGAAGCAGCGAGATGATCGCGCGCGTCGCCAATGATTTGCCGGAGCCGCTTTCGCCGACGATGCCGAAAATCTCGCCGGGCTCGATGTCGAAGCTGACCTTCTTCACCACCTCGACGCCGCGCTGGGCGACCACGAGCGAGAGGTCCCGGACGCTGAGAAGTCTTTCCTGTGTCATTTCAGACCTCGCATGCGGGGATCGAGCTTGTCGCGGAGTGCGTCGCCCAGAAGGTTGATGCCAAGCAGCGTCAGCGCGATGCAGAGACCAGGGAAGAGGCCGAGCCAGACCGCCTGCTCGATGAACGGCCGGCCTGCCGCCAGCATGTTGCCCCAGGTGGGCGCCGGTGGCGGCACACCGAGGCCGAGGAAACTCAAGGCGCTCTCCGACAGGATCGCCCAGCCAAACATCGACGTCGACAGGACAGTGATCGGCGCCAGACAATTGGGCAGGATATGGCGCAGCATGGTAAAGACTTCGCTGTTGCCCATGATCTTGGAGGCTTCGATGAATTCACGCTCACGCAGCGACAGGACGGCTCCGCGAACGACGCGCGCCATCGACGGCGTATAGGCAATGCCAAGCGCAAAGATGATGCCATACTGGTTTGCCCCGAACACGGCCAGCAGACCGAGCGCCAGGAGGATGCCTGGAAAGGCCAGAAGCGCATTGTTGATCGCCATGATCACCGCATCGACCCAACCGCGCGCATAACCGCTGATCAGGCCGATCAGCGTTCCGGCGATTGCTGCAAGCGAGACGGTGAGCGCACCGATCCAGACGCTGGCGCGGGCGCCGACGATGATGCGGCTCAAGACATCGCGGCCGAACTCATCGGTTCCCAGCCAATGTTCCGCGCTCGGCGCTGCCAGCCGGGCCGTGAAGCTGAGCTTCATCGGATCGTATGGCGTCCAGAAAAGACCAAGGATTGCGACGGCCAGCAGAACGGTAATGAGGACGGCACCGATGAGACCATTGAATGTATAGTTTTTCATTCGGCCACCACGCGCGGATCGAAAAGGGGATAGAGCAGATCGACGATCAGGTTGACCAGCACATAGGACAAGGCGACGAACAGCAGGCAGCCCTGGATGACCGGGTAATCGCGCTGGAAGATGCTATCGACCATTAAGCGGCCAAGGCCCGGAATGGTGAAGACCGTTTCGATGACGGCGATGCCGCCAAGCAGGTTGCCGAGGATCAGGCCGATCATCGTCCAGGTCGGACCAAAAGCGTTCTTGAAGGCATGCTTCCAGAGAACGGCACTTTCGGACAGGCCTTTTGCCCGTGCGTGGGTGATGTAGTCGAGCCGGAGCACTTCCAGCGTCGAGGCGCGCGCCATGCGGATCAGCACGCCCATCTCATGGATCACCAGGGTCATCACCGGCAAAACCAGATAGAGCAGCCCGCCGACGAGATTGTCGCCGATTGAGACGTAACCGAGCACCGGCAGCCAGCCGAGCTTCAGGCCGAAGAATAAAAGCAACAGCAGGCCGAGCCAAAATGTCGGGATCGACAGGAGTATGGTCGCGGTCCCGACAAGCGCAAGGTCGGTCAGGCTGTTTTGCCGCCAGGCGGCGATGACGCCGGCCGGAACGGCGATCAGACTGGCCAGCAACACGGCAACCGACACGATCTGGGCGCTCACGGCAAAATGCGAAACGACGAGTTCCCGGACCGGCTCGCCGCTGACGATCGACAGGCCGAAATCACCGGTCAGCACGTTGCCGCCCCAGATCAGGAACTGCTCGGGCATCGACTTGTCGAGACCGAGTTCGGAACGCTTTTCAGCGATCTGCTCAGGCTGCGCCATATCGCCCAGCATCAATGCGGCGGGATCACCGGGAATGAAGCGGATCAGCGCGAAAACCGTGATCGAAACGATCAGGACGGTCGGCAACGCCATGAACAGGCGGTTTAGAATAAATCTGAGCATCGGTTCCCCTGAACACGATTGGATGCGGGATGGTTGCCGTTGGCCGGCTTGTTTGTGACGGGACTATGATGGTTTTGCCAAATATGCGCAATATTATGCGATTTTGTCATAGACCTATGCAGATGCGATGCAACCAGCCGCGTACGCGACATTGGAAAAGCGTAGATGGGAAAGAGGCTTAGCGCGGTTGCTGCGAAAGGGCGATCTGGCGCTTGAGCGCATCCATCAAAGCCTGCGCCGCCAGCGACGGTGGAACACCTGCGGGCTTGGCAAGACCGAATTCCTGCGTCGAAACGGGGATGAACGGCCGCTGGACGATTCGCAGATGCCGGTAGAGATTGGCGTAGAAACTGCTGATGATGCCGATGCCAAGGCCATGGGCGGCATAGGCGCAGGCCGAACTGTTGGTATGCGTCTCGATCTTGACGTTCTGCTTCACGCCTGCCCGCTTGAACGTCTGGTCGAGCAGCATTCGGGTCGGCCGCTGACGGCCAATCAGGATCAGCGGAATATTGCGCAGGTCCTTCGGAGTAATGTGCTTGAGCTCCGCCAACGCGTGATTTTCCGGAATGACGCAGACGCTGACGCCGCTTGCCACCGGTTCCATTTCAATGGCCGGTCCCACCTCCCCCTCGTAACGCAGAAAACCGAAGTCGATGACCCGCTGCTCGACCAGACGGGTGATCGCAGTCGTCGTTTCGAAAAAGGTTTCGATACGGACGCTTGGAAATTCTTTCGCATAGTCCATCAGCATGGCCGGGGCAAAGTCCTCCCACATGCTGCTCGGCAGGCCGATGCGGACGACCTCGGGACCTGTTGCACCGCTGCGCAGGTCCTCGGCCAGTCCGGAAAACCGGTTCAGCCCCAACAGGATGTTCTCGGCATCACGGGCAAGAATGGTCGCCTCCGGCGTCGGGATCAGCCGCCCCTTGTCGCGGGCGAAGAGATTAAGCGACAGATCGGATTCCAGCTGTGCGAGCAGACGGCTGACACCGGACTGGCTCAACCCCATGCTTTTTGCCGTGGCAATCGTCGATCCCGTCGCAAGCAGGGTCTTGAGCACTTCGAGTTGCCGGAAATTGATCATCACCATGCCTCTTCATCACGAAATCAGAATTGTCATGCAGATGGGTAACGCTTGGGCGCGAGGAAAGCAAAAGCATCCCAGCTTCACCCAGCGGTCGGGCGGGTCCCAAACATCCGTTACCGGACCTCCTGCCCCACAAAGCTTTTCTCTGGTATGATGTGCCCACAACACTCCCTTTGACAGACCATACGACTGTCCATGAGACAGCCCCTCTTCCTCTCTCGGTTATTCCGATCATGACCGTTTTTGAGAAATGGCAGTAACCTGCGTATTTCAGCCGTCGTCAGGAAGCTCGCCACCATGCGTGTTCGCGATGAAGGTTCACCGTCCGTTTGACCCCAGCGCGACTGCTGGAACAGCGCGGCAATGTGGGCACAGCGCAATTCCTTCAAACTGGTCCACAGCGACGGCAGTTCGGTGGCGAACACGCTGGTGATGGAGGAAAATGGGCTTGACTTCTACATCCGGCAATTCCCGCCACCTGCGAACTGCAAGCCTTTACGCATCCGCGGGCGATGATCTCAACGACCGGAGGCGGCATTGTTGCCGACGGTCTCACCTTGGAGCAGGGCTTGCGCCGCGCCCGCGACCATCAAGATAGAGCATCAGGCCAAGACCAATCGTTCCTGCGAGCGCGCCGAGCATCGACGTGCCCGAATAATCGCTGAAACGGGTTCCGATCGCGAACAGGATGGCGCTCAGACCACCGCTGAGGAACAGGTTCACGGAGATGAGCGAGCTGCCAAGCCCCGGACGGTCGGCGATGAGATCCTGGATGTAGGTGATTGGAATGCTGATCAGGGCGGCGGCAGCAAAGGCGCTGAGCAGCGTCAGGGCATAGACGTGCCAAGGTGCCGAAGCGAGCCCCAGGAGCGTGAGGTAGACAGCATAGAGCCCAGCGCCGATTGCAAGCGCCGTCACCGCATGCATCTGAACCTGGATGCGGGCCCAGACGAAAATGAACACAACCTCGAGAAACGCAACAATGCCGACGACCACGCCGATATCCGTCACGGTTCCACCAGCGGCACCTGTAATAATCAGCGGCTGAACTGCCGCGTTGACATGCAGCGTCGAGGTGATCAGCGAGATCGCCATCAGGCGGACGAAGACAGTTGGCGCGAGAACTTCGCCAAAGGACGCAAGGTATGAATGCCGGTGACTTTTTGCCGGTGGTGGACCATTCGCGGCCGGCAGCTTGAAGAACACCAGTGCCAGATTGACGATACATCCGAGGCAGGCGAGCAGATAGGCAGGCAGCATGCTGCCGCGCCCGACCAGAACCAGAGCCACAAGTCCCGGCACTAGAACCCAGGCAACTGAGATCGCAGCACGCACGCCGGAATTGATCGCCGCCGCATCACGCCCACCCTCGGCATTGGCGATGGATCGGACGTTGGCGAAGAGCAGCGATGTCATCGAGTTGTAGACCGGCAGCATGACCAGCGTGCAGAACACGAAACTGGCCGGAACCGGCACGGCATAGACAAGACCGTAACCGAAAACCCCGAACGACATGACGGTCATCAGCAGGATCCGGTAGTTGCCGATCCGGTCGGCGAGGACGCCGACCCACAGGCTGACGATGACATTGACGGCTGCCGCCGCAAAAATCAGGATGGAATAGAAGCCATTGCTCAGGCGGAGCTCGGTGATGCCGATCACCGATTGGTAGGGTGCCGTCGCAGCCCCCGTAAAACCGAACATGAAGATCGCGGTCATGCTCAGCCGGACCACAGGGTGGCGGAAGGCGATTGACAACGTGGATGTCATGATGAGAGCACCGGAAAGGAGGGCAAAAGCTGCCCGGACAGCCGGGCGAAGATACAGGTACCGGGCGGATTAAACCGGTATCATTCGCGCCAGCGCGCCGATAATGTCGCTGCGGGTACGTAGTCGAACCCGCGATCCAAGGGAAAGACCGGTCTTATCCTGCGATGGCTCGCCAGATTGGCGATGTCCTGATTGACGACGCCGTCGGTCAGGGCCATCAGGTTAGGATTGGCGATCGGTGCCAGTTCGGGCGAAAGGTAGCCGGACTTGACCACCAGCAGTCGTACGGACTTGGGATCAAGGCCCAAACGCCGGAAATCCTCGATATTGTGATAGGGGCGCCGGCGCGCAGCCAGCACGATCGTAATTCCACCAACTTCGACGACGGCCTGACGATCCGCTGCCGCACCGCTGTCGTCCAGACGGAGGACCTTCGCGGTCACCTCCGCCGGAACGCTGGCCGGATCGAGACTGGCGCCGATCCGCAGGGTGAGCGAGGCGCCCTCCCCAGCCGCGAAACAGACCTCAACGGCCGGACGGTCGGTGATCCCGGCGAGCAGCGCGCTATGCCAGTTCCGGGCGATCAGCGCACGCAAAACATCGGCGCGGTCGCCGACCCCGCCACCGGTCGGATTGTCGGCAGAATCGGCAAGGATGACCGGGGATGTGGTGGCGGAAGCAGCAATATCGAGCATCTCCTCCAGCGGTCCCGTGACCGGGCCGAAGCCGAAATTTTCACGCGCGTTCCAGTATTGTCGCGCGATTTCCTCGGCGGCCTTCGACGCAGCTTGCCTGTCGGTGCCGGTCACGACGGCGCAGGCCGTTGCCCGCGGCTCATCGGCCCAGACATAGCCGATCATCAGGTTGGCATCGAGAATACCCGGCTTGGCATCAAATGCGGGCAGGTTAAGATAGATCGACCTGGCTGGTTCATCCTCCGTCGAAGTGCATTCGCCGGGCAAAAGCACCGGCACCTTGGCCCAGGCGACACCCGGACGATTACCTGTCCGTAGCGTTTCAACCAGCATCGACCACGCCCGCACCATGGTTTCACGCACATCGATATGCGGGGCGGTGCGATAGGCGGCGAAGATATCGAGCTGATCGATGATCCTCTGGCTGACATTACCATGAAGATCATAACTTGCCGCGATCGGGCAACCCGGCCCAACGACTGTGCGCGCGGCGGAAATCCAGTCGCCTTCGGCGTCGTCCATCCCTTCGACATTGATGGCGCCATGCATGGCGAGATAAAGGCCGTCGAGCGGCAAGGCAACCTGCAGTCTTTCAAGGAACTCAGCTTTGAAGGCCTCATAGGTCGACCGCAATACGGGACCGCCCGGCACGGCACGGGCGTGCAGCAGCGGTACATGCTCGATCCCGGCAGCATCGAGGAAATCGAAATACTCGGCCCCGAGCAGATCGGCATCACGCAGCACGCGAAAATCCTCCCCGGCCATCAGGACCGGCGAATAGGTGCTGCATTCTGTATGGATACCACCGACGGCGATGCGCATTGTCTTCCCCATAATTTCAATTGTTACAGCTGCGGACTGAGCGGAACGATGGCCGCAAAACGCAACCAGTCCTTTTGACTTTTCGGCGTCCACGCAGCTTCAGCGATCGCCGGAAGACGCGGGAAGACCAGGCGATTGAAGTAGCCGCGCGACAGGTAATGCTCGCACCAGATGCAGGCCTGCACGCCCTTCATCCGGTCTTTCAGCTCGTCGGGAAAATCGCCTTCGGCTTCATAGCCATAGGTGTGGGCAGGCGGCACCGTGCCGGCCCAGCTGGCGCCTGGCTCCTGCCATTCGTCACCCTGCACCATATCGAGATAATAGGCCTGCCCCGGCGTCATCACCACATCATAGCCTTCGCGGGCAAGCCCGATGCCGACTTCGGGGTTTTCCCAGGCCATCAGCAGGGTTTCCGCGGTGTCGACGCCACCGCCGTGGGCAACCTCGTTCCAGCCGGCAAGCTTCTTGCCGCGCTTGGTCAGCATGTCCTTGACCTGTTTCAAGAAATAGGACTGCAAACCGAAAGTGCCTTCAATGCCTTCCTGTTCCATCAGCCTGCGGGCCAATGGCGACGCAAGCCAGGCCCCATTCGCCACCTCGTCGCCGCCGATATGGATGTAGGCAGATGGGAAAAGCCCGATCATCTCATCGAAGACTTTTCCGAGAAACTCATAGGTGAACGGCACAGCCGGGTTGAGCGCATTGTTCGGATAGCCCTGAACGGAATGATAGCTTTCCGGCGCCTCCTGGCCATCGGACAGGTCGGGCAGTGCAACGAGCGTTGCCGCGTTGTGGCCGGGAACATCGATCTCCGGGATGATCTCGACATTCAGCGTCTGCGCATGAGCCACGACCGCGCGAACGTCATCCTGGTTATAGAACCCGCCGACAGGCTCCGCCCCATTGCCCAGCTGTGGCAGAAGTGGACCATCTGGACTGCGGACAACGCCGGCCGTGGTGAGTTCCGGATAGGCCTTGATCTCCAGCCGCCAGGCTTCATCATCGGTCAGGTGCCAGTGGAAGATATTGAGCTTGAGCCAGGCAAGGATATCGATGAGCCGCGCCACACCGGCGACCGGGTAGAACTGCCGGGAAACATCGAGATGGCAGCCGCGCCAGCTGTAGCGCGGCGCGTCCGAAATCGTGCCGGACACCGGAAAACGGAACTTTCCCGGTTCTCGCCGTGCGCCATTCAGGAGCTGCGCCAGCGACGTCAATCCATATTGCCGGCCGGCGCCGCCGCCGTAGCTGAGCGTGACGGCCTCTAAAGAGAAGGACAGCGCGTATGCTTCCGCGGCAAGCGCCGCGTCCTGCTTCACGTATAGCACCCTGCCCTGACTGTTCGATGCCAGGCTGAGCGGTGCATGGTCGGCTTCAAACAGCCTGTGAAACAGGCCGATCACCGTATCTATGGCCTTGAGGTCATCCGGCGATGTGCCGGGGGCCGGATGGAGGCAAACCGGGAAACCATCGCCCGGCTTCGCATCGATCTGGCGCGGCCACGGCTGCAGTGCAAACGGCAGGTCAAGCCTCCCCTCCGGCAACAGCACCGGCGGCGGCTCGCTGACGCGGCCTTCGAGCAGAAGGTCGGAGACCGCGACCGGCACATGACGGCCATCGGCAAGCGTCAGATAGGCGGATTTTGCCCCATCAGTGCAGTGAACGGCCTTGCGATGCAGGCCGCTGACCGTAAAGGTCCAGGATACGCCAGGTGCAAGCACGAAGCCTTCCGGTGGTGCGAATTGATGATAATTGGCATTGCGCTTGACGAAGACGGCGTTGTCGCAAGCTGTTTTGTCGATAACACGCGTCAGCGAAGTGTAGACGATGGTAAACCCTTCAATGGCTTTGTCCGACAGGTTGAACAGACTGAAGGTGAAGCAGCCGTGCAGACCGCCCTGCGGATGCCACGCGCTTTCGAGACGATAGGACGCCGATTGCATGTCCGTTCCTCTTATTCTTAATAGTTTTCGGATTGGGAAAAGGTGCGGGCAAGCTCGGCCTGCCCTGCCGTCAGGCCGCAGTCGACCGGCAAGCAGACGCCGGAGATCGCCGAGGCCAACGGACTGGCGAGAAAGCCAACCGCATTGGCCACGTCGTCCGGGCTGGCGATCCGCTGCAACGGGTACCAGCGGCGCGCGTCCTCAAACACATTCGCGTTGGCGGCGGCGCGGACTTCCCACGCCTGGGTGCGCACGGTACCGGGAGACACTGCATTGGCGCGAATACCGTACTTGCCGTATTCGACGGCGATCAGCTTCGTCAGGTGCAGAAGGCCGGCCTTCGCGGCGCTGTAGGCGGGATGACCAAAAACATTGGTGCCGTTGACCGAAGCGATGTTGATCACCGAACCCTGGCTTTGTTTCAGCGCACCCTCGACGGCGCGAAAGCACAGGAAGGCGGCTTCCAGGTTCAAGGCATTGTCCATGCGCCAGATTTCCGGCGTTGTATCGTGCAGGCTGACAGCACGCGCTGCACCGGCATTGTTGACCAGCGTCCGAACCGTGCCAAGTTCCGCCGACCGAGCTGCCATAGCAGACACACGTGTGACATCGGTGATATCGCAGGCCAGGGCGACGAACTTGCCGGGATTGCCAAGGCCCGCCGCTGCTCTTTCAACGGCTTCACCATCCAGATCGGGCATCAGCACGATATCATGGTCTTCGCCAAGGCGGCGGGCGATGGCCCGGCCAATGTCGCCTGCAGCTCCCGTTACAATTGCGACGGATGAAGTCATGACGGGTCCTTTGTGAGCATGGTAAAATCAATCCCCGAGCAGCTGGCGGTCGTCGCCGTCACGATGGGCGACAAGCTGTTGCTTGATGCGCCGCAACGTCACGGTTGCTTGGGGCTGGATGTGGTAGGCAACGAGACTGGCAAGGATATCGAGGACTGCGAGATAGGCGATACGGGTCGATGTCGGGCGATAGATGTTGGTCCCTTCCGGCAGATCGACAGGCACGGTGATATCGGCGGCGCGCGCAACCGGGCTGCCGCTCTGCGTCAGGGCGATGGTTGTCACTTTCTGGTCCCGGGCGAGCGTGAAGGATCGGACCAGTTCGGCGTTGCGCCCGGAGAACGACGACCCGATGACAACGTCGCCCGGCCGGGCGGCAGCCGCCATCATCATCTGCATGCTGTGATCGGAGCTTGCGGTAATGCGCAGCCCCAAGCGAAACAGGCGGTTCTGCAATTCACTGGCGATCATCGAGGAGTTGCCGCCGGAGCCGAACGCATAGATCATGTTGGCGCCGGCCAGCTTTTCGGTCGCCTGCTCGATCGCTGCGAGATCGAGGCTGCGGTGCAGCATGAACAGCGCATTCTGTGCCTTTGAGACGATATCCTGCGCCACATCGGCGGGTTCCCGGCTCTTCGGCTCGGGCTTGAGGTAGCGCATGCCGACATAGGCAGTGCGCGCCAGCTGCACCTTGAAGTCGGAAAAGCTGTCGCAGCCGAGCCGCCGGCAGAAGCGTGTGACGGTCGGCGGGGAGACATCGGCTTTGCCGGCCAGTTCGATAATCGAGGCATTCACCGCAAATTCGAAATCAGTCAGCAATATTTCAGCGATGCGGCTTTCGGCCGGCGAAAGCCGTCCCTTTTCTTCCTGAAGTGTCGAGAAAATATCCATCAGAGATCACCTTCAATGAAATCGCCAGGCCGCCTCGAGGAGGCTTCCTGAAACCGCGGCAATGCTGCGATCTGGCATACGATTCTCACTTGGTGTCCACCCGTTTCCGTATCACCTGAACCTTAGGACGTCTTTTCCTTATAGGCGACGCAATCGATCTCGACCTTGCAATCGACCATCATCGACGCCTGCACGCAGGCCCGCGCCGGCGGATGTTCGCCGAAATAGTCCTGATAGATCTTGTTAAAGGTCCAAAAATCCCGCGGATCATCCAGCCAAACACCGAGACGAACGATGTGCTCAGGTCCGTAATTGGCCTCCTTAAGGATAGCCAGCAGATTGGCGATCGTCTTATGTGTTTGCGGAATAATCCCACCTTCGATGATCTCGCCATTTTCCATCGCAACCTGGCCGGACACATGAAGCCAGCCATTCGCCTCCACCGCGCGTGCAAACGGCAGCGGTTTGCCGCCTGCACCCACTTGCACCGTGCCATAACGTGTAATGGACATTTGCCCCGTCCTTGCAAATTATTTTCTTGATACGTTGACAAATGACCATAGAAAGCGGAATTTGACCAGAGAAAAACGCCATTTATGAAAAGAATTTCAATCCACGGAGCATTTGTGCGCGATCCCTTCCGCAATCCTTTCCCTTCCTCCGATGCCGCCCGTCACGCGATCTGGCAGATGCTGGTCGAGCGCGACATTGATGCTTTTCTTGCCGCCGACTGGTCCAAGGTCGCCGGAGATTTTGTCGAGGAAGGCTTCATCGGCATTGATGCCAAGCGGGAAACCAGCCCCGACAAATGGCGTCTGGCCTTTCCTTCACTGACGGCCTATCGCGACGAGTGGCTGCGCCAGGCAACGGATTTTGCCCAGCAGTCCTTTGCCGAGAACACCCGCAATGCCATTTTCACCACCACGACGCTCGAAGATATCGAGATCGAAGGCGATATGGCCCTGGTCCGCAAGAAGTTTGACGGCAGCCTGAAAAAATCGGACGGCAGCGTCGATAGTCTCAAGTGGCAGACGCTTTATTATTGCCGCCTTCATCAGGGGCACTGGAAAATCTGCGGCTTCACGGGGTATCTGCCCCATCCGATGGGCGGGGCTTGAGCGGCTAGAACGAGGCAAAGGCATTGCGCATTTTCACCGCCGTCCTGGCGACCGAGACCAACACTTTCTCACCGATCTGCGTCGATCGCCGCGCCTTCGAGGCCTCGCTGTATGCCCCGCCGGGCGAGCATCCGGACACACCGACACTCTGTTCCGCGCCGATTACGGTCGGGCGCCGGCTTGCGGCGGAAATGGGTTTTGATCTAATCGAGGGCACTGCCACCTGGGCCGATCCCGCCGGTCTCGTCAATCGCCTGACGTATGAGGGCTTGCGTGACGAAATCCTCGACCAGCTGCGGGCGGCACTGCCGGTGGACGCCGTGGTTCTCGGTCTTCATGGCGCCATGGTCGCCGATGGCTATGAGGATACCGAGGGCGATTTCCTGACGCGCGTCCGCGAGATTGTCGGCCCCGACATCCTTGTCTGTGCTGAACTCGACCCGCACAGCCACCTGACGGTCAAGCGGCGGGCGGCGGCGGATTTCTTCGTCTACTTCAAGGAATTTCCACATACGGACTTCGTCGATCGTGCCGAGGATCTGTGGCGCATCGCGCTCGATACGCTGGCCGGCCGCATCAAACCGGTCATGTCGGTATTCGATTGCCGGATGATCGACGTCTATCCGACGTCGCGCGATCCGATGCGCACGTTCGTCGACAAGATCATGCGGATCGAAGCGGAAGACCCGGACATCCTCTCCATCTCTGTCATCCACGGCTTCATGGCCGGCGATGTTCCCGAAATGGGAACGAAGATGCTCGTCGTCACCGATGGCAAGCCGGAAAAGGGCGATGCCCTTGCGCGCGAACTCGGGCTCGAACTCTTTTCCAGGCGCGGCACATTCATCATGCCGCAGATCGATGAAAAGCAAGCCGTCTCCCGGGCGCTCGAAGCAGCCGACGGACCCGTGGTGATCGCCGACGTTTGGGATAATCCCGGCGGCGGCACGGCGGGCGATGCGACGGTGCTGTTGGCCGAACTTCTGGCACAGGGCGCCAGGGATACGGCTGTCGGGACGATCTGGGACCCGATGGCAGTGCAGATCTGCATGGCCGCTGGCGAAGGCGCCGAGATTCAACTGCGTTTCGGCGCAAAATCGGCACCGGGAACCGGCAATCCGATCGACGGCGTCGTCAAGGTCGTCAAACTGGTGCGCAACGCGGAAATGCGTTTCGGCGAAAGCTATGCGCCCTTCGGCGACGCCGCGCATATCCGTCTCGATGGCATAGACATCATCCTCAACTCCACCCGGGCGCAGAGCTTCGACCCTAGTCTGTTCTCGGTGATGGGCATCGACCCAACTTTAAAGAAGATACTGGTCATCAAGTCGACCAATCACTTCTACGCATCCTTTGCGGTGATCGCCGCGGAGATCCTTTATTGCTCGGCGGGTACACCTTATCCGAACAACCCGGCCCGCACGCCTTACCGCCGGGCACCGCGCGATATTTGGCCGATGGTGGACCATCCGCATGGGTTGGACACAGGAGCGGCTTGAGTTAGCCGATTAAAGTCCCCGCCAACCGCGCGCCACTGAGATAAACAAAAGGGACGCATCATCCGCGCCCCTTTTGCTTTCGACGAAGCTTGAGAATCGTCGCGACGTCAGCCGCCGGCGATTTTCAAGAGACCGACATTGATGTCGGTCAGTGCTACCCGGCGCTCAAGCGCGATGCCGGATGCGTCGAAGAGATGGCAATCAGCGGCACCGATGCCGATCGGAACTGTCTCGTCGGTCCGGATCGGCGCGCTGCCGGGAAGCATCGCGCAGAAATTCTCGCTTTCGCCGTCAAGCGAAGCATAGGCAACAGTCTGGGCGCCGAGCCGTTCGATCACTGACGGTGTCAGGTTCATCGACAGGTCAGCCTCGCCGAACTGGATATGCTCCGGACGAATACCGAGGGTCAGCGGCTGACCGACCAGATCGGCCCGGCCGTTCACAGGGATGGTCGCCGGCTGGCCCTTGAATTCGATCTCGACGCCGGCATCGCTGACTGCTTTGCAGGTGACGGGCAGCATGTTCATGCGCGGATTGCCGATAAAACCTGCAACGAACATGTTGGCCGGTTTGTGATAGAGTTCGAGCGGCGCGCCTGTTTGGGAAATCTCACCGGCATTGAGCACGACAATCCGGTCCGCCATCGTCATCGCCTCGACCTGGTCGTGGGTGACGTAGATCATCGTCGCCTTCAGTTGCTTGTGCAGTTTCGCCAGTTCAATACGCATATCGGCGCGCAGAGCCGCATCGAGGTTGGACAACGGCTCGTCAAACAGGAATATCTTCGGCTCGCGCACGATCGCCCTGCCGATAGCCACACGCTGGCGCTGTCCGCCGGACAACAAGCCGGGTTTCTGCTGGAGCCGCTGGTCGAGATGAAGAATGCGCGCTGCATTCTCGACTTTCGCCTTCAGCTTGTCTTCCGGCATCTTTTCGACGCGTAGCGGAAAAGCGATATTCTCGAACACGGTCATATGCGGGTAGAGCGCATAGCTCTGGAACACCATGGCGATGCCACGCTTGACGGGCGGCAGGTCGTTGACACGTTTGCCATCAATCACGATATCGCCTGAACTGGTCTCGTCGAGACCGGCGATCATGCGCAGCAGGGTCGACTTGCCACATCCGGACGGGCCGACGAAAACGACGAATTCGCCGTTGCGGACCTCCAGTTCGATGCTTTTCAGCACTTCGAACGTCCCGTAGAATTTCTGAACCTTGTTGAGATTGAGCTGTCCCAAGAATCTGTCTCCGGCCGCCGGCGAAAAGCGGCCCGTTCGTAGCAGAAAAGGAGTGGACCGCGAACCTTTCGACCGGTTCGCGGTCCGATGGTCTTACTTGTATTGCTCGAGGTCGGCAGCTGCCTTCTTCAGGGCATCCGCGGGCTCGGCCTTGTCGGTGACGACGGCCTGGACCATTTCGATAATGACATTCTGGAAGCCCTTATAGTCGGTGAACAGCGGCTCCGGGCCCCCATAGGTGATGCCATCGATGAACGGCTTCCAGTAGGGGTCCTTCTTGACGAACTCATCAACCATCGGCGACGGACGAAGCGGCGTCAAACCAGCGGTACCCTGCAACTCATATTCGCCCTGCGGGCCGGGCGAGGTAATGAATTTTGCAAATTCGATTGCCTTCTCCTCAACGCCGGAGCCCTTGAAGATCGCCAGGCTGTCGGTGATCAGCAGAGTGCCTTCACCCTTGGCAGACGGGCCGAGTGGCAGCGGGGCCACGCCCCAGTTGACCTTGGTTTCCTTGAGACGGACGGCAGCACCCGAACCGGACTGGAGCATGCCGACTTTGCCATCAAGGAAGATGGCGCGCATTTCGTTTTGCTCGTAAGCGGTCGCACCTTCGACCGAATAGGGCGTGATGTCCTTGTAGGCCTGAAGGGCTGCGAGAACTTCCGGGCTGTCGATGACGATCTTGTCGCCGTCGATGACTTTGCCGTTGTTGGTGTAAACCCAATGCATGAACTGATGCATAGTGTTGTCGAAAGTCTTTGCCGGCAGACCGTAGCCGGCAATCCCGGTCTTTTCCTTGATCTGCTTGGCGAAGGCGATCTCTTCGGCCCATGTCTTGGGTGGCGTTTCAGGATCAAGGCCTGCCTGCTTGAAAAGGTCCTTGTTCCAGTAGAGTGCCTTGGTCGAAAACGCGATCGGAACGCCCCACTGGTTGTTGTCGAACGTGACAGTATCGGCGATATGCGGATAGTAGCTCTTCTTCTCGTCTTCGGTCATCGGGACCGGCACTATCAGATCGTTCTGGGCAAATTCCTTGAGCGTGCGCGAGCCGACATAGGCCATGGCGACGGGGGTGCCGGCAACGGCAAGCGTCGTCGCCTTGTCCTGGCATTGGGCCCAGCCGACAACTTCAGGCGTCACCTTCCAGCCGGGGTTCTTCTCTTCCCACTGCTTGATGTATTTCTCATGAATCGGATCCATCGTGTCGCCGCAATAAATCCAGCTGATTTCCTGGTCGGCGGCGTGGGCGGTCATGGCGCCGAGCGCGGTCGAGCCGAGCAAGGCAAGGGCGAGAATGCCCGTCTTGAGTTGAATGGACACGTTTGAAGCTCCCGTTTCTCTGGTGGTTGACTGCTTTTATTGTTTCACCGCGCCAGCAGTCAGGCCGCTGACGAGATAGCGTTGTAGGAAGAAGATAACGATGATGGCCGGGGTGATGCCGACGAAGCTCGCCGCCATCAACTCGTTCCAGATCACTTCCTGCCGGCCGAAATAGGCAAACAGCCCAACCGGCAGCGGCATGTATTCGGTCTTCGAGTTGAAGGTCAGCGCGAAGATGAATTGCTGAGCGTAGGACCCGATGAAGGTCGTGATCGCTACGACGGTGATGCCGGGCATGGCGATGGGGAGGATGACCCGGCGAAGCGTATAGAAATGGCTGGCACCATCGACGAAGGCCGCTTCGTCCAGCTCGCGTGGAATGCGCATCATGTAGGTGCGCAGCAGCCAGATGGCCGAAGGGATCAGGAAGGCGACCCCCGGGACGATCATGGCGAAATAGGTGTTGAGCACACCAAATGTGCGCATCAGGCGAAACAGTGGAATGAGCAGGACGGCGCCAGAGAACATGTTGACGGCCAGAAATGCGCCGAGCAGCAGCCCGCTGCCGCGAAATGTGAACCGGGCAAAGGCGTAGGACGCCGGTACGACCAGGATCAGCACGATCGCGGTAACGATGATGGAAATGAAAAACGAGTTGAAGATATAGCGGGCAAAACCGGGGACACTCACCCACATCGTCCGGTAGGCCGCAAACGAACCGTTTTCCGGCCAGAACTTGTAGGGCGAGGTGAACAAGAGGCCAAGCGGCTTCAGCGAAACGAGAAAGCCCTCAACGAACGGCGCCAGAATAAACGTCAGGAAGAGGAAGATACCGGCGTAGATGCTGATCAGCTCGTACCAGCGGTAGCGGTTGATCATGGCGGGTTGCGTGCTCATCGGTTGGATTCTCCCGCAGAAAGCCGGCTGGTCACCCGAAAATAGGCCAGGCAGAAAATCGACAGAAAGATGCAGATCAGCACGGCCCGGGCAGCACCTTCGCCGTATTTCTTCGAACCGATCGCCGTCCTGTAGGTATCGATGATCATCGTCGTCGTTTCACCGTTCGGCCCGCCTTGCGTCAGGATCCAGATGATGTCGAACGAGTTGAATGTGGCGATCAGCGACAACATCGACATGGTGATCAAGGACGGGATCAGCAGCGGCAGTGTGATGCGACGGAAACGATAGAAGCGCCCTGCCCCATCGGTCCACGCAGCCTCGTAAAGATCCTGCGGCACGGCCTGCATCGCCGCCAGCATATAGAGTGTCACCAGCGGTACGCCGATCCAGACGTCGGTGATGATGGTTGCCCAGAAAGCCGTCGAGCCACGGGCAAGGAATGCGATGGGGCCATCGATAATGCCCCAGTTCTGCAAGACGCCGGAAATCATGCCGAACTGGCCATTGTACATCCAGCCCCACATGAAGATGCCGATCGCCATCGGCACGATCCACGGCGGCATGGTCAAGACGCGAAACAGCGCCCGGCCGGGGACCGCCGCATTCAGCATGCAGGCTCCGAAGACACCGATGATCATCTTGATCGCCACCGAGAAGAAGGTCCACACGAAGGTGCGGATGATGACCTCGGCAAAGGTGGTGTTGAAGATCTTCTCGTAGTTGATCCAGCCGACCCAGTTGGTCGTCTTCTTCAGCGACGCGTCCGTGAACGACAAAATGAATGTGTCCAGGAGCGGATAGGCAACGATCACGACGACGTAGAGAACGGCCGGCAGCAAAAGGATCCAGGCGAAAATGAGAGTGCTGCGCTGAACGTTCATCTTACGCCCTCTTTAAGCCGCACGGGAGTGGAGCGCCTCGTCAAAGCGATCCCAGACCGGCCGTAAATCGACAACGGTGCGTTTGCGCCGCGCTTCATCCATGGACAAGGCGAGGATACCCGCTTCAAGGGCATCGATCGTCGAGACCGGCAGCGCGCGGCCATCGCGGACATGACCGATGATGTCGGTGGCCATCTGCTCGTCGGCGCCGTAATGTTGCGACAGCGCTGTCGCTGTATACTTGTTCTCCACGACCTTCTTGCCGGTCAGCATCTCGTGAACGTCGAAATAGCCGCGAATGAAATCGCCCTCGGCCATGCCGCGCGAACCCATGATGCAAAAGCGGCGGAACTGGTCGGGCACGTTGAGATTGGTGTGGAAGTTCATGCCGACGCCATTGGCATATTCGACGATCGCCACCTGGTAATCGATGATATCGCCATCGCTGTCGAACACCTTGTCGGAGCCCATCCAGCCGCTTGGCTTGCGATGGAAGAGTTCGAGATCGTTGATGCCTTCGCGCGCCGGGTCGTTTTCCGGAATGAAGCTCTTGCGGCCGCCGAAGCTCGCGACCCGCTCCGGCCGTGCGCCGATAATGCCGTTGTAGAGATCGAGATCGTGGCAGCATTTTTCCAGCATGAAGCTGCCGGAGTAACGCTCGTAGCGGCGCCAGTCACGCATGAAGAAAGCGCCGTGATAGGGCTCGATATGCTCGGACGCCTCGATCGAGACGATCTGCCCGAGCGTGCCGGCAGCCTGTGCTGCTCGTAGGTCGCGATACATCGGCGCATAGCGCAGGACGAGCCCGACCATCAGCCGTTCGTGGCCGTATTTTGCCATCAGGCGGGCGAGCTCAATGCTCTCTTCGACCGTCGAGACGATCGGCTTTTCGCTGAAGACCTTGAGGCCGGATTCCAGGCCGATGCGAATATGATCGAGATGCATATGATTGGGTGAGCCGATCATCAGAAGATCGAGCTTCTCGTTGGCAATCAGGTCTTCGGGGGTCCCATAGGCGGTGCCGGCGGAGATACCTTTTTCGACAAGACCCGGCAAACCAGCCGGATTCGGATCGACGTATCCGGCGATCTCGAAGCGTTCGTCCATGGCCTTGAAGACATACCCCAGATAGCCAAGACGGAATCCGAGCCCAATGATACCAACTTTCATTCTTCTGGTATTCCCCGTTTATTGTCGTAATTTATTTTCTCAGACTGAGGCAGATTTTCAAACGCGTCAACCAGAATCCGCAAAATTCTCAGTTTTATGAAATTCATTTTCATAAACCCCATGTGCATCACCGCTAAACAAGGAAAACAATCCATAACTGGACGCTCGCCGCCGTTGAGTTGCGGCCAAATGAGAGGACTCGCCGAAGACGTTTGTCGGTGGGACACGTCGTCTGTGGGGCCTGAAAGTGCCGTCGGATTTTCCTGCGCAGCACAGGCATCGCGTTTTTTGCAAACCGCTATGTTAGGCCACTCTATCGTCCGTTGATCAGAGCGAGAACGAGTTGGTGAATATTGCCGCCGTTGCTGAGTTCGGCCCGATCGAAATCGCGGCTTTGCTGGCGCTGTGCGCGCGAAAGCTCGCCGAGGCGTTCCGTCAAGTTCGCGCGGACCTTCTGGCACTTCGGATCGCCAGGGGCCGATAACCCCACGGATACCGCTTCGATCTTCCTCACCATGTCCTTGATGAGGTCACCATGCACCCGCTCGTGTTTGTGCACGCCGTTAATGAACGTTTGCCAGCCCTCAGCCATAGCGGGCGGCAAACGCTGCGCCGGTTTCGGCAGGACATAAGTGATCGTCAGTTTCGGCCGTGCCGAAACGAGGACGCAGGCATTGGCCTGCGGCTCATATTTGCGGGTCCATGTCAGCTTGAAATTGGTCACTGCGATCGCACGGCCCTTGCCGCCGACACTGGGACCCCGCTCGCCAATCGACGCATAGAGTTCCGGCCCCGTCTTCCCGCTGATCGCGTAGGACTGTACCACCTCAGTGGCTTGCCAGTCTGCTTGCGCGACATCCGGGGCCAACGAAAGGCAAGCGAAAACGGCGCATAACGCCGCGCCGGCTTTTGAAAAAAATCCCACAGCGTCACGCAGCATGATCAGGTCAGTCCTCTTCGTCATCATCGGCAGACACGATCCCCACCATCTCCGCCGTAACGCTCTTCCTGTTCAACAGACCGGCATCCTCGAGCATTTCGATATCCGGGAGATCACGCAGCGTATCAAAGCCAAAAGCCGAGAGAAAAAAGGGGGTCGTAATATAGGTATAGGGTGCACCTGGCGTTGGGCTGCGAGGGCCGGGCGCGATAAACTGCGCATGGCGCAACCCGGCAATCGTATCGCGGCTGACATCCTTGCCAAACATTGCCGAGAGTTCGCCACGGGTCACCGGCTGGAAATATCCCACCGCCATTAGTACCATCGCCTCATGCTGTGATAAGGTGGAAGCCGCTGAGCGTGTCGGCGCCGCCGATGCCTGAATCATGCGGGCGTAGGAAGAGCGTGTACGATGCTGCCAGCCACCGCCCACAGAGACCAGGTCATAGGGCCTGCCGCGCAATTCCTCGCGCAGATCGTCGATCAGGAGGTCGATGCTGCAGTTCGTGCCGACCACACGGGCCAAGGCGTCCCGGTCGACCGGGACCGCGGACGCAAATATCACCGCTTCGGCACGCATCATCCACTCACGCCAACGCAGGTCCGCAGGCAAATCTTCCAGTTCGCGATCGAAACCGGATTCGTCTGCGCTCGCCGCCCTCTTTGCGCGCCCTTGCGACTTGGCTATGCTTTGTCCTGCCATTTCACAACCCGTAGATCCGGAACGTCGAGCGCCCGGACAGTTCGCGCACCGCGCCCAGCGTTTCCAGCCGCTCGAACAGCCGCCGGCTAGCCCAGCGGGAGAGCTTGGTTCCTGGCGCCGAGGCGGATAATGCATCCTCGTTCAGTAACTGACGAATGACTGTTTCAGCGCCCTTGGTTCGCACCTTCGATGCCACCGCAAGGAGCTGCTCGGCCCGGCGGCCGGTCTCGGTGGCCTGACGCAGCGCTTCCGATACGCCCTGAACCAGCGCCAGGCAGACGGTCCGTTCAAAGGCTTCGTCACCCGGCCGCACTCTGCCCTTGCCCGTTCCGGTCCGGAACACGGCCCCATAACGCTCGGCCATTAACAGGGGGACCGGATACTGCCAACCCAGTTTCTTGGCCAATATCCAGTCAGCAAGCCACCAGGCGAGTATTTCCGCGTCAGGGCGCAGGTCGCAGACTGCCGTCACCAGCCCGGCGACGGCAAAGGGCGCTGCCCGGCCGCCCTGCAGTACATCATCGATCACGCCCGGCACCTGTTCCAACGCCTCGTCCCGGCGCAGCGCGAAAAGATCTGCGATTTCATGCAGCGTCTTTGTATTGATGGAGATCATGCGGCTGGATAGCTTCTTATAGGCGACAAGCACATTTCCGGCCGGGCCCGGATCACCGCCCGGCGCCGGCAGCAAAACAGCATCGCGCAACGCGCCTTCCTCCTCCAAGCGCCCCATCAGTCGCAGTCCGGCAAGAGCCGAACGGAGCCCCAGGCGTTGACGCCACGCTCCGGCCCAGACAACCTCCGAGCGCACCAGACTATCGAGGGAATTCAGGGCTGCGCCGGCCAGGAAAGCCGCATCGCCATCGCTCGGCGCGCCGCGCAGCGCCGCCCAACCGGGCACCTGATGTGTCTGAACGGGCATTGACGGTGCGGGCTTTTGACGCGAATCCATACCGGAAACCATATCTGCTGCGAGCGGTTGACGCGAGATGAATTAGAGCGAACCGCACATCATCGGGCAAAAACGCGTTCGCCGGTCAGCAAATATCATGCCCGGCGTTTCATCGCGTTGGCACAGTCTGTACACTCAGGCCGTCCTGGTCCGTAGCTGCAATGTCTCGACCTCACGCTGCGTCAGAGAACGGACCGCACCCTTCGGCAGTTCGCCCAGCTTTATGGCGTCGATCGCGACACGGACGAGCCGCAGACATTCGATATCCACGGCCTCAAGCATTCTTCTGATCTGCCGGTAACGGCCCTCCCTCAGCTCGACCTCAAGCCAGGCGTTTCTTTCGCCCAAACGCAACACCCGGACAGCCGACGCTTTCAATATCTCGCCATTGTCGCGGACACCATTGCGCATCCGGACGAGCACATCCTCAGACGGCGTGCCCCTGACCTGAACATGGTAGATCTTGCCGATATTGGTGACGGGGTCGAGCAGGCGCTGCGCCAGCACCGTATCGTTGGTGAACAGCAGTAACCCCTCGCTCGCCTTGTCCAGGCGGCCAACCGGTGACAGGAAGGGGTTGTCCATATGCGCCAGACAATTGAAGACGGTTGGGCGCCCATCCGGATCGGCACGCGTGGTGACCATGCCACGAGGCTTGTTCAGCATCAGATAGAGACTGGATTGCGCGACAAGCCGAACGCCATCAATCGCAATCGCATCCGAATGAACGTCAGCCCATGTCAGAATGTCGGTGACCACCCGGCCACCCAGTGTCACGCGCCGTTGGCCAACAAGCGCTTCGGCTTGCGTGCGCGAACAGTAGCCCAGTTTGGAAATGGCACGGCAGATGGTTGCACGGGTGCCGTTGTTATCGGATGCACGTTTTGACACTGCGGTCTATTCCGGAAGCTTTGCTGTCTGACATGTGCCAACCACGACGCAACGACTGTATCCGCACGTCATTCCACGGGCGGGATCAAACCTTGCGGGTCTTTGAAATCCCGGAGAATTGCACCGGGTACACGACAGCTGTCGAATGAAGGGTATCGGAAATCCTGGCCGTCCCGAACGTCAAGCCAGGGCTTCTTCAACGTCCGGGCTAGGTGCCGGTTTTCGAGAGTTTAGACTCTCGCCAAGGGTGGGTCACGATATTCGACATCATTCCGCTGGGTTTAGCCAATCCCTGTTCGAAGTCAAGGCGAGCGGCATCTCTTCTACTTGACAACATCAGCAAATACGCCAAGCATGGCGGCCATGAAACCACTGCCCGCCCCTCGTCTGCTCAACCTTACCAATCGGGTTTTCCCGATCCCAGGATTGTAGCCCCCGGCCCGGCAGAAAACCTCCGCGCGCGGGGGTGACGTGCAAATCACAAACATTCGAGATGCCGTGTTTTCGATCGCGTTCAGGCGGCCGCGGCAGATCGATCGAACCATCCCCCTTCATATGGAGATGAACCACGCCGGTCGCGCCACAGTGCGCGCGGTGGGTCAGGAACGACAATGACAATCAATGTAACAAGCGCACGCCGCAACAAACCCAAGATCATCGTCAGCGACGTCGATGAAAAGCGATTGAATAGCCTTGCCGTTGCAGTCGCCGGCCGGATGCCGGCATTGGCGGACGAACTTCTGGCCGAACTCGAGAGAGCAAAAATCGTCAAGCAGCACGCCATGCCCTCCAATGCCGTGCGCATGGGGTCAAAGCTGGAATACAGTAACGAAGAGGGCCAGACGCGTCAGGTCACGCTCGTTTATCCCGGCGAAGCCGATATCGCCCAGGGCAAAATCTCAATTTTGACGCCGATCGGCACGGCTTTGATCGGCCTGTCGGAAGGACAGTCGATCGAGTGGACCGCGCGAGACGAGCGGCGCCATCGCCTAACGGTGCTGAGCGTGAACAACAACACCGACGCGGCGGTCTAGCTGCATGCGGCCGGCGCCGGGTTTTAGCCGCCAAGGGGCCTACCGCAGCCAGACGGGGAGCCGCGCCGGAACGCCGCCAGTGACTGCCGCCTCGACGCAATCGGCAAGACTGCCGAAGCGGACGACGCGGTTGCTCAGGCCGGGGCCGTAATGGGCGTATTTGCCGGAATTGGTGATCAGCGTGCGGGTGCGCGTCGGGAAAACCGGCTCGCTGATCGAACACCAGCACAAATCAGGCACGATGCGCACGCCGCTCTGCTCAAGATTTCCGAGCGTGCCGTCAGCGCGCGCCTCGGCGATGACCTGGTGGCCTGCCGTGACGATAACCGCGACATCCGGCCGGCGTTTACGCCCGGCAAGTGCTGCGGCCAATGCCCGGCATTCGGTCAGCGAGGCGTGCGGGCTGCCGATGGCGACGAGTTCGACCTGCTCGGGTCCCGTATTCAGCCGTGTCCACGCCTCTTCCATGTCGGCGCGGGTAATAGTTTTTTCCTCGATGCCTGCGCCGGCCGCACCTTCGGCTTCAGGCGTAACGCCCTCGACATGCAGCATCGGGGCAGCCGAGGTGGTGCCAAACGCAGCGCACAGCGCCTTAAGGTCGTCCTTGGAGGGGCGCGCCGATGCGAGACCGCGCAAGAGAGGGATGCGGTCGGGCGCCGCATGACCGGCGAGATAGCCGATCAACGGCCAGAAAGCGTCATCGACATTATCGGGCAATTCGACATCGATGATCGACTGCGCCCTGCGGTTTTCCGTGAGATAGACCCCGGACAGCGGCGCGCGCCCGGTGAGCGCAATGCACAGGTCGAGAAAATCCGGGTGTTTCGGCGTGCGGGCGCCAAGCACCGTATTGGCGAAGATCACGGCGTTGGATTCCGCCCACGCAATCGTTTCGCCGGCCTGTGGTGCGCTGGCCAGAAGATAGGGAGAACAGGTGAAGGTCGGCCGGCAACCCATGCGGACATAAGCATCGGCAAGCCTTGCGGCCGGATCGCCAAAGGAGTTGGGCACACCTTGTGCCCGCCAGTTGGCGTGGTCGACCGAGATCGCATTCATCGTAGTCGGCACGCACACCATGGCACCCATGTCGGCCATTCTTTCGGCAAAAACCAGATTGGCCGGGCTGGCGTAGATGCAGCCGTCGATATGACCCTGCGTCACGTCGACCAGACAGTTTGCGCCTTGCTGGGCGGCCATGGCGCAGATGATCCGCATCGCCTGCTGGACCGCCTGCCCCGCCCCCCCGTCCAGCATCGCACGATCGGGATCGCTCAGGTGAAGTGTTGCGAGACGCGGCGCCACAACGGGCAAAGTAATGCCATCCGCCTCGATCGATGTTGCGGTGATCCGCGCGGTTTTGGCGCGCGACAGCGCCGCAAAGCTCTCTGGTGCAATGCGAAGGACAGGAAGCGGCTTGCCGAACATTTCTGCCGCGATCAACGCACCAAGGGTCAAGACATCTTCGGCTTCGCTGAACACAAGTGCTGCCGGCGCGCGCGGTCAGGATCAGATCGAGAAGCACGCCCGATCCAGTGCAGGACCCCCGGCTCGACGGCATCATCAGGATGCCGCCGGTCAGACAGACCCCATGGAGGGGATGATGCACGTCGATAATGCTTCCGGTTTCCGGGGAAACACCGCCCCAGAAGCTCAGAGGCTGTGAAGAGGCGATGATTGGTCCATCGGCAATGCCGGCAAGGATGCTATTCGCGTGCACCGGTTCACTCATTTGACGACGAAACCATGGGCGAACGGATCGCGGTCATCAATGAAGATCGTGTTGATCCCGGTCATCCGGGCCCAGCCGGCGATCGAGGGGATGATGGCATCGCGATCGGCAACCTTGGTGGCTGCCTCGACACGGCCCTTGAACAGCGAGCCGATGATGGACTCATGGATGAATTCATCGCCGACAGCGAGCTTGCCCTTGGCGGCAAGCTGCGCCATGCGCGCCGAGGTGCCGGTGCCGCATGGCGAGCGGTCGATGGCCTTATCGCCGTAAAAGACGGCATTACGGGCATGGGCGGTGGCATCCGTGGGTTTGCCGGTCCACTGGATGTGGCTCAAACCGCGGATCTCGGGATGTTCGGGATGAACGAACTCGTATTTCGCATTCAGCGCAGCCCGCAGCTTGGGGCTCCAGCCGATGAGTTCGCCTGCCGTGTGATCGGCCATGTCGCGGAAATTTTTCTGCGGCTCGACGATCGCATAGAAATTGCCGCCATAGGCGACGTCGACGACGATCTCGCCCAACCCCTCGACTTCGGCCGTCAGGCCTTCGGCAAAAAGGAAACCGGGGACGTTGGTCAGGCGGACTTCCTCGACGAAGCGGCCTTCCTGCCGGTAGGTGATGTCCACCTTGCCGGCGGGTGCGTCGATCGACAGCCTGCCGGGCTCGCGCGGCATGATCAAGCCGTTCTCGATCGCCATCGTGATGGTGCCGATGGTGCCGTGGCCGCACATCGGCAGGCAGCCGGAGGTCTCGATGAAGAGGACCGCGACGTCGCAGTCGGGGCGGGTCGGCGGATAGAGGATCGAGCCCGACATCATGTCATGGCCGCGCGGCTCGAACATCAGGCCCGTGCGGATCCAGTCGAATTCGCGCAGAAAATGGGCGCGCTTCTCCAGCATATTGGCACCCTCAAGGCGCGGCCCGCCGCCGGAAACAAGGCGGACCGGGTTTCCGCAGGTATGCCCGTCAAGGCAGGAGAACGTGTAGGTGGCCATGGGGAAGGACCCTTGTCAGAAGCGTTGAGGCGAGAGAGATGTGATGTCGATCGGCGGTGTTTTACCAGTCAAAAGATCGGCGACCAACCGGGCAGTACCACTCGATTGTGTCAGGCCGAGATGGCCATGCCCGAAGGCATGGATGACCCGCGGCGTCGCCCGGGCGCGGCCGATGGCCGGCAGGCTGTCGGGCAGCGAGGGGCGGAAGCCGAACCACTGCGTGCCGCGCTGCGCCTTCAAGCCGGGAAGAAAATCCTTGGCTTTCTTCAGCATAGCCTCCGAGCGGCGGAAATTCGGCGGCAAGTCCAGCCCGCCGAGTTCAACGGCGCCGCCTACGCGGATCCCCGTCGATAGGCGCGTGACGACAAATCCGTGACCACCAAAGGTGACCTGCGTGCGCAGGTCAAACGCATCGGCCGGCAGCGTCGTGTTGTAGCCACGCTCGGTTTCCAGCGGAATGCGCTCACCAAGACTTCGGGCGATGCGGTGAGAAAAGGCCCCTGCCGACAGCACGACCTGCAGCCCGCGGCGGATTTCGCCGCCGACGCTCAAGACCTCGACCCCACCTTCGACCGGCCGCAGCGCCGTGACATCGGTGCGTTCGAGGAGGCCGCCCTGGCTGCGGAAATAATCGGCCAGAGCAAGTGTGTAGAGTTTCGGGTCAGCGATCGAGTACCAGCCCGGCGTGAAGGTGCCGTGAGTGAAGCGCGCATCGAGCCCCGGCTGGATGCCGGCCATGGCGCAGGCGTCCATATGGTGGAATTCGATGCCGTGCGCTTCGCGGACCTTCCATCCGGGCAGCGCGGCATTCAGCTCTGCCTGGCTTTCATAGACTTGCAAGTTTCCATCCTTGCGCAACATGGGCAACGTGCCCGTACGCTGAAGGAAGGGCTCAAGCTCTGCCTTCGAAAGGTCCATCAGCGCGGTCTGCACGGTGGTGGATCTGGCGACCTGTTCCGGCGAGCAGGCCCGCCAGAAGCGGAACATCCAGGGGGCGATCTTCAACGCATACGCAGGCCGCACCGACAGCGGCCCGAGCGGATCGAGCAGCCATTTCGGCGCCTTTTTCAGGATGCCCGGCGAGGCAAGCGGCAGGATATCGGTAAAGGCGAAAGCCCCGGCATTGCCGGCAGATGCACCGGCTGCCGGTCCTTCGCGGTCCACGACCAGAACCGTCATTCCGCGCGCCTGGGCGGCAATCGCCGCCGAGAGCCCGACAACCCCGGCACCGATGACGATGACGTCGGGATGCGCCATCAGCGGGCGCTCGCCAGGAACGCCTGGGTATCGGGATGCTGCGGCGCACCGAAGAGCTGATCCGGCGTGCCGATTTCCGCCATCACACCATGATGGAAGAAGGCGACACGGTCGGAAACATCGCGGGCGAAGGCCATTTCGTGGGTGACGCAGATCATCGTCATACCCTCTTCCGCAAGCATTTTCAGCGTGTCGAGCACTTCGCCGACCAGCATCGGGTCAAGCGCCGAGGTGACTTCGTCGAACAGCATATATTCCGGCGACATGGCCAACGCCCGGGCAATCGCCATGCGCTGCTGCTGTCCTCCCGACATGCGGTTTGGATAGACGTTCAGCTTTTCGGCCAGGCCGACATGGGTCAGCTGCTTGACGGCAATCTCCTCAGCCTTTTCCTTGGCAAGGCCCAGCACCTTGCGCGGCGCCAGCATGACGTTTTCCAGCACAGTCAGATGCGGGAAGGCGTTCCATTGCTGGAAGACGATGCCGACCTTGCGGCGCAGCTTGTTGAGATCGGTATCCTTGGCATGAACAACCGTGCCATCGATGGTGATCTGACCCGCATTGATCGGCTCCAGCCCGTTGATGCAGGTGAGCAGCGTCGACTTGCCCGATCCCGAGCCACCGATGATGGTGACCACCTCACCCTTGCTCACCGTAAGGTTGATCCCCTTCAAAACCTCCAGCGTGCTGAAGGATTTGCGAACGTCTTTAATTTCAATCATTGGGGGACCACCGTCTTTCGAGATACCCGCCAAGGCGAGCGATGGGGAAGCTGATAACGAAGTAGATTACGCCGCAGATCATCAGAATGAACAGCGGCTCCTGCAGGCGGGTCACGAGAATCTGCGAGGCGCGCAGAAGCTCGATGAGGCCGAGCCAGAGCACCAGTGCGGAATCCTTCATGACGCCGAGCGTCAGGCCGATCCAGGCAGGAAGTGAAACGCGCGTGGCCAGAGGCGCCACGATATAGCGCATGTCCTGCCACCACGTCATGCCGAGCGAGCGGGCCGCACGGCGTGTCGTTGAAGGGACGGCACCGATGCCGCCACGGATAATTTCCGAGCAATAGGCCGCCGTATAGAGCGACAGCACCACGCAGGATGTGGTGAACGGCGCCCAGCCAAGCTTGGCGATGGACTGCAGCGCGTTGCCGAGAACCAGTTGGATGAGCAGCGGTACAGAGCGGAACACGTCGAGCACGAAGGTCAGCGGCGCCGACCAGATGGCGCCCAGCTGAACGCGCAGGACACCGAAGAGAATTCCGAGCACGGTGCCGATAGTGACTGACACAGCAGTGACCGCGAGGGTCATGGCTGCGCTCTGCGCCAGAAAGGCGATGTCATTCCAGGTGAGTGCAGTATCAAACATCTCTCACCTCTCTCAATATTTGAACATGCGCGCGGCAAGCAGCCGGGCCGCGAGCGTGACGAGTTTTGCGATGATGTAGTAGATCACCGCGGCAAGGGCGAAGAATTCAAAGGTACGGAACGACCGCGCATTCAGCTCCTGCGTGATGCCGGCAAGATCGGTATTCATGCCGACGGTGACGCCGAGCGACGTCATCAGGATGGCCCAGACCATCTGGTTGGTGGCCGGCAGGAAGGCGACGCGCAGCATCTGCGGCAGGACAATCAGCCGAAACGCCTGGATGGGCGTCATGCCGAGCGAACGCCCCGCGCGGGCCTGCGTATCGGGAATGGCCTTGAGCGCACCGCGGAAATTCTCCGCCAGATAGCCTGCATTGTTGAAGGCAATCCCGATCAGAAGCGCCGTAAAGGGGCTGAGATGAATGCCGAAATTGCCGAGCCCGAAATGGGCCATGTATATCTGGAACAGGGCGGGCGTATTGCGGGCGATCTCGACCCAAGTGGCCGCAAATCCACGCAGGATACGGCTGCCCGACAGGCGAAATGCCGTCAGGGTTAGCGCCAGCGCCACCCCGAGAACCATGGACAGAAGCGCGATCTGCAAGGTGACCACAGCGCCATCAAGCATCTGCGGCAGGGCCTTGAACGCCTGATTCCAGTGAAAAGTATAATTCAACATCGCCGTTTCATCTCCTGAAGAAGGACAGCGGCGCGGGGATTACCCGCGCCGCCAGCGAAACGATTTAATTAGCGATAGACGCCGTTGACCGAGAGGTTCGGAACCTCACCGCCGACCCACTTCTCATACAGCTCCGCATAGCGGCCGGTGCGAACCTGCTGGTTGACAAACAGGTTGAGGAAGTTGATCAGCCCATATTCCTCGCGGTTGGTGAACAGAGAAACATAGTCGATGTCGAATGGCGCCTTGCCGACGACAGCGATACCGGGAAACTTGCCGGTCTTGACGTTAGCCTGCGCTACGGTCGAGGTGGACACGGTCGCGTCGAGCTGGCCCTGGCTCAGCGCCAAAAACACATCGGCCTGCGTCTGGTACGGACGGAATTCGCCAGCGCCCCAGGCCTTGACCTGTTCTTCCAATGCAATGGCTTCGTACGTACCGGCTGTGGCACCGACGACCTTGCCCTTCATGTCTTCAAACGACTTGACGCCCGATTTCTCATTGGCGGTCACGGCCATTTCGAAGGCGAAATAAGGAATGGTCATGCCGACGGTCTTGGCACGCTCGAGCGTGTCGGAGGTCGAGGCGACGCCGACGTCGACGCGGCCCGACATCAGGGCGGGAATACGTTCGGGAAATGGGGTTTCTACGATTTCGGCGGTGACGCCAAGGGCCTTGGCCAGATCGTTGCAATAGTCGACATCGAAGCCGATGGCGTTGTTGCTTTCGTCACGGGCGCCCATCGGCGGGAAATCCAGCACAACGGCGCAACGCAATGTTCCCGAGGCGATAATGTCGTCCAGCTTGTCGGCGTGAGCCTGGCTGGTCAGAGCGGTTGCGGCCATGAGGCTGAACGCGAGGACCGAAGGTTTCATCTTAATCTCTCTCCCTAGATTGATGTGCCGATCTGCGGCAGGCGCACTATTTCGATTCCCCGCGCGCAAATCAATCACAAAATACAAAGAGTATACAAAAAGTACACAAATATTCGTATTTTCTAACTTTCGCGCAACAATCGTCAACGCAACGCCTGCCTTACCGCATGATTAGGAAAGCAGGTCCTTGGGCAGCAGTGCTTCCGGCAGGTTCTGATAGGAAACGGGACGAAGGAAGCGGCGGATCGACATCGTGCCGACGCTGGTTGCCCCAAAATTGGTGGACGCCGGATACGGACCACCATGGACCATGGAATTGACGACCTCGACACCTGTTGGGAAGCCGTTGACGAGTATACGACCGGCTTTGCGTTCCAAGAGCGGGCGCAGGCGCTTGGCGGGTTCGATGTCAGCGTCATCCATGTGCAAGGTCAGCGTCAGTTGCCCCTCGATCGACCGCGCGACGCTTTCCATTTCTTCCTGTGAACTCACCCGCACCAGCAGACCAAGCGGACCAAAGACTTCGTCGCTCAACGCATGATCGGAGAGGAACCGGTCGCCCGTCGTCTCAAACAAATTGGGAGACGCCGCGCGGCCGGACGACTGCGTGACCAGAAGCGGCTTGACGGTGTTGCGCGACGCAAAACCTGCCTGTCCGTCGTGATAGGCCTTGGCAATTCCATCGGTCAGCATGATCTGCGGCGCAACCTTGGCCAATGCCTCGACGGTGGCTGTTGCAAAACGGTCGGCATCGGCACCATCGACCACAACGGCAACGCCGGGATTGGTGCAGAACTGTCCCGCCCCCATGGCAAGCGAACTTGCCCAGCCCTGCCCCAAGGCCTCGGCCCGTTCCGCAAGTGCCGCCGGCAGAAGAAACATCGGATTGACCGATCCGAGCTCACCAAAGAACGGGATCGGTTCGGGCCGGGCAGCACAAAGATTGAACAGCGCGCGGCCGCCGGCCTGCGAACCGGTAAAGCCGACCGCCTTGATCAGCGGGTGCTGCACCAGCGCATGGCCGACATCCCGGTTGCCGCCCTGGATGAGAGAGAAAACGCCCGGATGAACACCGGTGCTGCGGATTGCCGCTTCGATCGCTTGCGCGATTATTTCGCCGGTGCCCGGATGGGCTGAATGACCTTTGACGACAACCGGGCAACCCGCTGCAAGCGCTGCTGCGGTGTCGCCACCTGCCGTTGAGAAAGCCAGCGGGAAATTCGATGCTCCGAAAACAGCAACCGGACCGACTGGGCGCTGCATCAGGCGGATCTCAGGGCGCGGCGCCGGCTGGCGGTCCGGCAAGGCAGCGTCGAAACGGCGATCGAGATAGTCGCCGCTTTCGATATGGCTGGCAAACAGCCGCAACTGGCCTGTCGTGCGGCCGCGTTCGCCGATCAGGCGGGCCTCGGGCAGACCCGTCTCCTGGCTGCCGATTTCAGTGATCTCGTCGGCGCGTGCGTCGATCTCATCGGCGATGGCGCGCAGGAAGTCAGCCCGGGTGCTGCGGTCCGTTTCGCCAAAACTCCAGAAAGCGGCCTCGGCGGCTTGGCAGGCGCGGTTGACTAGCTGTTCGGTTCCCACGGCGAACTGGTGCACGGGGCCTTTGGCCGGCGCGGAGGCGAAGGTGCCTGCGCCATCCAGCCATTCGCCTGCGACAAGGTGTTTTCCGCTGGGGATGAAGGGCATGGGCAGATCCTTTTCTCTCAAATTGGCCCGAGCCTCGGATAGGCCGGGCCGGATTATGTTTGGCAAACTTGTATACTTTTTGTATGCAGGATATCAACTCATTTGAATGTTACTGCGCCTAAAAAAGGAGGGCCCACCATGAGCGATACCCACACCCTGACGATTGCCGATCTGGAGGAGCGCGTAAAAGCCATCTTCACCAAGGCCGGGCTGAGCGCGCTGCAAGCAGCTGCCATTACCCGCGTGATCGTTGCTGCCGAACGGGACGCCTGCAAATCACATGGCATCTACCGTATCGAAGGCGCGTTGCGTACCGTCAAGGCCGGCAAGGTCAATCCTGTCGCCCAGCCCGAACTGCTGCCCCAGCAACGGTCCGCTGTCGTCAAGGTTGATGCCAAGGGCGGCTTTGCCAATGCAGCCTTCGAACTCGGTCTTCCTGTCTTGGCGGAACGCGCCCGCTCCAGCGGCATTGCGGCCCTCGCCATCAATGACTGCACCCATTTCTCCGCGCTCTGGCCGGAAGCCGAAGCGCTGACGGGGCTTGGGCTTGCGGGCATCGTCATGTGCCCGAGCTATGCGACGGTCGCACCAAGCGGTGGCACCAAACCACTGCTCGGCACCAACCCCCTCGCCTTCGGCTGGCCCCGCACCGACAAGCCGCCCTATGTGTTCGACTTCGCGACATCGGTTGCGGCGCGGGGCGAGATCGAGCTGCACAGGCGCGCTGGAAAAGCCCTGCCAGAAGGCTGGGCGATTGATGCACAAGGCCAGCCGACAACTGATCCGGAAGCAGCGCTTGCCGGTGCAATGCTGCCGTTCGGTGAGCACAAGGGCTCTGCTATTTCAACGATGATCGAGCTCTTGGCCGGCATCATGATCGGCGACCTGACAAGCCCGGAAGTGCTGGATGCGCTCGGCTCGACCGCCCTTGCGCCCGCTCATGGCGAGCTGGTCATCGCCTTCTCCCCGGAAGGTTTTGGAGCGGATCGTCCCGGAAATCCGTTTGCCCGGGCCGAAGTTCTGTTCGAGGCAATGGTCGGCCAGGGCGCCCGCCTGCCCTCGCAGCGGCGCTACGCCGCCCGCGCGAAATCTCAGGCAAGCGGTATTGTCCTGACGGCTTCAGAGATGGAGCAGCTCCACCGGCTGCACACGCTTGGGCTGGACGCGGTTTAACAACGTTCCGGCACCGGCCTTGGCATCGCGCCGCAGGCCCACATATGCAGAAAGGCCCTCCAATCAGAGGGCCTTTGTCGGTTCAGCAGAGCGTGAGCTTAGGCCTTGTACTTCTGGACGGCGCCGGCGAGCTTGCTCCATTCGCCGTACCAGCCGTTGAACAGCTTGAACTGGGCTTCGACATATCCGCGCTGGCTTTCGGTGAGCGCGTCGGTCGCGTTGAAGTGCAGCGTGTATTCCTTGTCGCCCTTCAGCACCATCATGTGCTTGAAGTAGAGGACGAGATCCGCGCCTTCATCGAACGAGGACAGGACGGCAAGTGCCTGCTCCAGTTCGAGTGCACGCAGACGGGCATCGGCGTCACCTTCGGCAGCAGCCTGGGACAGATTGCAAAGGTGCAGGACTTCCTTGGGGAGAACATTGCCGATACCGGTGATCGCACCAGTCGCGCCGCAGTTGACGAAGCCGTGGAAAACGGCGGTATCAACGCCGATCATCAACGAAACGCCATCCTGGCTGGTGATGTGCTCAGCCGCATAGCGCATGTCGGCTGCGCCGCCAAATTCCTTGAAGCCGACCAGGTTTTTATGTTCGGCGCGCAGTGCGAAGAACAGGTCTGCGCGGGTGGCGAAGCCATAATAGGGGCTGTTGTAGATAACGGCCGGAAGATCCGGCGCTGCCGACAGGATCGCCTTGAAATGGGCCTTCTGGGCAACAACGGACGAGCCGCGCGACAGAACCCGCGGAATGACCATCAGACCCTGCGCGCCGACGGCCTGCGCATGGGCTGCGTGGGCAACGGCCACCGCGCTGTTGACGGCGCCAGTGCCGACGATCACGGGCACGCCCGCCTTCACCAGGCGCTCGACACCTTCCATGCGCTGCGCATCGGTCAGAAGCGGCCAGTCACCCATCGAGCCGCAATAGACAACGGCCGACATTCCCTCAGCAATCAACTCTTTTCCCTTGCGCACGAGAGCGTCGAAGTCCGGGGTACGGTCTTCTTTGCAAGGGGTCATCAGCGCGGGGATCACGCCAGAAAAGATTTTGGCCGTCATAACAAACTCCTTTTGACCTTGCCGGACAGGGCAGAGAACGGCGCGCACCTTTGCTGCCCCAATCCTGTGCCTCTTGAGCCATATTGCACGTTGTATATTATTTGTCGACAAGAAATTTTGGCGATCAAAGCGCCATGTCGAGCCTGTCTTCGCGGGCAAACAATTTCTGGATCTGTTGGACGATCTGTTCCGCGTGCAACCTGGCCAGCCGGTCGGCCTCTTCAACATCCCGGTTGGCGATGACGGCGATGATGTCGTCGTGCTCCTGGACGAACCTTTGCGGCAACCGGTCGTCATAGGACTGGTAATAGAGCCGCAGCATGCGCCGCCCTTCATCCAGGAGCCGGTTGAACAGCCCGGTGAAATACGTATTGCGGCCGGCATCCGCGATGGCGGAATGGAAGGCCGCATTGGTGGCGATCATCGCCAGCGCATCCTGCGCCTGAACCGCCGCGGCGAACTCCACCTGATGGGCGCGAATCACCTTCAGGTCTTCCGGCCGGTGATATTGCGCCGCCAGTTTGGTCGTGACCCGGTACATCAGGACAAGCGCGTCGAAGAACGTGTGCATGTTGAGGAAGTCAATATTTGCCACCATCGTCGAGCGATTGGGCAATGTGTCGATCAACCCCTCTCCGGCCAGCCGCACCAACGCCTCGCGGATCGGCGTTCGCGACATCTTGAAGCGTTCAGCCAGTTGCACCTCGTCGATCGGACTGCCCGGCGGCAGGACAAGGTCGAGGATTTCGTCGCGCAAGAGGTCGTAGACCATCTTGACGCCGGAGCCTCGCTTACGCTCGGGAATTGGGCCTGTTTCGATATCTGTCATGTCATCAATCCTTTGTCGACAAAAGGAATACTTTTCCCTGCCGGCAGGATCAACCATTTCCGCAGTCATGCTGGCCAAAGGCTACAATAAACTTTTCCGATTTTTGGACGTCAACCAGCCCGTGCGGTGGGCCATGACGCCTGCGCCGCCCGGATGGCGGTGCGTGATATCAAGTTCTCTGATCCTTGAGAAAGGCGACCAGGGATCGCCCCGCATCCAGGACGTGATCCCGCGTCAGCCGGGACGCGAGCTCCGCATCCCCTTGCAGGCAGGCGGCAAGAATGGCCTCGTGTTCGCGGTTTGCCCGGATCACGCCATTGGTCAGCGTCAATTGCGCCCGCAGATAACGATCGATCCTGTCGAGCGAGGTGCGCACGATCTGGAGATAATAGGGCCGCTTGGACGCCGCATAGAGACTGTAGTGGAAACTCCGGTTGATCTCGCCCCAGCGGGCCGAACCGGTTTCCAGCGCGAATTGCGCGCAATGCCGGCGCGCCTCAGCCAGCGTATCCTGATCGAGATTGGGCACGGCAAGGCGCATGACCTCGGCCTCCACCAAGGCGCGGAATTCAAAGATTTCGTCGATTTCCTCGATCGACAGGCCGGCGACCACAGCACCTTTGTAGCGCTCGGTGGTAATCAGCCCGTGCTGCTCCAGCCGCGACAGTGCCTCTCGCACCGGGATGCGGCTGGTGTTGAACATCTGGGCGATCTGATCCTGCCTGAGATTCTCGCCCTCGGCCAGGTCACCCTCGATGATTGCCTTGCGCAGCGCATCATAGACGATATCGGCCGCCGATGCGGCCTGTCTGATATCGACGGCAACGAGTTTCATGCCTTTCAAATCCCTATTGTCCAAACGCCACAACCCGTAAAGCACCTTGCCTTGGGTCATAGGTCCAATTCGATATTCAGGCAACAAAACCGATATTCGCGAACGCCTCTAAATTTTATATTGTATATTGGATCCAATATTCCTATCAATTTTACATCCTGCGCCGCCATTGGCTGACATGCGCCAACATTGCGGGCAAAACCGGGCATCCAAGGGGAGAGGACTATGCGCAGCAGCAAGGTAATCCACATCGTTTCCTGCCACGCCGAGGGCGAAGTCGGAGACGTGATCGTTGGCGGCGTCGCGCCACCTCCGGGCAAGACCCTGTGGGAACAGCGACGATTCATTTCCGAGGACCAGACGTTGCGCAACTTCGTGCTCAACGAACCGCGCGGCGGCGTGTTCCGCCATATCAATCTGCTCGTGCCGCCAAAGGATCCGCGCGCAACGATGGGCTTCATCATCATGGAGCCGGAGGACACCCCGCCGATGTCGGGGTCTAATTCGATCTGCGTCTCGACCGTGCTGCTCGACACCGGCATCGTGCCGATGCAGGAGCCGGAAACCAGGATGGTGCTGGAAGCGCCGGGCGGCCTGGTTGATGTTGTCGCCTTCTGCCGCAACGGCAAGGCCGAGCGCATCACCGTGACCAACGTGCCGTCCTTCGCCTCCAGGCTTGATGCCAAACTCGAGGTGGAGGGGCTGGGCACGCTCACCGTCGACACCGCCTATGGCGGCGACAGCTTTGTCATTGCTGATGCGCGTTCGCTTGGTTTCTCGGTCACGCCCGACGAAGCCCGCGAACTGGCCGAGACCGGCATCCGGATCACCCGTGCCGCCAACGAGCAGCTCGGCTTCTCCCATCCCGATAACCCGGAGTGGAACCATATCTCCTTTTGCCAGCTGGCCCTCCCGGTGGAAGAACGCGATGGCATTCTGCATGGGCGCAACACCGTGGTAATCCAGCCGGCCAAGCTCGACCGCTCCCCGACCGGGACGGGGTGCTCGGCACGATTGGCCGTATTGCACGCCCGCGGCCAGATCAAGCTGGGACAGAAATTCCGCGGCGAATCGATCATAGACTCACATTTCGACTGCCAGATTGTCGGCGAAACGACCGTCGGTGGACAGAAGGCCATCATACCCGAAATCTCGGGCCGCGCCTGGGTGACCGGCACCCATCAGGTCATGCTCGACCCAGCTGACCCCTGGCCGGCCGGCTACCGTCTGGCGGACACCTGGCCGCGCAAGCAGTAAATAAGGTGCGATCGGGAGCCAGCGACGCACACGGGCTCCCGATCTTCAAAACGCATCGACCACCAAGGCGCTCGCCACCAGCCCTCGCCAGGCCTATTTTCCTTCGGGTTTCGCGTCCGGTTCGCCACTCATATCCAGCGCCCGGGTGACACTCAGGGCCACGATCGTGCAGATCGCCCCGGATATCAGATAGCCGCCGATGAAGATGATGCCGAAATTGCTGGCGAGGCCAAGTGCGACCAGCGGCGCAAAACCCGCGCCAATCAGCCACGCGAGGTCCGAGGTCAGGGCCGCGCCGGTATAGCGGTAATACTGGCCGAAACGCGACGAGACAGCGCCGGAGGCCTGGCCGAAGGACAGGCCGAGAATACCGAAGCCGATGATGATGAAGGCGTCCTGACCCGACCGGCCGGCATCCAGCAGGAACGGCGCCGAGAAGGAGAAGATGGCGATGATGATCGCGCCGATCATCAGCTGGTTGCGGCGCCCGATACGGTCGGCAATGACACCGGACAGGATGATGGCGACAAACCCGACGGCAGCACCCGCGACCTGCACCCACAGGAACTGTGCCGCCGACTGGCCGCCGAACAGCGTTACCCAGCTCAGCGGAAAGATCGTGACGAGGTGGAACATGGCAAAGCTTGCCAGCGGCGCGAACGCACCAAGAAGGACATCGGATGAATGCTTGCTCAGCATCTCGAAAACCGGCCGGGCCTGCAGCTCATTGTTTTCTAGCGCTGAACCAAATTCCTGGCTGGCAACGATGCGCAGGCGCGCAAACAGTGCCACAACGTTGATCGCGAAGGCCACGAAGAACGGGTAGCGCCATCCCCAGGACAGGAAATCCGCGTCGGACAGATTGGCAACGAAATAGCCGAACAGGGTGCTTGCCAGCGCAAATCCGATGGGCGCACCGAGTTGCGGGATCATCGCATACCAGCCACGGCGGTTTGGCGGTGCATTGAGATTGAGAAGGGATGCAAGGCCGTCCCACGCGCCGCCGAGCGCAAATCCCTGGCCGAGCCGGAACAGGGCCAGAAGCGCCACCGACCAGTATCCGGCGGTTTCATAACCGGGAAGGAAGGCGATGGAGGCGGTAGAACCGCCCAGGATGAACAGAGCGATGGTCAGCTTCGTGCCGCGTCCATAATTGCGGTCGATCCACATGAACACGAAGGAGCCGACCGGGCGCGCCAGGAATGCCAGCGAGAAAACCGCAAAAGACATCATCGTTGCCGTCACCGGGTTGGGCGCAAACGAGAAAATCAGCCGCGGAAAGACCAGGACGGAGGCAAGACCATAGACGAAAAAATCGAAAAACTCCGACATGCGGCCAATAATCACGCCAAGCGCAATGCTGCCGGCCGAAAGCGGCTTGTCGCCATGCATGCGCCGGGCGTCCTGCTCAAGCCCCGATGACGAAGGATTTGCCACTACGCCCATAGTCTTTTCTCCTCGCGGGATTCCGATTTCGTCACAATGTGAACCCAGGCCGGGCTTTGATCAAGAATATGGTGCAACACCGCTGCGGTCCATCCTATAAACGATGGTGCCGCTCCGGAATGCCACAGATGCTTTGACCTCAAGCAAAGACCGTTTATACCTGAGCTCAGCTAGACATTCGACTTCGATCGCAGCCATACTTTTTGCAACGCGACAAATTGCTGCACTGCGACGACACACCTCATTCCGTCAACGGAGGTGCTTCGTTAGTGCGGACCAGACGGAACGCAAAAACTCGAGCCCGCTATGTCAAAATGGAAAACCGCCAGCCGCTTTCTCGCCCTGTTGCCACTCCTGGTCCTGGCCGGATGCAACATGGTTGTTATGGCCCCGTCTGGCGATATCGCCATGCAACAGCGGGACCTCATCGTCATCTCGACGGTGCTGATGCTCTTGATCATCGTGCCCGTGCTGTTCCTGACGGTGTTTTTCGCCTGGCGCTACCGTGGTTCCAACACCAGCGCCAAATATGACCCTGAGTGGCATCACTCGACGGCACTTGAAGTGGTCATCTGGTCGGCGCCGCTGATCATCATCATCGCGCTCGGTGGGGTGACGTGGATCAGCACCCATAAGCTCGATCCCTACCGGCCGCTGGACCGGATCGACGCCGAACGCGCCGTTCCTGCCGAGACAAAGCCGATCACCGTCGAGGTGGTCGCGATGGACTGGAAATGGCTGTTCTTCTATCCGGAATATGGCATCGCAACCGTCAACGAGATGGCGGCACCCGTCGATGTGCCGATCAATTTCAAGATCACCTCCTCGTCGGTGATGAATTCCTTTTACGTGCCGGCACTTGCTGGGATGATCTACGCCATGCCGGGCATGCAGACGCGCCTTCATGCGGTGATCAACAAGGAAGGCGAGTTTGACGGCCTGTCCGCCAATTATAGCGGCGACGGCTTCTCGCATATGCGTTTCAAATTCCATGGTTTGCAGCAGGCGGGCTTCGACCAGTGGGTCGCACGGGTCAAGGCGCAGGGTACCGCACTCAACCGGGACGCCTATCTGAAGCTCGAAAAGCCGAGCACCAAAGAACCCGTCCGCTATTATGCAACCGTCGCCGACGGGCTCTACAACGCCGTTCTCAACATGTGCGCCCATCCCGGCAAGATGTGCATGAGCGAAATGATGCATATCGACATGATGGGCGGTGGCGGCGCCGAGAGCGCTGAAAACCGGACGCGGCTGGATTATGACAATCGCCACAGCACCGATGAGGCTCCCGCTGCAACATTTCCGGCAACCGGTAATCCGGCGCGCAGCGAACAGCCCGCCGAAGGTGTGGACGACGGCCAATCGATGAACCACTCCATGCACGAGGGCCACGCCATGCCCGAAAATGATCAGAACAGCCCCGCTCCGGCGCAACTGAACTCCAACAGCACGACGCAGCCGTAAGGCCGCGCCCGCGACATTTTGGACAAAACCATGTTCGGCTATAATACTTTGACGGAATTCATCTTCGGGCGGCTGACCTTAGAAGCCATCCCCTATCACGAGCCCATCCTGGTCGTGACGTTCCTCGGCGTGGCGCTTGGTGGCATCGCCGTTCTCGGGCTCATCACCCGTTTCAAGCTCTGGGGTTATCTCTGGACGGAATGGTTCACCAGCGTCGATCACAAGAAGATCGGCATCATGTACATCATCCTGGCGATCATCATGCTGCTGCGCGGCTTTGCCGATGCGATCATGATGCGTGTCCAGCAGGCGATCGCCTTCAACGGCAATGAGGGCTACCTTAATCCGCATCATTACGACCAGATCTTCACCGCCCATGGCGTGATCATGATCTTCTTTGTGGCGATGCCGTTTGTCACGGGTTTCATGAACTATGTCGTGCCGTTGCAGATCGGCGCGCGCGACGTGTCGTTCCCATTCCTCAACAACTTCTCCTTCTGGATGACGACGGCCGGCGCCATCATCATCATGATGTCGCTGTTCGTCGGCGAATTCGCGCGGACCGGCTGGCTCGCCTATCCGCCCTTGTCCGGCTCGGATTACAGTCCAGGCGTCGGGGTCGATTATTATATCTGGGGCCTTCAAGTCGCCGGTGTGGGAACGACATTGTCGGGCATCAATCTGATCGCCACAATCGTCAAGATGCGCGCGCCGGGCATGACTTTCATGAAGATGCCGATCTTCACCTGGACCTCGCTGTGCACCAACATCCTGATTGTCGCAACCTTCCCGGTTCTGACCGCAACGCTCGCCCTTCTGACACTCGACCGTTACGCCGGCACGAATTTCTTCACGAATGACCTTGGCGGCAATCCGATGATGTATATCAACCTCATCTGGATCTGGGGCCATCCGGAAGTCTACATCCTTGTCCTGCCGGCCTTCGGCATCTTTTCCGAAGTTGTCGCGACCTTCTGCGGCAAGCGCCTCTTCGGCTACGCCTCGATGGTCTACGCGACCTGTGTGATCATGATCCTGTCCTACCTCGTCTGGCTGCACCACTTCTTCACGATGGGTTCGGGTGCTTCGGTGAATGCCTTCTTCGGCATCACCACGATGATCATCTCGATCCCGACCGGTGCCAAGATGTTCAACTGGCTCTTCACCATGTATCGCGGCCGCATTCGCTACGAACTGCCGATGTACTGGACGATCGGCTTCATGATCACGTTCGTCATCGGCGGCATGACCGGCGTTTTGCTCGCCGTTCCGCCGGCAGACTTCGTACTGCACAATTCGCTGTTCCTGATCGCCCATTTCCACAATGTTATCATCGGCGGTGTGCTGTTCGGGCTGATGGCCGGCATCGTCTACTGGTGGCCCAAGGCCTTCGGCTACAAGCTTGACCGGTTTTGGGGATTGTTGAGCTTCTGGTTCTGGCAGATCGGCTTCTTTTTCGCCTTCATGCCGCTCTATGTGCTCGGCCTGATGGGCGTGACCCGTCGCGTCTCCCAGTTCGAGGACCCGTCCTTACAGATCTGGTTCGTCATCGCCGCTTTCGGCGCTGTCCTGATCGCGCTCGGAATTGCTTCTTTCATCATCCAGCTCGTCGTCAGCTTTCTGCGGCGTGATCAATTGGCCTGCAGCGGCGATCCCTGGGATGGCCGCACGCTCGAATGGTCGACATCATCGCCGCCACCGGATTACAATTTCGCCTTCACGCCGGTCGTCCATGATCATGACAGCTGGTACGACATGAAGAACCGCGGCTACGAGCGTCCGCTTACCGGCTTCAAGCGGATCCACATGCCGAAGAACACCGGCACCGGCGTCATTTTGGCGGCCATAAGCATCGCGTTTGCCTTTGCGATGATCTGGTACATCTGGTGGCTGGCAATCGTCTCCTTTATCGGTCTCATCGCCATCGCGATTGGCCATACGTTCAACTACAACCGCGACTTCTACATTCCGGCGGAAACCGTTTCCGCGACGGAAGATGCGCACTCCAAGCTGCTCGCGGAGCGGACCTGACATGGCAAACGACATTCAAGCAAAAGCGGGTGAAAAGCCGGTTTTCTACCTGACGGAAGATCACCATCCCGAAGCCAGCACCAATCTGGGCTTCTGGCTCTACCTGATGAGCGACTGCCTGATCTTCGCAGTGCTGTTCGCCACACACGGAGTGCTCGGCCGCAACTATGCGGCCGGCCCCTCGCCGGCCGACCTGTTCGACCTGCCGCTGGTGGCAATCAACACCGCCATGCTTTTGTTCTCCTCCATCACCTATGGCTTTGCCATGTTGCAAATGGAGAGAAACGCCAAGGCGGAGACGCTGTTCTGGCTTGCCGTTACAGGCCTGTTCGGCGCAGCCTTCCTTGGCCTTGAGCTCTATGAGTTCGCGCACCTGATCCACGAAGGTGCCGGGCCGACACGCAGCGCGTTCCTCTCGTCCTTCTTCACGCTGGTCGGCACCCACGGCCTACACGTCACCTTCGGCATTGTCTGGCTGATCACGCTGATGGTTCAGGTCTCCAGGCGTGGCCTGATTCCGGAAAACCGCCGCCGGCTGATGTGTCTTTCGATGTTCTGGCACTTCCTCGACGTCATCTGGATCGGCGTCTTCTCCTTTGTCTATCTGATGGGAACCCTCGGATGAGCCCGCACCCGCACGCCCCCGCTCAAGAAGATGCCGCCAACACCCATCACGGGCATGGCCACGAGGCCGGCCATGGCTCGCTGAGGGGCTACATGATCGGCTTCGGGCTTTCCGTCATCCTGACGGCCGTCCCGTTTATTCTCGTCATGGCTGGGGTCTTCGACAGCAAGCTTTTGACGGCCTTCCTCGTCATGGCGCTTGCCGTCGTCCAGATCATCGTCCACATGGTCTACTTCCTGCATATGAGCCCCCGCTCCGAAGGAGGCTGGACGATGATGGCGCTGCTCTTCACGCTTGTCATCGTCGGAATCACGCTTGCGGGCTCGCTCTGGGTCATGCACCATCTCAATGCGAACATGATGCCGATGTCGCCGGAGATGATGAAAAACATGCCCTGACGGGTGATGACGGTGACACAGGAACATAGTGTAACCACCGGCATCACCGACCGGTCACGCCGTACCCGGCTGATTTTCGTCAGCGCCGTGCTGGTCCTCACGGCTGTCTTTATTGGGCTTGGTATCTGGCAGATACAGCGGCTGTTCTGGAAACTCGACCTGATCGCCCGCGTGGAAGCTCGTATCCATGCCGATCCGGTACCGGCACCCCCGCCCACACAGTGGGATACTATCCGCACGGAAAAGGACGAGTATCGCCGCGTCACCGCGACCGGCCTTTTCGAGCACGGCAAATCCGTTCTCGTTCAGGCGGTCACCGAGCGCGGCGCCGGTTTCTGGCTGCTGACGCCACTCCATCTGCCGGATTCCTCGATCATTCTTGTCAACCGCGGCTTCCTGCCCGACCGCGATCCAGCGACGCGCGTGGCGAGCGAGATCGCCGCTGGGCCTGTCACGGTTACCGGCCTCCTGCGCATCAGCGAACCAGGCGGGGCTTTCCTGCGCTCGAACGATCCGGCCAATGACCGCTGGTACTCCCGCGACGTCTCTGCCATCGCGCTCGCCAAGGGCCTTGGCTCTTCGGTCGCGCCTTATTTCATAGACGCCGATGCGACAGCCAATCCCGGCGGCGTTCCCGTCGGCGGCCTGACGTTGGTCCAGTTCCGCAACAGCCATCTTGTCTACGCCATCACCTGGTTTTCTTTGGCATTCATGGCTTTGAGTGCGACGATCGTCCTTTATCGCCGGAAACAGATTTGAGCTGACCCCGCCAGGGGCAAACGCCCCCCACCAATTCCCGACCTAGCACATTATTCAGCGCACACGCTTGAACAGGAACCATGTTCTACACGCGAAGAAACTGAGCAGATATTCAAATGCAGGCGGCTGTGGCTTCTGTCGAAAAGGGCGCTCGCAGCTGTCGTATCTCGTCCGGTGACGTGTTGCAGGCCTCCAATGGTTGCGCTAAGCGTTCGTCGCGCCAACAACGAGGAACTGCCGTTCGGCGAGGGGCGCGGAGGAAATACATGTCGGGTCAATCGCTTGTCACTTATGTCGGTGTTGCCCATCCGTGGATGTGCGACATCATGGGCCATATGAACGTTCGCCACTATGCCGCGATGTTCGACGATGCAAGCTTCCAGCTTCTTGGTCACATTGCTGGTGTAGACTGTCATGCCGATACAAGCCGCGGCTGGGCCGATGTTCGCTCCGAGGTCGAGTACAAGCATGAGACCAAGGCTGGCGCGCTGCTGACAATACATTCTCGCGTGATTAAGGCCGGCCGCAGTTCGGTGACGTTTGAGCAGATCATGTCCGGATCGCTGGACGGTGTGGTTCACGCAGTCAACAGAACGGTCAGCGTCCGGTTCGATCTAGTCGGGCGGGTCGCCGTTGCAATCGACGCCGACATACGCACGCGCGCCGAGGCGCTGCAGGCCGAGGCAGCGGCCAACGAAAACAGCGCGGGCTAAGCGCCATAGATGCGCTGATCCAGCGGCGTTTCGGCGATTGCGGACTGGATACCGGTCATCAGCGCCTTCTCCGCGCGGTTGATGATCTTTTCGGGGTTTACCAGCAGGAAAACGTCGATCGCGGGCGGCGTCTCATAAGGTGGAAGCCGCCAAAGCAAGCCATCTTGCACATCGCGCTTGGCGACGTGAACCGGGAGCGGGCCGATACCAAGCCCTGCCACGATCATACGCCGCACCTCCTCAAGGCTTGACGATACCCCGACCACATTGCTGGAAAGCTTCGCCTCGCTGCGCAAAAGGGCCACAGGCCGCAGCACGTCTGCAACATTGTCCGTGTGGAACGAGACGGAAGGCTCGCCCTTCAAATCGGCAAGCTTCAAGTCCTGCCGTCCGAAGAAGCGGTGATCTGGGCCGCAGAAGAAACCGAAGAATTCCCGGTACACCATGGTGTAATCAAGGGCGGCATCGCGGTTGCTGACAAGGCAAAGCCCAAGCGACGCGCGCTTCTCCCGCACCTGACGGGTAACCTCGCCGCTTGTCGCAACGGATATCGTGATAGTAGCGCGCGGGTGGGTGCGATGAAACGCCGTCAGTGCCTTGTCGAAGATCGGCGAGACAACATGGCTGGCGACAGCGATCGTGACATGGCCGGTGACGTCGTCGCCAACGCCGCGCACCAGCTGCGGAAGTTGCGAAATGGTGCCGAACACCTCGATGCTCTGCTCATAGAGCAATTGGCCAACATCGGTCAGCTCAAACCGGGTGGCATCACGCTCAACCAGTCGCCGGCCAACCCGATCTTCCAGCCGGCGCAGGGCATTGCTGACGCTCGGTTGCTTGAGGTTGAGCTGCTCGGCGGCGCGGGTGATGCTTTTGACTTCGGCGATAACCACGAAGGTTCGCAGGAGATTCCAGTCAAGTTCCCAGACCAGCCTTTCGGATCGCGATGGTATCATTCCTGAAATCTATGCCTTCTATTTTCATTATCTATTTGCGCAATAATAGCACAAAGGCAATCATCAAGTCCGGAAGGCGCGTCTACGCGTACCCCAAGCGACAGAGAATGCGCTTTCATCCAGAGGAAAACAGCAACATGAAGACACTTATTTCAGGCCTTCTGGCCGCCACACTGGCCCTTGCTGCCAGCTTTACCGCTTTTTCGGCGAGCGCCGACGATCTTGAGGCGATCAAGTCCTCCGGTGAAATCCGCATCGCCATGTCCGGCCAGTACCCGCCGTTCAATTTCGTCAACGAGAAGAACGAAGTCGTCGGGTTCGATGCCTCGATCGGAACGGCGATCGCCGAGCGCGTCGGCGTCAAGGGTACGCTCGTTACCACGGCCTGGGACGGCATCATCGCCGGCCTGCTCGCCAACAAGTTCGACACGGTCGTCGGCTCCATGACCATTACCCCGGAGCGCGAGAAGGTTGTTGATTTCGTCGGCCCGTACTACCATGCCGGCCGGGCGGTCTTTGTCAACGAAGCCTCGACAGTCCGGAAACTGGACGAATTGAAGGGCAAGACGCTCGGCGTCACGCTTGGCGAAACGCATGAGAAATGGGCCCGCGAACAGGGTGGCTGGGACGTGCGCACTTACAAGGGCCTGCCCGAGCTGCTGATGGAACTAAAGTCCGGCCGCGTCGATGCCATCGTCGTCGACAACATCCCGGTGATGGTTGCCGTCAAGGAAACCGGCGAAAAAGTCCGCCGTCTTGAAACGCCTGACATAGACGGTGGCAGCGTTGCCATCGGCATCGCCATCCGCAAGAACAATCCGGAGCTTAAAGCTGCAATGCAGAAGGCACTTGACGAGATGATGGCGGACGGCTCCTACGAGAAGATCGCCATGGAATGGGTCGGCAGCGACATCCGCTGATCGATCGATAGCCAGAAGGATTTGGCCGGCTGGGATAAGCCGGCCAAATGCCGTCCGCAGGCCTCTCCCGGAGTTTTCCCATGGATTTCCCGCTGATGCTGCGCGTCTTCCCGTTCTTTGTGGAAGCCGCTTGGGTCACCGTGCAGATATCGGTGCTATCATTGCTGCTCGGCCTTGTGGTCGCAGCCGTTATCGCTTCGGCGAAGATGTCGGGCTCGTTTGCTTTGAGGGCATTCGGAAGTTTTTATGTCAGCGTGTTTCGCGGCACACCCTGCCTGATCCAACTGTTCGTCCTTTATTTCGGCGGCCCACAAATCGGTATCAATCTCGATCCTTTTGCTGCCGGCGTGATCGGTCTCGGGCTGAATATCGGCGCCTATATGGCTGAATCCATTCGTGGCGGCATCCTTGGCGTCGAGCGCGGCCAGGTGGAGGCGGCACGCACGATCGGCTTCAGCAAGCTTCAGACCCTGCGTCTGGTGGTCCTGCCGCAGGCCGCGCGCCTGATGATCCGTCCGCTCGGCGTCAACGCCATCGGCCTGATCAAGGGTTCGGCGCTGGTCTCGACGATCTCGGTCGTCGAGCTCACCTATACGGCGCAACGTTTCATCGGCTCCACCTACAAGCCGTTCGAAATATTCGGCATTGCCGCCCTGCTGTACATGATCATCATTTATGCGGTGTCGCGCGCGGTCGATGGTCTCGACCGCCGCTACGCAATCAACTGAGGCAGGGCGCAACATGCAAGGTCTCGATTTCAGCGTCGTCACGCCCTATACCGACATCCTTCTTCTGGGCGTGTGGTGGACGGTGGTCCTGACGGTCAGCGGAGCCATCATCAGCTTCTTCTTCGGCATCTTCTTTGCCGTCGCGGTGCTCTATGCGCCGAAGGTGATTGCCTATCCGATCCGCTTCTTCATGTGGCTGTTCATGGGAACGCCGCTGCTGTTGCAGCTGTTCCTGATCTATTTCGGCCTTTCCCAGATCGGCATCAACGTCCCGGCGCTTGCTGCGGGCATCATTGGTCTTGGACTTCACTTTGCCGTCTACAATGCCGATGTCATGCGGGCAGGTATCATCTCTGTCGATGTCGGGCAGACGGAAGGGGCGCGCAGCATCGGTTTTGGCCGGCTGCAGACGCTGCGCTACATCGTCATTCCGCAGGCCGTGCGCAACACCCTGCCCGCGATCGGCAACAACCTGATTGTGCTTTTGAAGGAATCGTCGCTGGTTTCGATCATCGGCATCGCCGAACTCGTGCATTCGGCCCAGCTGGCAATCAGCGAAACGTTCCGGCCATTCGAGTTCTACATCACGGTGGCAGCACTGTATTACATACTCAATCTCGTCCTTGAAACCGGTTTGCGGCAGGTCGAAAAACAAGTGGAGGTATCCCGATGACCGTCCAGCGGCCAATGGTCGAGGTAAAGGGCGCCCGCAAGGCCTATGGCGCCTTGGAAGTGCTCAAGGGTATCGATCTATCCGTCACGCGCGGCCAGATCGTCGCCATTATCGGCCCAAGCGGTTCGGGCAAAAGCACGCTTCTGCGCTCGATCAACCACCTTGAAACGCTGAACGGCGGCGAGATCTGGCTTGATGGGGTACAGGTCAACCAACCGCTGCGCGGCGCTGCATTCGAGCGTCATATCAACGCAGTGCGCCAGCAGATGGGCATGGTGTTCCAGCACTTCAACCTGTTCCCGCATCTGACAGTGCTCGAAAACATCACCATGGGTCCGGTCATTCTCAAGGGCATGGCCAAGAAGGCGGCCCGTGAACTTGCCGTCGAGCTGTTGTCGAAGGTCGGGCTGGCGGAGAAGGTCGATGCATATCCGTCGCGGCTATCCGGTGGCCAGAAGCAGCGCGTTGCTATCGCCCGGGCGCTTGCCATGCAGCCGAAGGTGATGCTGTTCGATGAAGCGACGTCTGCGCTCGATCCCGAACTGGTCGATGAGGTCAACGCGGTGATGAAGCAACTGGCTGCCGAGCACATGACCATGCTGATCGTCACGCACGAGATGCGCTTTGCCGGCGAAGTCGCCGACCGCGTCCTGTTCATGGACGGCGGCGTCGTCGTCGAAGAAGGGCCGCCAAGCGAAATCTTCCGCGCCCCGACCCAGGATCGCACCCGGGCCTTCCTGAAGAAATACCTCGCAGCCTAGCAGATCTTTCTAGGCTTCGCGGCGCACTATGAACGCGCAAACAGGTCGTCTGGTGCCGGCGCAGCGCTCCGGCTTGCCGTGCCGCCCATTAATCTACGAGGCATGAGCACACCTCAAGTGTCCGTCCACTTTGCCAAAAACACGTGCCGCCTCCGCTAACGTGGCACGTGTGAAACCGGCCCACCGTCCGGCGCTCTTTTGCATCATACATGCGGCATTTCTTGAAGACACCCGCCTTCAACGCAACTATAAGACCTCACTAATACTGCTGAAAGCGCCCGTCGAATGGACCGAAACTCAGTATAGTTCACGATTTTTTTGTTTTTCTTCTGATAACCCTGTCAAAGCAAGGTTCCTCCCGGATGAGCTGGGAGACCTTTTGCCTTTTGGGTTGGTCAAAATGTCGGAAATCCGGCCCCTCCAGGAACATGATCTTCCCGCTGTCGCCGACATGTTCCGGGTGGTTTTGCGCAAGAACAGTATTCCGGCCACGCCTTCACTTCCATCCTATCTAAAATCAATATTCCTGGACGCGCCGGACTTCGATCCGGACCTTGCTTCGAAGGTGCACGTCCGCAGCGATGGCCGCGTATCCGGTTTCATGGGCGTCCTGCCGCTACGGATGGAATTGCGCGGAGAGCACGTGCGTGCGGCGACCTGCGGAAGCTTCATGGTGGAGGCGCATGAAGAAGATCCCTTCGCCGGAGCCCGATTGTTGCGGGAGGTCCTGTCTGGCCCTCAGGATCTGTCCTTCAGCGAGACATCCAATGATATCTCCACCACCATGTGGCGCAAGATGCGGGCAACTGTCGCTGCGCCCTACAGCCTGGAATGGCTTCGCGTCATGAGGCCAGCCTCCTTCGTGCTTGAAGTCGGAGCCGGCCGTTTTGCCCCCCTGCGCTTTCTCAAACCGCTTGTATCGCCCTTCGACACGTTGGGAAGGCGGAGCCGCGCTCGCCAGACATGGTCTCACTATCTTCCACTTGCGGGCAAGGCTGACGCATTTACCGACACGGAGGCAAGCGAGACGGAATCCGCCGCCTTGATACCGACCCTTCTGGCGTCCTTTGCGCTGCGGCCGCAATGGACCCCCCAACAGCTTGAAGCGATGATGATTCACGCGCGCACCAAGGCAGTGCACGGCGAGCGGGTGTTGAGGATTGTCCGGACGGGATCGGGGAAACCAATTGGCCTTTTCATCTATTACGGCGATCCCGGGCGGATTGGCCGCGTCGTGCAGATTATCGCCCTGGCCGGACAGGAAGCGACAGTCATCGACCGGTTGCTGAAACACGCTGAGGAGCGAGGCATGGCCGCAATGCGCGGACGCACGCAACCGGCTTTGCTTGAAGCCATGCTCGGACGGAAATTCGCATTCGTTCACGCATCGTCCACCGTGGTTCATTCGCGCCGGCCGGAGCTGATCGAAGCGGTCACTACCGGTCATGCTTTCCTCAACGGGTTTGCCGGCGAAGGCTGGACACGCCTTATTGGCGACCGGTTTGATTGAGGGCGGGGCGAGCGAATGTGTGGCATTGCAGGATATCTCGGAACAGGCGTGCACCCGGATGAGGCAACAGCTCTCTTGCGCCGTATGGCCGGAGAAATGCCCTATCGCGGACCAGACGAACAGGGCATCTCCAGAGCCGATGGCGTGGGGTTAGCCCACAAGCGGCTTTCGATCGTCGGGCTTGCCGACGGTCAGCAGCCGATGAGCCATGACAATGGCGCGCTGGTCATTTCCTACAATGGTGAGATCTTCAACTATGTGGAACTTCGCGAAGCCCTCATTGCGCAGGGCCGGCGTTTCCGCACAGATTCCGATACGGAAGTGATCCTGCATCTTTATGAGGAACTCGGTCCCGACTGCCTCAATGAGCTCAACGGCGACTTCGCCTTCGCGCTGTGGGACAGCCGAAGGAAGCGGCTGATGCTGGCACGCGACCGCATGGGCGTCCGGCCACTCTTCTACACCGAACAAGATACGACCCTCTTCTTCGCGTCAGAAATCAAGGCACTGCTCCAGGCGCCGGGTGTGCGGGCGGACATCGACCCGATTGCCCTTGATCAGATTTTCACCCTCTGGACACCGATCCCGCCGAGGACGGCTTTCCGCAATATTCTCGAGCTTCCACCGGGCCATATGATGCTGTGCGAAGGCAGGCAGCGGACGATAAGGCCGTGGTGGAAACTGCAATTTGCCGATCGCGGCACCGAGGAGGCCCCTGCCGATCCCGCCGGGGAGTTGCGGTCGTTGCTTGATGATGCCACGCGACTGCGGTTGCGGGCCGATGTCCCCGTCGGCTCCTATCTGTCGGGCGGGCTGGATTCGTCGCTGATCTCGGCCCTTGCCGCCCGTGCGGTCCCCGATCGCTTGCAGACATTTTCCGTGGCTTTCGAGACCCACGAGCACGACGAAAGTCACTGGCAGGCGTTGATGGCCAAAGCCCTGGGGGTGACGCACTCCTCCATCCGATGCAGCCAAGGCGACATTGCCAGTCTCTTTCCGGATGTTGTCCGGCACATTGAACAGCCGGTGCTGCGCGCGGCACCAGTTCCGCTTCAGATTCTGTCGAAGCTGGTGGGTGAGAGCGGCGTGAAAGTGGTGCTGACAGGCGAAGGCGCCGATGAGCTTTTTGCCGGCTACGATATTTTCCGCGAGGCCAAAGTTCGCCGCTTCTGCGGCCGCCAGCCCCAATCGCTGCGGCGTCCGAAGCTGTTCCAGCGCCTCTATCCCTATCTGCCCGGACTGCAACAGCAAACACCGGACTATCTCGCGCGGTTCTTTGGCACAGGTGCCGATGCGGTGGATGATCCGCTGTTTTCGCATCGCCCCCGTTTCCGGTCGACTGCAGCAGCCAAAATCTTCTACTCCGCCGACTTGAAGGCAATGCTGGGTGACTACGATGCAGCGGCCGATCTTGCGGCGCAGCTACCTGCCGATTTTCAGCGCTGGCACCCGCTTCACCAAGCTCAATATCTGGAAACCACATTTCTGTTGCCCGGTTATATTCTCTCCAGTCAGGGTGACCGGGTGATGATGGCCAACAGCGTCGAGGGCCGCTTTCCCTTTCTCGATCACCGCGTTGTCGGCTTTGCCTCCCGTCTTCCGCCAGACTTGAAGCTGCGGGGCCTTCGGGAAAAGCAAATCCTGAAGGAAGCAGCACGGGGCCTCGTTCCAGAAGCGGTGATCGACCGCGCCAAACAGCCCTACCGGGCGCCGGACGCCCAGTCGTTCGCAACCCGCCCGGTCCCTGCCTATCTGGATAACGCGCTCGCACCGCACGCGCTTTCGCAGGGGGGTCTGTTCAATCCGGCAACCGTCGGCAAGCTGAAAGACAAGGTTCTGGGTGGGCAGGCGGCAAGTTTCCGCGACAACAGCGCCTTCATGGGCATTCTATCGACACAAGTCTGGCTAGCGGAGTTTCCCGCAACCGCCCAAACAAAACAGCACATTCAAGAGGACTTCTGCCTATGACCGACGGTATCCATACCGATATCCGCACTTTCATCATCGAGAGTTTCCTGTTCGGTGATGACAGCCAGGCCCTATCGGACGACATGTCGCTGATCGACAATGACCTGGTGGATTCCACCGGCATTCTCGAGCTGGTCGGTTTTCTCGAAGAACGGTTTGCAGTGAAGATCGCGGATGCCGATATCGTTCCGGCCAATCTCGATACAATCGGCAAGATTGCCGCCTTCGTCGCTCGCAAACAGGTAAGTTGACACGCCCCAGGGGTATCCGGCGATGCGCATTGATGACTATCTTCGCAACAGTAGCCTCGCAAGCGGCGGCAAGATCGCGGTCGTTGCCGGGGGGAAGCGCGTAAGCTATGGCGAATTTTCCAGTCTCTCCGATCGGCTTGCGACATACCTGGTGAAAGAAGGCGTCAAGCAGGGCGACCGGGTGCTCGTCTTCATGGAAAACAGCCTTGAGGCAGCCATTTCGATCTTCGCGGTGTGGAAAGCCGGCGGCGTTCTCTGCCCCATCAATGCCTCGACCAAGTCTGGGCGCCTTGCGTTCGTCATCAGGAATTGCCGCCCGGTCGCGATTCTCGCTCAGGGCAAGCTCGCGAGCGTTGTAACGGAAGCGGTCGCGGGGATGGCTGTATCTCCGAAAATCACACTGACGCCACCCTATGATCCGACACCGGGCGTGCTGGATTTCAATGCTTTGCTTGCGGTCGATACAGCGCCTGCTGCCCCGGCCAGCCAAACCGCTGATGACCTGGCGATGATCATTTACACGTCCGGTTCGACTGGGGAGCCAAAGGGCGTGATGATGACACATCGCAGCATGGATGCTGCCGCCGGTTCGATCATATCCTATCTGGACGGCAGGGCCGGTGACATCATCCTCACCGTGCTGCCGATGGCTTTCGGTTACGGGCTCTATCAGTTGCTAATGAGCGTGCGCCTCGGTGCGACGCTGGTGATCGAAAAGTCCTTCGCCTTTCCCTATGCCATCTTCGAACGCATCCGCGACGAGAATGTCACCGGTTTCCCTCTTGTACCGTCGATGGTTGCGATGATGCTGCAGATGCGCGACCTCGACCCGGCGCTTTTTACCAGTCTGCGTTATCTGACCAATGCCGCGGCGGCCTTGCCTGTCACCCATCTCGCCCGACTTCGGGAATTGCTGCCGCACGTGCGTTTCTATTCCATGTATGGGCAGACCGAGTGCACCCGTGCCACCTGGTTGCCGCCAGACGAACTTGACTGCCGTCCCGGTTCTGTCGGGATCGCCATCCCAGGCACGCGGGTCGTTGTCGTCGATGACGCCGGAGACAACGCCAGCCCCGGAGTGACGGGCGAGCTGGTCGTCTACGGACCGCATCTGATGCGCGGTTACTGGGAGAACCCGCAGGCGACCAGCTGCGTCTTGCGGCCGGACCCGAAATCAGGAGAGCTGCGTCTCCATACCGGCGACCTGTTTCAAGCGGACGCTGACGGCTTCCTCACCTTCCTTGCCCGCAAGGATGACATCATCAAATCACGCGGCGAAAAGGTCGCACCGAAAGAGGTCGAAGCCGCACTTCACCGTTTGCCCGGCATCGCCGAAGCCATCGTCTTCGGTGTTGCAGACCCGATTCTGGGTCAGGCCATCAAGGCCCTCGTTGTGTCCACCACGTCGGCCCTGACAGAGCGTGACGTTATACGCCATTGCGCCCGGCATCTTGAAGACTTCATGGTGCCGAAATCCGTTGAATTCCATGCCTCGCTTCCAAAGACCGATACTGGCAAGCTCAGCGCGAGACTTGCTGCCGAAATGTCCGAACAAACAGGATCTGCCCCGTGACCGTTTCCTTTTCCGCCACTGCACTTGAACTCGACGCCGCCGCCGAGACCGATCGCATCGTCAAGGAAATTCGCGAAAAACTGCGCGTCGACCTGCGCAAGCGCGGGCTGGTGCTTGGAATATCCGGAGGGATCGATTCCAGTGTCTGCGCGGCTCTGGCTGTGCGTGCGCTCGGCCCGAAAAATGTCTTCGGCCTGTTCATGCCGGAAAACGATTCTGATCCCGATAGTCTGAGGCTCGGCAGGAGCGTCGCCGAAACCTTTGGCCTCGAGAGCGTTATCGAAGATATCGGGCCGTCCCTAGCCGCGATGGGCTGCTACGCGCGGCGCGATGATTTCATTCGCCAGGTGGTACCCGAGTATGGTCGAGGATGGGCATCCAAGATCGTCTTCGACAACGCGCTGACGACGGGTGGTTACAATATTTCGTCACTGGTCGTCCAATCGCCGCAAGGCGAAACGATCAAGCTCCGTCTCCCGGCACAGGTCTATCTCGGAATCGTTGCCGCGACCAACATGAAGCAGCGCACGCGCAAGCAGCTGGAGTATTATCACGCCGACCGGCTTAACTTTGCGGTGATCGGCACGCCGAACCGGCTTGAGTATGATCAAGGCTTCTTTGTGAAAAACGGCGATGGCGCCGCCGACATCAAGCCGATTGCCCACCTGTACAAGTCGCAGGTCTACCAGCTTGCCACCTACCTGGGCGTGCCTGCCGAGGTGCGCGCGCGTCCACCAACCACGGACACCTACTCACTGGCCCAGACACAGGAAGAATTCTACTTCGCGCTGCCCTATGCCAAAATGGATATCTGCCTCTACGGCCTGGAAAACAGCATTGCTGCGGCAGAGATCGGCGCCGCCACGTCCCTGTCGGCCGCGCAGGTCGAGGCAGTCTGGAGCGACATTCAATCCAAGCGCAAGGTCGCACGCTATCTCCATATGCACCCCGTTTTGATAGGCGCCTGAGCCCCGACGATGGGACAGGCTTTAGCCAAGCGGCCAACCCTGTCGCTGCCGCGCCGGTCACCCTTGACCGAGCCGTCGATTGCAACGATGGTGGACGTCTCTTCCGCGCCGGCAGCCTCGCCCAGGCGCCTCATCGACAATCCAGGGAGCTTTGACAGATTGCGTCCGGGCGCATGTCTTCGACAGCGCCTTCCTACCAGCGGCCTTTGCTGTGGTGCCCTGCCGGCCTTGAACCGTACGGGTTAGCCGATAGCGGCAAACCGCCTAAACCAGCGGCCGCTGCAGGACCGATCGCTGGCGTCTTTGAGACGCGGGCAGTTGAACGCATCGAGCTGCGGGCACGGGATGTGCCGGCTATTTTACACCGTTCGACGGATCGATGCGCGAGAAGGCGGCAAGGACGGTCCGCTCGGACTGGGCGAGATAAGCTTCCAGAGCCGCGGCAGCCTCAGCGGTCATGCCCGCCTCGAGTTTTTCAAGGATCGCGGCGTTCAAGTCGACATAAGGGGCGTGCAACAGTTCCGGATCGTCGAGCAAGCCGAAGCTCAGCCGCAGTTCGGCGGCGATTTGAGCGTAGAAGGCGTTCAGCCGCTGGCTGTCGGCAAGATCGACGATAGCGGCATGAAACACCATGTTCTCGCTGCCAACCGTACCCCAGGCCTTGGCGTCACGTGCGACCTTGGCGCGCGTGACGGCCGCGCGCATGCGGGCAACTGCTGGATGATTGGGATAGGCCTTGGCAACAGCCTGGCATTCGACCATGCGACGCACCCGGTAGATATCCATGATCGACGACATGCTGGGCGTTGCGACGAAGACGCCGCGGTTGGGCTCATGCCGCAGAAGGCCTTCCTTGGTCAGAAGCCGAAACGCTTCGCGCAGCGAATTGCGCGACACGTCCAGGCCGTCGCTGAGCGCTGCTTCCGATAATCGCTGACCGGGTTTCAGTTCGCCCGCGATCAGTTTGTCGCGAATCTCTTCCGCAAGCCGTGGCGCCAGCGCCGATGTGGTATCCTGCTCAGCCATCAAAGCCCCCCATGCATGGAGGCGAATGAAACATCCGCCCCCTGTGCGCATCGATATACCGGTTCGCTCACCTTGGGAACCAAGAGACAGACAATGTGGCAGGCAAACCACGACGTTATCAAACATCGTCACCCAGACCGGGCCATGACACGGGCATTAAAGCAGCATAACAGACCACCTTGATCTGCGTGAGCGGGAGGTCAGCGACGCAACTACCGTCATAAAACCCAACAGAAAATGTCGGCAATGTGGCAGTTCTGTGTGCCAAGAAGTGTCAAATTGCTCAACATTTGAACAATTTAGTAGAACGATAGAATAAAATCGTTGAACAATATTGACAGAATTGTGAAACACAGCGACTTTAAGCCGGTTGATATTCAACTCAGCCCAAGGCAATTGGGAACAGAGAAAGAGGGTGACATGGAACAGCAAATCAAACCGGCCGGAAACGGCAGCCCCACAGGAATGTCGCTCAAGTCGCGCCGTGCCGCGCTGACTGCCGCGATCTTCCTGATGGCAACCTCGGCCATCGGCCCGGGCTTCATCACACAGACGGCCACCTTCACAACCAAACTTGGCTCGGCCTTCGCCTTCGCGATCCTCGCCTCCATTCTCATCGATTTCATCGTACAGCTGAACATCTGGCGGATCGTGACGCTCACCAGAATGCGCGCATCCGACATTGCGAACGCAGCCATTCCGGGCACCGGTTACCTGCTGGCAGTCCTCGTCATCGTCGGGGGCCTGTTCTTCAATATCGGCAATATCGGCGGCTCGGGTCTCGGCCTCAACGCCATGCTCGGTCTCGATCCGAAATGGGGTGGCGCGATCAGCGCACTGATCGCTATCGGCATCTTCAGCTCAAAGCGCGCAGGCGTCGCCATTGACCGGCTGATCGTCGTGGCCGGCGTGCTAATGATCCTTCTTACGCTGTATGTAGCAATCGTCTCCGCCCCACCGGTCGGCGATGCGTTGTTCCAGACCTTTCTGCCCTCCACCATCGATTTCGCCACGATCACCACCATCGTCGGCGGCACGGTCGGCGGCTACATCACGTATTCCGGCGCACATCGTCTGCTCGACAAGGGCACTGTTGGCATAGAGAACCTCGGCGCCGTCAACCGCGCGGCACTCACCGGCATCGCCGTCACCGGCCTGATGCGTTATGTGCTCTTCCTTGCCATTCTCGGCGTGGTGGCCAGCGGCGTCGTCATTGATGTTTCCGGCAAGGGCGCCAACCCAGCCGCCCAGGCCTTCCAGGCAGCTGCAGGCGATGTCGGCTACCGCATCTTCGGTGCCGTCCTGTGGTTTGCAGCCATTACGTCGGTGATTGGCGCCGCCTATACCTCGGTGTCCTTCATTACGGTCTTCAAAAAGGACGTCACCGAACGCGCCCGCAACATCGCGACGGTCATCTTCATCGCAGTGTCGCTGTTCTTCTATGTGGTCATCACGACGCCACCGGCGCAGATGCTGATCTTCGTTGGCGGACTGAATGGCCTCATTCTACCGATCGGCCTTTCGATCTTCATCTATGCGGCTTGGGCACGGTCCGACCTGATGTCCGGCTATCGCTATCCGCGCTGGCTGCTGGTGCTGGGCGTTCTGGCTTGCGTGCTCACCTGGTACATGGGCTACAAGTCGATCGGCCCGATTTTCGCCCTGCTGTCGCCCGCCGCCTGAGGAGGATAAAACATGACTGCCATCGATCTGAACAGCGATCTCGGTGAAAGCTATGGCGCCTGGAGCATGGGCGATGATACGGCGATGCTTGCCATCGTCTCCAGCGCCAATGTGGCCTGCGGCTTCCATGCTGGCGACCCTGCAGGCATCTGGAAGACCGTGAAGGCGGCCGCCGCGAAGGGTGTTTCCATCGGGGCGCACGTCTCCTATCCCGATCGCGTCGGCTTCGGCCGGCGCGACATGGATGTGACGAGCGGCGAACTCATCGCCGACGTCATCTACCAGATCGGCGCGCTGAAAGGCATTGCGGCAGCCGCCGGCGTTACCGTCGGTTATGTCAAGCCGCACGGCGCACTCTACAACCGCATCGCAAATGACCCGAAACAGGGTCAAGCGGTGATCGACGGCATCAAGGCCATCGATCCCGAGCTGACGCTGATGGGGCTCGCCAATGCGCCGATCCTCGACCTCGCCCGCAACTCGGGCCTCAACGTTGTCGCCGAAGCCTTTGCCGACCGCGCCTATACACCGGATGGCCAGCTGGTCTCGCGCCGCGACCCGGGTGCCGTACTGCACGACACCCAGTTGATCGCCCGCCGCATGCTGCAGCTTGCCCGCGAAGGCACGCTCGAGGCGATCGACGGGTCCACCATCAAGATCGATGCCCAGTCGATCTGCGTGCATGGCGACAGCCCGGGTGCCGTGGCCATTGCCCAGGAAATCCGCCGCGCCTTCGAGGCGGACGGTATTGCCATCCGTTCGTTCCTGCCTGCCTGATCGACGTTTTGGAGGAGAGACCATGATCGCAATAGACCATCTTCGCCACGTCAACACGGCACCGGCCCGCGTCGCCCGCGAACGGTATCGGGCCGGCAGCATCGAGCCGACGTCCGGCGTCGCGCCGGGCTTCACCCAGGCCAACATGATCGTCTTGCCGCGCGATTGGGCCTTCGATTTCCTGCTCTATGCCCAGCGCAACCCCAAGGCCTGCCCGGTTCTTGACGTGTCCGATCCCGGCTCGTACGCGACCATGCTCGCCCCGGGGGCCGATCTGCGCAAGGACCTGCCGCTCTATCGCATCTGGCGCAATGGCAAGCTTTCCGAAGAGACGGCGGATGCGACCGCCGCCTGGGCCGAGCACTCCGATCTCGTCAGCTTCCTGATCGGGTGCAGCTTCACCTTCGAAACGCCGATGGCCGAAGCCGGTATCGAGATCCGCCACATTACCGACAAGTCCAATGTGCCGATGTATCTGACCAGCACGCCGTGCCGTCCGGCCGGACGCCTGCATGGCAATATGGTCGTCTCCATGCGGCCGATCCCCGCCTCGCGCGTCGCCGACGCTGCGACGATCTCCGGCCGTTTCCCGTCCGTACACGGCGCTCCCGTCCATATCGGAGCACCGGAAGAGATTGGCATCAAGGATCTGTCAAAGCCGGAATTTGGCGATGCCGTTCGCGTCGAGCCCGGCGAAGTGCCGGTGTTCTGGGCTTGCGGCGTCACGCCCCAGGCTGCCGTCATGGCGTCGGGTGTGCCATTTGCCATTACCCATGCGCCGGGGCACATGTTCATCACCGATATTCCCGATTCAGCATACCACGCCTGAGGTTCCGATGCGATTTCTGCCTGTCAGCCTGACGACCCTTACCGTCGAACTCGCCGATCTCGATGAGACGCTGGCGCTGTTTGCGTCGCTTGAAGCAGAACCGGTTGAGGGCGTCACCGATATGGTGCCTGCCGCCCGCACGCTGATGATCCGTTTCCGGCCGGAAAAGCTGACCGCAGAAACACTGGCTGCCAGGATCGTCACCCGCGATCTCTCGGCCCGCATCGCGCCATCCGACAAACTCGTCGAAATCCCTGTCACGTATAACGGCGAGGATCTGGCCGATGTCGCGGGCCTGACCGGCCTGTCGGTCGAAGAGGTTATCCGCCGCCACACCGACAGCGAATTTACCGTCGCCTTTTGTGGCTTTGCACCGGGCTTCGGCTACCTCGTCGGCGGCGATCCGGCTCTGCAGGTGCCGCGCCGCCAGAGCCCGCGCACGAAGATCCCCGCAGGCTCGGTCGCGCTGGCAGGGGCATTCAGCGGCGTCTATCCGCAGGCTAGCCCGGGTGGCTGGCAGATCATCGGCACGACGCCGGAAAAGATGTGGGACCTGTCGCGCGATCCACCGGCCCTGTTCCAGCCGGGATACCGCGTGCGGTTCGTCGATCTGGCCAAGAAAACCGTGCCAGCCGTCCAGCGAACAGCCAGGATTGCGGATGTCAAGGCTGCCGGAAACGACAAGGATGCCGTGACGCTGAACGTTCTCGCAGCGCCGATGCCGGCGCTCTTTCAGGATCTCGGCCGCTTCGGCCAGACAGGACAGGGCGTTTCCGCCTCCGGCGCGCTTGATCAGGCTGCACTGAAGGCCGCAAACCGCGTGGCCGGCAACCCCGCTGACATGGCCTGTCTTGAAATTATCCTGGGCGGTTTCTCGTTCGAGGTCTCCGGCCGCGCCGTCATCGCGCTCACCGGCGCGCCCTGCCCCGTCAGCATCCGTGATGCGTCCGGCCGCGCGGTCAGCGCTCAGACATATCGTTCAATCGCGCTTGAGGCCGGTGACGTCGTGACGCTCGGGCAGGCGCCCGCCGGCATGCGGACCTATCTTGCCGTGCGCGGCGGATTTGCCGTCAGCCCGGTGCTGGGGAGCATGTCCACCGATACGCTTGCCGTCGTCGGTCCCGATCCCGTCACCACAGGCGCAGTACTGGCCGTCAATGCCGAAACCAAGGGGCTGTCGTCCGTTTCGCTCGATGAAACGCCTGCCTTCGACCATCCAGCCTCGGGCGAGATCGTCACGCTCGATGTAATCATGGGACCACGCAGCGACTGGTTCACCGAAGCCGGGCTTGCGGCGCTGTCCGAACAGCTCTGGACGGTGACGCCGCAATCAAACCGCGTCGGCATTCGCCTTTCCGGCGACCAAGCGCTCGAACGCAAGGACAAGGCAGAACTGCCGAGCGAAGGCACCGCCACGGGCGCAATCCAGGTGCCGCATAGCGGCCAGCCGGTGCTGTTTCTCGCCGACCATCCGCTGACCGGCGGCTATCCCGTCATTGGCACGGTGGCCGAATACCATCTCGATCTTGCCGGGCAGATCCCGGTCAACGCCCGCATACGCTTCCGGCCAGTCACGACCTTCGCCGATATCCAGCCCTCCAAGAGCTGACATCGCAGACGTTGGCCGATGAAAACAATGAGGAGACATTTATGCAAAAAGTCCTGATCGCCAATCGCGGCGAAATCGCCGTGCGTATCATCCGCGCCTGCCGCGACCACGGCCTGCAATCCGTTGCTGTCTACGCCGATCCGGATATGGACGCCCTGTTCGTCAAGCTCGCCGACGAAGCGTATGGCCTTTCCGGCGCCCAACCGGCAGAAACCTATCTCGACATCGAGAAGCTGATCGGCATCGCCAAGCGCTCCGGTGCGGATGCCGTTCATCCCGGCTATGGCTTCCTCTCCGAGCGGGCGGAATTTGCCCGCGCCGTGATCGATGCCGGCCTGGTCTGGATCGGCCCCGATCCACACGTCATCGAAGCGCTCGGCGATAAGGTCGAGGCCCGCAGGATCGCCACAAGCGTCGGTGCACCGCTGGTTGCTGGCAGCGACGGTCCGGTCGAGACGGCTGCGGAAGTCATCGCCTTTGCTGAAAAATTCGGCCTGCCCGTCGCGATCAAGGCTGCCCATGGCGGCGGCGGCCGGGGACTGAAGGTCGCCTGGAAAATGGAAGAGATCGCCGAGCTCTACGAATCGGCCGTGCGCGAGGCCAAGGCCGCCTTCGGCCGTGGCGAATGCTTTCTTGAGCGCTTTCTCGACCGTCCGCGCCATATCGAAGCGCAGGTCATCGCCGACAAGCATGGCAACGTCCTGGTGCTTGGCACGCGCGACTGTTCACTGCAGCGGCGCAACCAGAAGCTCGTCGAAGAGGCTCCCGCCCCCTTCCTCAGTGACGCCCAGCGCCAGTCGATCCATGACGCCGCGAAAAGAATCTGCGCCGCCGCCGGCTATTCAGGTGCCGGCACGGTCGAGTTCCTGCTGGGCGTCGATGGCACGATATCCTTCCTCGAAGTCAACACACGCCTGCAGGTCGAGCATCCGGTGACCGAGGAAACGACAGGTATCGACCTCGTTATCGAACAGTTCCGTATCGCCGACGGCCTGCCGCTGCGCGTCACCGAAACGCCGGTACCCAGGGGCCACTCAATCGAATTCCGTATCAATGCCGAGGATCCAGGCCGTGGCTTCCTGCCAACACCCGGCACGATCACCGTATTCGAGGCACCTTCAGGCCCTGGCATCCGCCTCGACAGCGGCGTCGTTTCCGGCTCGACGATACCCGGCACGTTCGATTCGCTGATGGCCAAGCTGATCGTCACGGGTGCCACGCGCGAGGAAGCGTTGAAGCGGGCGCGGCGTGCCCTGAAGGAATTCAGGATCGAAGGTATCGCCACGGTTCTGCCGTTCCATCGCGCCGCAATCGAAACAGACGATTTCACCGGCGAAAATGGCTTCAAGGTCCATACGCGCTGGATCGAGACCGATTTTGCCAGCCGGCTTGAAGCGGAAGCCCGCCCTGCCCCGCTAGCGGACACATCGCTGATCCGCACCCATGTCGAGATCGACGGCAAGCGCCACGAACTCGCCATTCCCGCCTCTCTGCTCGCTGGTCTCGGCGGACTGTCGAACGCGGGTGCCGGCACGGCCACTGCCGCCGCAGTGGAGGACGTGCTGAGTGTCACGGCCCCGATCTCCGGCACCTTGCAGGCCTTCAAGGTGAAAGACGGCGCAGAGGTGGCGGCGGGCGAACTGATCGCAGTCATGGAAGCGATGAAGATGGAAACCCAGGTGACGGCGCGCCGCGCCGGTACGATCCGGATCAAGACTGAAGCCGGCAGCTATCTGCAGGCCGGTAGCGAGATCGCTCGCTTCGAGGCATGAACACCCGGCCGGGACGCGATCGATGACATCAATGATGGCCATGGGGTGTCCGATCACTCCCCCGGCCATCATCATGTCGTTTGAGAAAACTAGGTTTTCGCCACCAGATGCCCCGGCGACACTTCACGATATTCGATCGGCACGACCTGATAGTCCGCCGACCGCAGCGGGCTTTTGATCTCGTCATTGCTGATCTTGCCCTTCTCGCGGCGCCGGTCCGGGTTGGGGATCGGGACCGCCGAGATCAGCTTCTTTGTATAGGCATGCTGTGGATTGCCGAAAACTGCCGCGCGCGGGCCGATCTCGACGATTTCACCCAGGTACATGACCGCGACGCGGTGGCTGACCCGCTCGACGACCGCCATGTCGTGGGAAATGAACAGGAAGGCAAGATTAAGGCTTTGCTGCAGGTCAAGCAGCAGATTGATCACCTGAGCCTTGATCGAGACATCGAGCGCCGAGACGCTTTCGTCCGCAACAATGACTTTCGGATCGAGCGCCAATGCGCGGGCGATGCAGATGCGCTGGCGCTGCCCGCCGGAAAACTCATGCGGATAACGCGACGCCATGTCAGCCGTCAGACCGACCTTGATCAGCAGATCGGCCACCAGATCGCGTGCCTGTTTTTCGGTTCCCATCTTGTGTTCGAGATAGGGCTCGGCGATCGCCGCGCCGATCCGCATGCGCGGATTGAGGCTCGCGAACGGATCCTGGAAGATCATCTGGACGGTCTTGCGCATCTCGCGCATGCCGTTCCTGTCCAGCGTCAGCACGTCCGTGCCGTCGACCCGAACGGAGCCGGCCTGCGGTTCGATCAGGCGCATGATGGCGCGGCCGGTGGTGGATTTGCCACAGCCGGATTCGCCCACCAATGACAGGGTTTCGCCGGCGTGCAGATCGAAGGAGACGTTTTCGACGGCGTGAACGCGGCTGGTCAGCCTGCCGAACAGGCCGGAATGAATGTCGAAACGCTTGGTGAGGTTCCTGACTTCCAGCACCGGACGTTTGCCGGAGGCAACGGTGTCGATCGTCTCCACAGGAATGTCGGAAATCCCCGTCGCCGCATCGACAATCGGAAAGCGCATCGGTCGGTCTTTGCCGTTCATCGAACCAAGCACCGGAACGGCGGACAACAGGGCGCGCGTGTAAGGGTGCTTTGCACGAAAGAAGATGTCGCTTGTCGGGCCTGTTTCCACCTGTTCGCCGCGATACATCACCACCGTCCGGTCGGCAATTTCAGCGACGACGCCCATGTCGTGCGTGATGAAGAGAACGGAAGTGCCTTCCTCTTCCTGCAGGGTCTTGATGAGGTCGAGGATCTGCCCCTGGATTGTGACATCAAGCGCCGTTGTCGGCTCGTCAGCAATCAGGAGCTTTGGCCGCGATGCAAGCGCCATGGCGATCATCACGCGCTGGCGCATGCCGCCGGAAAACCGGTGCGGATACTCGTCAAAACGGGAAGCAGCGGCGGGAATACGCACCTTTTCCAGAAGCCGGATGGTTTCGGCCTTGGCATCGCGCTTGCTGAGCGCCGAGTGGCAGCGAAGTGCCTCGGAGATCTGGTCTCCGATGGTGAAGAGAGGATTAAGGCTCGTCATCGGCTCCTGAAAGATCATCGCGACATCGTTGCCGCGGACCTTGCGCATCGCGGTTTCCGGCAGTTTCAGGATATCGCGCCCATCAAGCATGACACTGCCTTCGATGCGGCTGGTATCGGCCTGCAGCAGCCGCATGATCGACAGCGAAGTAACGCTCTTGCCGGAGCCGGATTCTCCGACGATCGCCACCGTTTCACCGGGGGCAACCGCAAACGAAACATTCCGTACGACCGGTTTCCACTCGCCATCGACCAGAAACGATGTCGTCAGGTTCTCCACCGACAGAACGGGCTGTGCGGGATCGATCTTTTGGGCGGGTGAGCTGGCCATGGCGGGATCCTTTTTCGTTTTCAAAGCGAGAGCGACCGGATCAATCCGGCCAGCGCAGAGCGCCGTCAAAACGGTGTTTGCTGCGGTTTTCCAGCGGCGTGGCGATGATCTCGTTCGAAGCTCGCGCCTTGTCGAGTTCTTCGGCAAGACGGTTGGCAACGATCGTCTCCTGGCCAGGGTGCAGGTTGCAGGGGTCGAGATAGAAATAGCGGTGCTCGACTTCATGATCGCGCACGATGATCGGCGGCGTGCCGCGCGCCAGCGCATCGGCAAGATCCCAGGCGGTAATATGAGCCTCTGGCGCCGAGATGATCACGCGCATACGGTCAAGCGGGTTGCTGGTCGGATCAGGCTCGATCAGCGCCTGAACACCGGGGCGTCCCTCCAGCGTGTCGCGCCACAGATGCAGATAGCTTGTTTCGCGGGCGCGGATGCCCTCGTGATCACGCCTTTCCCAGGCTTCGAGGGCCGCCATGACGCCGAAGACACTTTCCTTGCCAACCTTCATGCCCCGGCCGATCCCCATGTTCTGGAGAAAGGCGTTGCGAACCAGTTCTTTCTTTCCCGCCACGATGCCGGAGGTCGGACCGCCAAGGAACTTGTGGCCCGAATAGAGCACGATATCAGCACCCTGTTCGAGAAAGATACGCAGGTCATATTCCGATGCGGCATCGACGATGACGGGCACGCCCTTGGCATGGGCAATGTCAGCGAATTCCTTGAGGTTCAGCAGGCCGTAATCGACCACGTGATGCGAGATCACGTAGAGCGCCGCCGCCGTCTTTTCGGTGATCGCATTGTCCATGTGATAGCGGTGGCATGAGGTTGCCTGACCGATCATCACCGTTTTGCCGCCAGCCAGCCGGACGGCTTGATCGACGGGTGCGCCATAGCTGACAACATGGCCCATCTGCACCAGAATCTCTGTCTTTTGGGTGATGACATCCGGTAGCTTTTCGATTGCCAAAAGATCATTGCCGGTGATTGTCCCTGCAACAGCCAGACTGATGCCCGCCGAGCACGACGCCGTCACGAAGCCAGCCTCGCCACCGGTCAGCCGCGCGATGACGGCGCTTGCCTTGCGCTGCAGATCGTTCATCTCGACGAATTGCGGTAGGATCGCTGTCATCGCCGCGATGGCTTCCGGCACCACGATGGAGGCACCAAGGCTGGTCATCGTGCCGGAAACGTTGATGACCGGACGCAGGCCAAGCGATGTGCGGATGTCTTCAGTGGGCATTGTCTTCTCCAAAAATTCAGCTGTCACAATTCGAAGACATCGTCTTCTGGCAGTCGACAGCTATGCCATAATAATGTAATAACCAGACAAAATCGCAATGTGAGCTTTTGTCTTGGATACCAAAACCCAGCCCGTTTCCACCGCCGTCCTGGACAATACCAAAGGCGAAAAGCGCTCGCGTGTCAGCGGTATCGATCGCGCCCTGCAGGTGCTTGATTATCTCTATGAGACCGGCACGCCGTGCGGCGCCTACGCCATCGCCAAGGCGATCGGGGCACCACTGTCCACTGTCTACGTGATCATCGACGATCTCGTGGAAAAGAACCTTCTGACGCGGGATGCCGACAGCTTGGTCTGGCTCGGCGCCCGGCTTTACCACTATGGCCTCGCCTATGCCCGTTCGCTCGATTTCATGAGTGTCGCCACCCATGAGATGCACGATCTTTGCCGTGAGGCAGGTGAAACCGTACAGGTCTGCGGCCGCGACGGCGATCATATGCTGGTGCTGGCGATGGCTGCGGGGCCAAGTCATTTTCAAGTCACGTCCCGGGTGGGCACCCGGGTGCCACTGAACTGGACCGCATCTGGCCGCCTTTTGGTCGGCCACCTGCCCGATGATGAGCGCATCGAGCTTTTCAAGCGCTGTGCCCGCTCTTCGCCCACCGGCCGCGCCGATGTGGATCCGGCAACCTTGGCGGCCGCGGCGGCGGATGCCATGCACGCCCGGCTTTCCATTCAGGCGGGCGAATCCGACTATGCCGTCGCCTGCATCGCCTCGCCGATCTGCGACCGCGACGGCCAGTGCGTCGCCACGATCTCGATCGTCCTGCCCGAGCAGAAGGCTTTCTCCGACGAGACGCATTACACGTCCCATGTCCGCGCTTCGGCGGAACGGATCGAAACCTTGATGGGCTGGCGCAGCCATTGACATGCCAGGTTGCTCCTTAGCCGTGAAGGGCGATGATCGCTTCGATCTCGACGGTGATGTTGCCCGGCAACGACCCGAAGCCGACGGCCGAGCGCGCATGGTGCCCGGCATCTGCAAAGACCTCGATGAAGAGGTCGGAGCAACCATTGATCACGCTTGGATGATCCTCGAAATCGGGTTCCGCATTGACCATGCCGAGCAGCTTGACCACACGCCGAACCCGCGCGAGGTCTCCCAGCGCGTCCTGCAGCACCGCCAGCAGATTGATGCCGGTCAGCCTTGCATGGCCATAGGCATCGGCAACGTTGACGCCGCCATTGCCCACTTTGCCGGTGTGCATGAAGCCGTCGGCCTCGCGCGGCCCTTGGCCCGAGAGATAGATCAGATTGCCTTCGCGTACATGCGTGACAAAATTGGCGATCGGCGGCGGCGGCGGCGGCAACGTGAGGCCGAGCGAGGCCAGCCGCTCGGCGGGCGAGCCTGTCCTGTCGGCGGTTGCTGTGGAACTGTTCACACGAACTCCTGTGTCCTGCAAAGACGTTAAGAAACGGCACGGCTACCGGTAGGAATAGCCATGGCTGTGGCGCACCAGCTTGCGGGCGCGGGGAATGTAGCGGCTGGCGGAAATCGCCTCGGCACCGATGACGGCATAGCGCGGCTCGAAAATACGCGTGAGCACCGAGACGTCGCCGTTGGAATCTGTTGCCTCGATGTCGGAATCAACAAGATCGAAGATGGTGAAATCAGCCCGTTCGCCGACAGCGAGGCGATTGTCCATCGAAAGCTTGATGACGGATGCGGGCGCCTGGGTGACGGCTTCCACCACCTTCTCGAACGGCATGCCGACCACAAGCAGTTTCGACATGGTCGTGGCCAAGTCCCAGACCGGAAAATTCATCGAGTGGTTATGCAGGTCGGTCGAGATCGAGAAGGGCAGGAGGCCCCGGTTGATCGCCGCTTCCGCAACCTTGAACGAGAAGGACGCACCACCATGGCCGATATCCAGCCGGATACCCTCGCCGGCACACCGCTCGGCCAGATCGAACAGGTCCTCGTCTTCCATGATGCTCGAACCGGCCTTGCCGTTGAAGCAATGGGTGACGATATCGCCGGGACCGAGGATTTCCAGCACCTCGTCGTAGAGCGCCGGCGGTTCGCCGACATGTACCATCATCGGGATCTTGAGGATCTTGGCGATCTTCTTGCCAAGCTTGACCGGCGTTACGCCCCAGGAACCGGTGATGACATGGCTTGCCCGCACCTTGATGCCGACGATATGTTCGCTGTTTTCGGCATAGACCTCCAGAATGCGGTCAAGATTGATATCCTGGATGCTTCTGAGTTCTGCAACGCGGTTGCAGGCGACAAGACCGATGGAACCGAGATTGATGAACGCCTTGATACGTTCGCGCGACGGCTCGATGATATACTCGCGGAAGCCATGGAAATTGGCCTCACCGGCAGAGCCGGCATCCACCAGTGTCGTGACGCCACGCTCGGCGCCGCATTCGGAGGGCCGCAGCGAGATGTCCGTGCCACCGTGCCAGATATGGACATGCAGGTCGATCCAGCCGGGCGAGATCCACGCCCCCTTGCCGTCAATACGCTGGACATCAGCGGATACCGCAAGCGACGCACCGACTTCGGCGATGCGGCCATCCGCGTTGATGAGGATATCGATCGGCGCGTTGGGTGCACCGGCACCGAAAGCCATGGGTTTGACGTTGGCGAGAAGCACGGGGCCGTTCGCCTCATATCCGGAAGACATGATTCATAAGTCCTTTCGAAGTCTTGGATCGAGAAGATCGCGCAGTCCGTCGCCAACCATTTGTAGCGACAGCACGGAGAGAATAATGGCAAAGCCCGGAAACAGCGTCATCCAGTCGGCCTGGCCGATGTACTGCCGCCCGGCGGAAATCATCGTGCCCCAGGTGGGGATTTCCGGGCTGACGCCAAGTCCGAGGAAGGAGAGGCCCGCTTCCGCCAGCATGGCGCTGGCAAACAGGAACGTGCCCTGCACAAGGATGGGCGATAAAAGGTTGCGAAGCACATGCCGGGTCATGATATGCCGGGTCGAAATGCCCAGCGCCCGCGACGCCTCGATATAAGGAAGCTCGCGGATCACCAGCGTGGAAGCGCGGACGATACGGGCCAGGCGGGGCGCATAAACGATGCTGAGCGCGATGATGACGGTTGTCAGCGACGGCCCAAGAGCTGCGACCAGAGCGATCGCGAGCAGAATGTCCGGAAAGGCCATCATCGCATCGATCAGCCGGGCAATCGGCGCATCGAACTGCTTGAAGAACCCGGCGATCAGCCCGAGCGTCACACCGATCACGGCAGATAGCGTCACAACGGCAGCGCCGACCAACAAGGACAGCCGTGCCGAATAGATCGTTCGCGAAAACACATCGCGGCCGAATTCATCCGTGCCGAAGATGAAGGTACCGCTTGGTGGTTTCAGCCGATTGATGATCGACAGTTTCGACGGCGAATAGGGTGCGATCAACGGCGCAAAGATAGCCAGAAGCACGAAGATCGTCAGGACGATCAGTCCGAATGCCACCGTCTTGCGCTTCAACAGCCGCCGGATGAACTTGCTGCGCTCGCTGAGCGCCGGTTTGGAGACGATTGCTGTCATCAGTAACGCACCCTCGGATCGACCAGCAGATAGAGCATGTCGATGGCAAAATTGATCAGGACGTAGAGCGCAGCGATGACCAGCAGCGCACCCTGAATGACCGGATAATCGCGCCGGAGCACGGCAGAAACCACCAGGTTGCCAATGCCCGGCAGACCGAACACGGTCTCCGTCACCACCGCTCCAGAGACAAGAACCGCTGCCGTTAGGCCGATGACGGTGAGGATGGGGATCAGCGCATTCTTCAGGGCGTGCTTGAGGATGACGCGGCGCTCGATCAGGCCCTTGGCCCGAGCGGTGCGGATATAATCATCGCCGAGCACATCGAGCATAGAGGCGCGTGTAAATCTCAGGACCAATGCCGAGGAGACGATCCCGAGCGCAAAAGAGGGGAGCGTCAGATGATACATTCGCTCTGTAAACGTCGATCCCGGCCCGCCATAACCGGACACCGGAAACAGATCGAAACGGACGGCAAACACCTGCATCATGATCAAGCCGAGCCAGAAGCTCGGGATGCTGGCGGCCAGCATGGCCAGCGCGGTCGCCGCCTGATCGAAAATCGAGCCACGGCGATAGGCCGCATAGATGCCGATCGGCAGGGCGATGGCGCTGGCGATCAGCAGCGAGAACAGCGTCAGGAAAAACGTCGGTTCGGCGCGGTCGAGCAGTGCCGATGTCACGGGCATATTGAGGAAGATCGACTGGCCGAGATCCCCCCTGAGCAACTGCCCCATATAGTAGAAGTATTGGATGCCGAGTGAGCGGTCGAGGCCGAGCTGAGTGCGCAGGTCGGCGATATCCTGGGAGGTGGCGTCGGGCCCGAGCATGACTGCAGCCGGGTCACCGGGCGTGACGCGCACGATCACGAAGACGATCGTGACGACAAGAAACATCACGACGATCATGCCAAAGAGGCGCTGGAAAATGTACCGTATCATGAAAGCCTGATCCTTATGCCCCGGAAGCCTGTCGGTCCGGAACGGACACCGGCCCTGACGAGCCGGTGTCTTCCCTTATCGAATGGTCATTTCGCGATCGATGCATTCCAGAAATACGGCCACGGAGCCGGATCAACGCCTTCAAGCTTGGTCGACTTGGCGGCGACCGCATTGAAGTTGCCGATCTTCATGAAGGCGACATCGTCGTAGATCGCTTTCTGGACGTCGGCGAACAGGGCGACGCGCTTGTCGGGATCGACTTCCGCCGTAAAGGCATCCACGGCCGCCTTGCGGGCTGGCGTGTCCCACCAGCCCGGTGAGCTGGTCGAGAGCGAACCGATCAGCGCCGGTTCCGGCAGGAAGGGGCTGTGCGTAATGTAGATGTCCCACAGTTTCGGATCTGCCCGGCGCTGCGTCAGCGTCGCCCAATCGACAACCTGCATGTCGACGGTAAAGCCGGCAAGCTTCAGATATTCGGCCGCGACCTGAGCCATCTTGTAGTGGAACTCATACTGGCGGCTGGTCAGAATGCGCAGTGGCTCGCCATTGTAACCGGCAGCCTTCAGCGCAGCCGCCGCCCCTTGCGGGTCTGCCACGTTGTAGGCGCCGTCGGTGCCAGCTTCCGTGTGCCAGGAATAGGCCTCCGGATAGATTGCGCCGTCAAGCGAGAAGAAGTCAGGGCTGCCGAAAGCAGCCGCCATCATATCTTCCATGCTGAGCGCCTGGCGGATGGCCTTGCGCACGGCGACGTTCTTGCTGAGACCTTCTGCCGTATTGAAGACAAAGACCGGATAACCGAACGGCTTCAGCATTATCGGCTGCGTTGCGGCGGCGGCCTTGATCTTGTCGAACGATTCCACCGGGATGGAATCCACATAATCATACTGACCCGAGACCGCAGCTTCGACGCGCGTGTTTGGATCCGGAACCGGTACGAACCGGATTTCGTCGAGATACTGGTGGCGGGCGCCGCCGTAACCATCGCTTTCGCCATCGCGCGACGTGTAGCCATCAAAACGGCTCAGCTGGATATACTGGTCGGCCTTGCGCTCTTTCAGCATATAGGGACCGGTGCCGATGAAGTCCTTCATCACATCGTGCTGCTTTTCTGACGGGAGAATGATCGCGGCGGAATTGTTGAAGGCGAGCAAAGAGGCCAGCGGCGCATAGGGCTGCGTCAGTGTGATCTTGACGGTGGCAGGGTCGACGGCCTCGATGGAGGTGATGAAGCCGGACACCTGCTTGCCGCGCGAAGCGATCTTTTCCCAGCGATGTAAGGAGGCGACGACATCCTCGGATGTCATGTCGGTATCGTCATGAAACTTGATGCCGGTGCGCAGCTTGATCGTGTAGATTTTGCCGTCAGCGCTGATTTCCGGCAGGCTCTCGGCCAGAAGCGGGGTGACCTTCCAGTTCTTGTCGAATGTGTAGAGCGTTTCGAAAATGTGCTGCGTAACGATACCGACCAGGTCGGCGGTCGACGACATCGGGTCAAGTGTTGGCGGTTCACCGATTGTCGCAACGTTGATGATGCCACCCTTTTCCTGCGCAAAAAGGCTGGAAGGAAGGACTGTCAGCGCTGTTCCGAGTAAAAGTGCCGTGACCATTTTCATGTTGGAGCTCCCATTTGTTCCATTATTATGCTATATGTATTCTTATAACAGAATAATGGCCGTGCGATTTCTGTCAACAGAGAATTGCGCGCGGCCGGAATTCGTCCCGGCCGGGATGCTAAGTGTCAGATTTAATGGGATTGGCGTGGGAAATATCGCCGGCAAAGCCGGCCTGTCACGTCGCGCACGCGGCATAAGGGTACAATCACTGACGAAGCGGCCGCCGCCAATCCGGCAGCGGCCGCCTTGGATCAACCGCGTTGGGATGCTAGATCAGCCTCGGCCAGATCAAGAGCGACGAGCAGACGGTCGCATGCAAGGTCGATCATCTGGCGGGTCCAGATCAGTGGCGGCGACATGATGATGGTATCATCGGTGGCGCGCGCCATCAGGCCGTTGCGAATGGCGTGATCGTGGACCTTGCCGGCAGCGGACCCGGCAGGCAAAAAACGGCTGCGCGCTGCTTTATCGTTGACGATCTCGATGGCGGCCATCATGCCGACGGATCGCGTTTCGCCGACCAGAGGATGACCGTTCAGACGCTTGGCCAACTGCTCCGCGAGATAGGGGCCGGTGTCGTCGCGAACACGCTCGACAAGGCCTTCGTTCTCAATGATTTCCAGATTTTTCAGCGCCACGGCGCAGCACACCGGATGCCCGGAATAGGTGTAGCCGTGATAGAACTCGCCGCCCTTTTCGACCAATGTGCTGGCAATCCGATCCCCCACCAAAAGTGCTGACAGCGGCTGATAGCCGGACGTCAGAGCCTTGGCAGTGGTGATCGTGTCGGCCTCGATACCGAATGTGGTGGCGGCAAACCATTCACCGGTGCGGCCATAACCGGTAATCACCTCATCAAGCATAAGCAACACGTCATATTTCTTGCAGATTCGCTGAACCTCCGGCCAATAGCTTGCCGGTGGTATCTTGACGCCGCCTGCCCCCATGATCGGCTCGCCGATAAAGGCCGCGACCCTGTCGGCCCCTGCCGCAAGGATGGCATCCTCGATGGCACGCGCCGCCCGCAGGCCGAAATCATGCTCGCTTTCACCGGGCAACGACAAGCCATAAGCATAGGGCGCCATGACATGGACGATGTTGGGGACCATGCCGCCCAGTTGCTTATGCATATGCGCCATGCCGCCGAGCGATGCGCCGGCGACTGTCGAGCCGTGATAGGCATTGTCGCGTGAGATGATGATGTTCTTGTCCGGCTTACCCTCAAGCGACCAGTAATGGCGCACAAGACGAAGTGCTGTATCGTTCGCCTCGGAGCCGGAAGAACCGTAAAAAACCTGGTTCATATCGGGGGGCGCAAGTTCGGCAAGTTTGGCGGAAAGCCGTACCGGGGATGGTGTCGTGCATTTGAAGAACGAATTGTAGAATGGCAGTTCCCGCATCTGCTGGGCGGCAACATCGGCGAGCTCGTCGCGTCCGTAGCCTATGTTGACGCACCAGAGGCCAGCCATTGCATCGAGAATCTCGCCACCTTCGCTATCGTAGACGAAGGGTCCCTCACCGCGAACGATCATGCGCGAACCGATGGATCGCAGCTCTTTGTGATCGGTGAAGGGATGGAGATGGTGGGCGGAGTCCAGCGCCTGCAACTTCTGCAGGGAATATTTATGATTGGATAAATTCATGATCCGTGTCCTTGAATATCTGATTGCCGTGAAGCGGGATCAAACGGACCGGTGGGGTGAATATCCGATACGGGCGCACAGCAGCAGCAGTTCGGCAAACAACGTCCGCGCCGAAGGCGTGGAGACGAAGTCATCCGCGTTCTGTTTTGCAGCCACCCTCATGGCAGGCTCTTTCTCATGGCGCTTACAGGCAAAACGTCAGTATCTGCATCGCCCGATCACAGGTCAACCACCGATCCTCCATTGGGCATGTTGCTTGAAGCGTTCCGGCTTGAAACGACCGGAGCAGGCGTCGAAGCCTCTGACATGTCGCCGTACATCCGCATACTGCCGGGGTACTCCTGTCCATGCGACTGGGCACTACGTGGCAACCCGTCTAGGTGCAGGAAGATTGGCAGGACGAACAGCATGACCGTGAACAGTTGAACCGTGCAGAGAAAACCGCGAGTCCACCGCTAAATTATCGCGTTGGTGCCGAAAACTGCTATAGTCTTAGAAGTCAGGGAGGCTCCGATGGGATCAAGCTTCAGCATTCACAATGCAGACGGTTACGAGCAGCTTATGGGCCGCTGGAGCAAAGACCTCGCGCCTCAATTCATTGCATTTTCCGGAATTTCCGACGGCGAAAGAATACTTGACGTCGGCTGCGGCACGGGCAGTTTGACGTTTGCGCTTGCAAACGCTGCTGACCTCGGTGAGATCGAAGCCATCGACTATTCCAACATCTTTGTCGAAGAGACCATCCGGCGCAATGCCGATCCGCGCATAAAAGTCCGTCAGGCAGACGCCTGCGCACTGCCATTCGACGACGGCACGTTCGATCGGGCGCTGGCGCTATTGGTGCTCCATTTCGTGCCGGAGGCAGAAAAGGCCGTCGGCGAGATGCGCCGGGTCGTCAGGCCTGGCGGCGTGGTGGCGGGAGCCGTTTGGGATCATCTCGGTGGCATGCCTGGGATGCGCATGGTGGTCGACACCGTGGCGGCATATAGCGATCGCGGGCGCCAACTACGCGCCCGTTACTGTTTCCAGCCGATGATGCAGCCGGGCGAAATGAGGCAGGCCTTTGCCGATCAGGGGCTTGTGGATGTCACAGAAGCCCAGTTGATGGTCCGTATGGATTATCAAAGTTTCGACGACCTGTGGGCACCGATTGCTGCCGGCGAAGGACCGCTGGGAAATTATGTAGCCTCGCTCGACGCGTTGGAGCGTGAGCGGACGGATGCAGCCGTACGTGACGCCTATGAAGCCGGGCGTCCCGATGGCCCGAGATCATTTGCCAATATCGCATGGGCCTGTCGTGGGATTGTTCCCTGAACTCGCCTCGATCAGTCGAAGGCCGTCGCGCCCGCCGTCGCGAATTGTCATCCGACACACCCAAAGGTCACCTGTCAGTTGGCGCGCTTCGTCGAACAGGTCCGCTCGATCTCGGCAGACGCCATCATCGTGCGACAAAACTGGTTGCGCGCCCATGAGTGCACGACCGATGTCCAGCCACCGCGCGCCCGCGGGGAGAAACAACTGTGCCATGTGGGATCAAGTCTACGCACGGAGCAGACACGCTGGCGGCTCCAACATCCCTACCGATCCGGCGTAATCAACGTCACAGTTGGAAAATACGTCCGGTACCGCCCCGTATCTCTGGTCAGAAGTTCCAGCCGATCAACAGCCGCGTGTGCGCCAATAAAAAAATCCGGCAGGACACCGGCGCGCGACCCACCCGCCCTGCGGTATTTCTGGAACACTTTTCCGGCCAGGAACAACCCCGCGCGCGACATCGCAGCGAGCTCGATTCCGGCTTCGGATAGAAATACCTCCAGCCTCTCGATCCGCTCATAGCGCACAGCCAGTTCGGCATAGACGACATCATTGATCAGAAGCGGACCGCGCAGGGCCGCGGCTTCCAGTTGGTCAATCGACCAGTCCGACCAATTGGGGTCGTCGGTCACCACATCGAGCAGGATATTGGTATCGATCAGCGTCACTCGTCACCGCGCGTTAGAGCCATGATGGCATCGGTGCTCAAACCCTTGCCCGCATGGCCGCGAAGCTTGCTGAAGCGGCTTGCAGGGCGCTTTTCATCGGCGCGCGTCAAGACGACGCTGCCGTCGGGAGCCCACCGAAAATCCACCCGCGTTCCCGGCACGATGCCGAGAAAATCCCGCACCGGCTTGGGAATGGTCACCTGTCCCTTCGTGGTCACTGTTGCGCTCATCCTGCACCTCGGTAAGGAATGTTTTTGCCAAGGTATTACATTGAAGAGCCGACTTCAAGATGCGGTAACCTGTCGACAACCCAAGACCAAGATGACGTCACCTGCTCTCGGCTTTCAAAGCCCGCGTCATCCGCGTCGAATCTCCCAAGTCGACAACCATATCAGGGTGTCCGTCGCTAAAGAGATGATCCCCCTTAGTACAGAAAAAGCGACGCTCCGCGACACCAACCGTTCTTCGGCATGACGTAGATGCGCGATTCCCTCATCGCGAATGGACAGGATGATGTCACTCAAAAAATCAGGATCGTGCCCTTTCAGGAAATGCAACTGTTCGTCGAGATGCCGATGCACCGCCGCTTCGACGGCAGCCGTACAGGCCCATATGCCCTGGCGCCCAAGGAGTGCCGTCAGAAACCCGAGCAGCCAGCCACCATAGCTCAAAAATGTATCACCCGACACGGGCGCCGGGATGCAATCAGGCCAGAGCCACCGGGAAACAGAATGCGTCACGCGCGGGCACAGCCGTCTTTCCATCTGCCCTGCTCCGCAGTATCGGCGCTCCCGCTCACGTCGGGCGATACAACACCACCGTTTAGAAACCACAACCTTAGCGGCAATTTCTAGCAATTCCGTCAATACAGTCCGCGCTCAATTCAAGCCAGTGCCTACCGCCGCTCCGGTAGCAAGCTCTCCACCAGCGACAGCACCTTTTCGGAGGTCGGCGGCACGTCGTCGAAAAGGATGCGGTACATGATCGGGGCGACGAGCTTGTCGATCACCGTTTCCACATCCGGAAATTCCTCGCCACGATCGCGCGCCCGCTCAGCAATCGACTGCACCTGTTCGCGGGTATAACTGCAACATTTTCCGGCATTGCCTGTATCCGCGCCGACGCTGGCGAGCACGTCGCGGATCATCGCCCGGCCGATGCCGGAGGCCATTTCGTCGGCATATTGCTCGGCCCATTGCGTGAGATCGGTGCGCGCCGAACCTGTATCCCTTGGAGGCGCATCCGGACGCAGGCGTTCGACGGCCACGTCGGCCAGCAGTTCCGGCAGATCACCCCAGCGCCGGTAAATCGTTGAGGGCGTGACACCAGCCTCAGTGGCAATCAGCGGGATCGTCACATCGCTCCGGTCCATCGTCGACAGGAGGCCCCGCACCGCCTTGTGCACCGAGGCCTGCACGCGGGCGCTACGCCCCCCCGGCCTGATACTTTCCCGTGTGGTCATCGGCACCATCTCCGCTTTCTGCTCGCCTGGCAAAATCACTAACGCAAATAATTTGCTTTTAGGCTGACTTCGCGCTACAAGAGCTAACGCAATATTTTAGCTTTTAGGAACCATAGCGCTATGTCGAGCAAAAGTGAACCTGTTTGCGGCAGCCTTTCACCGGCCAAACGACGCTGGGCCCTGAGCTTCCACGCGGCAACGCTTGTTACCTTCCTTGCCGCATCCGCTGCACCCACGCCGCTCTATCACCTCTATCAGGAGAACTGGCACTTCTCACCGATTCTGCTCACCTTCATCTTCAGCGTCTATGCCTTCAGCCTGCTGACAACGCTTTTGATCGTCGGCTCGCTGTCCGATCATATCGGACGCCGCCCCATCATCTTCGCTGCCATCCTGCTGCAGGCCGCTTCCATGCTTCTCTTCATGCTGGCCGACAGCCCCTCCTGGCTCATCGCCGCCCGCATCGTCCAGGGCATCGCCACGGGTGCAGCCAGCGGCGCCATCGGCGCAGCACTGGTCGACGCCAACAAGATAACAGGACCGATCGTCAACAGCATTTCGCCGCTGCTCGGCATGGCCGTCGGTGCGTTGGGCGCCGGCGCGCTCGTCCAGTTCGCACCCGATCCGATGCGTCTGGTCTATCTCGTTGTTTTCGCAGCCTTGCTCGCGCAGGCCGTCTTCGTCTGGAGCGTTCCCGAAACGGCAGAGTCCAAGCCAGGCGCGCTGGCCTCCCTGCGCCCGCATGTCGGCGTGCCGCCGCAGGTCCGCCCGTCGCTGATGGCCGTCACGCCTATCAATATCTCGATCTGGTCGCTCGGCGGCTTCTATCTCTCGCTGATGCCGTCACTGGTTGGTGCCGCCACCGGCAATCATTCACCGATGACCGGCGGGCTGACGGTTGCGGCGCTCACCCTCAGTGGCGCACTCGCAGTCTTCGTCCGGCGCCAGAAGCCGGCCCGCGCCAATCTCACACTCGGTGTCTTCACCATGATGGCCGGTCTGCTGATCGTCGTCGGCGGCGTCCATACCGGCCTTGTGGCGTTGCTGTTTTCTGGCACGATCACCGCCGGTGCCGGCTTCGGCTCCTGCTTCCTCGGCGCGGTCAGTACGATCATGCCGCTCGCCAAGCCGGAGGAGCGCGCCGGGCTTCTGTCCGCCTATTATGTCCAGAGCTATCTTGCCTTCAGCATTCCCGCTATCCTCGCCGGGTTCCTGTCGCGTGCCGTCGGGCTGACGATGACTGCCGACATCTACGTCTGCGTCATCATCCTCCTGACATCTGGTGGTTATGCTGCCCTGTCGCGCACCCGGGCGCAGCCGGCCGAGTGACCGGCGGCTCCGGTTAACGCCCGCCACCCGCCGCCTGCGCGCGAACAGTATCGCCGAAGACCAGCATCGTCGGCACGACGCGCGCCTGCGCAGCCTCAAGTGCTGGCTTCAAAGCCTCGAAGCTCTCCAGCCGTTCCGCATGCCAGCCGTAAGCCCGGCCGATGGCGATGAAATCGGGCGTATGCAGATCGACGCCGAGTGGCGGGATGTTCTTGGCGACCATGTAGGACTTGATCTCGCCGTAACCGCCATTGTCGTGCAGCATCAGGATAACAGAGGCCTTTGCCTCCATCGCCGAGGCAAGTTCGGCCAGCGAAAACTGCAGACCGCCGTCTCCCGCCAGCACCACGACCGGCCGCTCCGGCCGTCCGATCTTGGCGCCTATCCCTGCCGGAAGGCCATAGCCGAGCGTGCCGTACCCAGTTGCAGAGTTGAAATAGGAGCCCGGCGAGGCCGCCTCATAGGCCGTATTGCCGGCGTAGACGAGCTGGGTCGAATCGCCGGCGATCAGCACGTCCGGTAGCGTGTCGCGGATCGTTTCGAGAATGATCAGGTCGTCGAGCATGACGGCGGGAACGTCGCGGTGGACAAGCGTTTCGACCTGCGCTGCCCGCGCAGCTCCCTCCCGTGCCCCCACGGAGACCAAATCCACCAAACTAGCCGCGCATGCCGCCGCATCGCCGACGATGCCGATCTCGGGCGCGCGTGTCCGCATCAACTGCGCCGGGTCGATATCGACGCGGATGAAGGTACCGGGAATGGAAAAGAACCCGTCCTCATACATATCATAATCGGTCGGCCCGAGTTCCGTACCGATACCGAGCACCACGTCGGCCGCCTCGATCAGCGCGCGTGTGGCCGGCATGCTGGCCGAAAGATTGACCGCCAGCGTATGCCCCGACGGCAGGAGGCCCCGGCCATTGGTGGTCATCACCACAGGCGCATCGAGCCGTTCCGCCAGCGCCCGGACCTGCGCCGCCGCACCGATTGCGCCGCCGCCTGCGAGGATGACCGGTGCCATCGCCCCGTCAAGCAACGCCGCCGCCGCCTTCAACGCATTTGCGTCACCGGCCGGCCGCGACAGGCGCACCGGCTCTTCCGGCACAGCCAAGTGATCGGCCGAAGCCAGCATGACGTTGATCGGCAGTTCGATATGTACCGGCCGCGGCCGGGCGCTGTCGAAGATGGCAAAGGCGCACGCCAAAGCCGACGCCAGGTCCTCCGGCCGGTTGACGGTGCAGCTGAAGGCAGAGACGCCGCTCACCAGCGCCTGCTGGTTGGGTAGTTCATGCAGCCAACCCTCGCCCGAGCCCATCCGGCCATGGGCATTGACGGTCGAGATCACCAGCATCGGAATGCTGTCGCCATAGGCCTGGCCCATGGCGGTGACGATATTGGTCATGCCCGGCCCGGTGATGATGAAGCAGACGCCCGGCTTGCCGGTCGCCCGCGCATAACCGTCGGCCATGAACCCCGCCCCCTGCTCATGGCGCGGCGTCACATGCCGGATCGCGCTGCCCGCCAATCCGCGATAGAGCTCGACCGTATGCACGCCCGGAATGCCGAAGACGATATCGACGCCATAGGCTGTGAGCAGTTTCGTCAGATACATGCCGGTGCTGATCATGCGGGTGTTCCTCTTATTTTTCGTTTCTTGCTATACAATTGTATAGTCGCCCAGCGCGCAATATTCAAAGGACGTCGCCGTCAGGATTTGCGGGAAAGCTTGAAGGTGATGGCGGTTTTGGCCAGGATGACCGTGATGACGATGATAATCAGGATCACCGAGATTGCTGCGATGGCCGGATCGATATTGTCGCGCAGCCCCATCCACATCATCCGCGGCAGGGTCACGGCATCGACACTGGTGATGAACAGCGTCACGCCGATCTCTTCCCAGGAGAGTACGAAGGAGAGGAAGAAGGCGGTGAACACGCCGAACTTGATGTTCGGCAGAATGACCCTGAATATCCGCTGGCTGACGGAGGCGCCGAAACCGCGCGCCGCCAGATCGATCCGCCGGTCCACCTGCGCCAGGGCAACCGACACCATCACAACCGCGAACGGCGCAATCATGACAGCATGGGCGATGGCGACCCCCACCCAGGTATCATAGGCGACGATGTCGTTGACCTTGGACAGGGTCGTCAGGAAGAAATACAGCGTGATGGCGGACACCACCGGCGGCGCCACCATCGGCAAAAGCACGAAGCCGAACAGCAGGCTGCCGAACCACGGCCGGAACATCCAGATTCCAAGGCTGAACATTAGCGCCAAAAGCGTCGCGATCACCGAACTCAGGATACCGATACGCAGGCTGAGCCAGATACTCTGCAGCCAGGCCGGATTGTCGAGGAGCGCCTGATAGTGCCTGAGTGACCAGATATCGGTCGGCATCGACAGGAAGCGCGCGGGGGTGAAGGAGACCGGCACGACCGCAATCAGCGGCAAAAGCAGGAATAGAGCCACCGCAAAAGCGAGGAAAACGGCAATCGGTGTGGGCTTCATCGACATCGACTCAACCCAGCATCTTGTTCGGCCGCACCAACCGCAGCATCAGGATCAGGAGAGCACCGACAATCAGCATGAGGATGACGCTGATCGCAGCGCCCAGACCCCAGTCCGGGCTCTGGAACAGGCGCAAGTAGATCAGCTCGGCGATCATGACGCTACGGCCGCCGCCAAGAATGGCCGGCGTGATGAAGAAACCGAGCGCGAAGACGAAGACCATCAGCCCGGCGCCGAAAATGCCCGGCAGCGTCATCGGCACGAAGATTGACCAGAAAATCCGCAGCCGCGACGCACCCATGCCGCGGGCGGCGAGGAATACGCGCTCGTCAAGACTGCGCATGGCGGAGGCGATCGGAAAGACGGCAAACGGTATGAGAAAATGCGCCATGCCGAGCACGACGCCGAACTCGTTGCGCACCATCGTCAGCGGCTCGGAAATGATGCCGGCCGCTTGCAGCCAAGTGTTGATCAACCCGCGATTGGACAAAAGCGCCACCCAACCGAAGGCGCGGGTCAGCACCGAGATCCAGAATGGAATGAGAATGCAAAGCTCTGTCACCAGCCGTTGTGCCGGTGTGCCGCGCACCCAGACATAGGCAATCGCATAAGCAGCTGCCACCGCGCAGACGGTGACGATTAGACAGATGCGGAACGTGCGGAAAAACACCGACTGGATCAGCGGATCGGTGACTGCCTTGCCATATTGTGAAAACCCAGGCTCCGGCAGGGTGACGCTCCACTGCATGACACCGAGGAAAGGAACGAGATAGGCAAGGCCGAGAAACAGCACGAGAGGCCCAAGCAGGAGCGCCGATTTCAGTTTATCGGATTTCATGGAGGCTCTCCTTTCTTTCGGTGAAATTGCCCCTCACCCTAACCCTCTCCCCGCAGGCGGGGAGAGGAACGACAGAGGTCGCCGTGTCCCTTCGCCCCGTTTACGGGGAGAAGGTGGCCGACAGGCCGGATGAGGGGCTTTACTGTTGCGTTAGGCCGAAATGATCTTCGTGTACTCGTCCAGTGCTGGGCCGTAATTGGTCTCGTACCAAGCCATGTCGAGCGCAATCTGTTTGGACATGTTGGCCGGATCGACAGGGCTGAGACGCGCCTGTTCCGGCGTCAACAGCGCGTCGGCAGCCGGGTTTGCCGGCCCCTGGCCGAGCATCTCGAACATGATCACCTGTTTCTTCGGGTCCTGCGCCGAAGCGATGAACTTCATGGCGTTGTCCTTGCCGCCCGGATTGCCCTTGATCACGCCCATGGCGCCGGGCGAAATCAGGCCCTGATCCCAGACGAACTTGATCGAGCCGCCGGAATCCTTTTCGATCAGGCCGGCGCGGGTTGACCAGATCAACGCCATCGAGGCTTCGCCGTTCAGGAGCACCGACTGGCTTTCGGCGCCGCCACCCCAATAGGAAACCACATTGTCCTTGAAGGCAGCGATCTTCTTGTGGGCGCGCTCGAGATCGAGCGGATAGAGTTTCGCCGGCTCAACGCCATCGGCGAGAAGCGCTGCTTCCCACATGCCCGCACCCCACTTGTAGAGCGAGCGCTTGCCGGGGAATTTCTCGACGTCGAAGAAATCCGCCATGCCGGTCGGCACCTTGTCACCGAATTTCGAGGCGTCATAGGCGATGATGTAGGAGAAGAAATAGGTCGAGGCGGAGAACTCCCAGCCGAAGCCTTCACGCATCTTCGTCTTATCAACGATCTTGTAGTCGATCGGCTCCATCATGCCTTTCTTGCCGAGCGCCTCGGCCGAGAAGGGATCGATATCGACGATATCCCAGGCCGGCTTGCCGCTTGAGAATTGTGCCGCGACAGCACCTTCGGTCGGGCCCGAGCCGTCCTCCTTCACGGTGATGCCGGCTTCTTCCTTAAAGGGCGCGCCATAAGCCTTGTCATAGGCGGGTCCGGCATCGCCGCCCCAGTTGACGAAAACCAGTTCACCTTCTGCTGCCCAGCCGCGCTTCGCGCCAAGCGCGATCGGGCTGACGGACAGAAACAGCCCCGCCAGCTGGGTGAACCTGCGGCGGGACATGCCGCCATTTGCCAATATTTCGCTCATGCCGTTCTCCTCTGGTTTTTGCGGCGCGCCTTTATCGGCGTCGCTCGTGTCATGCACTGCAAAGCACTTACAGAAAGAAACCCTGGTTGGCGGGCCAGCCGGCCCAGACCTGCCGTCCTGGCTGGAAGGCGCTCTTCACCTCCCGCGTCGGCATCTGCAAAACGAGATCGATACCGCCCGGTGTCTTCAGGCCAAAGCGCGTTTCGGCACCGAGATAGGTGATTTCGCCGATCTCCGCCTTCAGCATATTTCCCTCGCCAGGCGGCTGTTCGAACATCACCATATGTTCGGGCCGGATGGCGAAATACTCGCTGACGGCCTGGCCGGGTGCCGATATCCGCATCGGATGCCCTTCGAACAGTCCCTCGGCACCATCAGCCGTTGCCTTTACCCCGGAGAGCGACAGGAAATTCACGTCGCCCAGGAATTCCGCGACGAACCGGTTGGCCGGCCGCTCGTAGACATCCTTCGGCGTGCCCAGTTGCTGCAACTGCCCATGATTGAAAATGCCGATGCGGGTCGAGAGCGCTAGGGCCTCTGACTGGTCGTGGGTGACGAACACGAAGGTCGTGCCGGTCTCCTGATGCAGCCGCCGCACCTCCTCCTGCATAGAGGAACGCAGGTTCTTGTCGAGCGCCGAAAACGGCTCGTCGAGCAGAAGTACGGAGGGCTCGAAGACCAGTGCGCGCGCCAGCGCAACCCGCTGCTGCTGACCGCCGGAAAGTCCAGACGGCCGCTTCGTCTCATGTCCGCGTAAGCCGACGCGATCGATGATCGTATTGACGCTGCGCTTTATATCGCTGTCCGGGCGTCCCTGCACCTGCAGCGGAAAGGCAATGTTCTGTTCGACGGTCATATGCGGAAACAGCGCGTAGCCCTGAAAGACCATGCCGAAGGCGCGTTTTTCGGCGGGCACGCCGGTAATGTCGGAGCCGTTTTTCCGCAAGCTCCCGGATGTCGGCGTCTCGAAGCCGGCCAGGATCATCAGGAATGTGCTTTTACCTGAGCCGGAGGGCCCAAGAAGCGTCAGGAATTCACCGGAGCCAATCGTCAGCGAGATATCACGCAGGGCATGGAAATCGCCATAGGCCTTGCCTATCCCGCTTGCTGTGATTTCGGCCGCCTCGTGTCCGCTCTTCATCGACGCTCCTTTTCAACATCGAAATCGTAGGAGTGTTTTAGCAACAGGACAAACGAAATCTTTTCGCCGCTTGGACAAATATAATTTGCCAAAACCCGCCTGCTCCCTAGGCGTCGCGACTAGGCATCTGCGTCATTTTTGAGCATTTGCGAGCGCAGCCACGAACTGAAGGCCACGACGGCCTGATTGTCGGCTTTCGCCTCCGATGTCACCAGATAATAGGAGCGGCTGGAATTGATGCTGATGTCGAATGGCTGCACCAATTGGCCACTGTTCATGGCGTGCCGGCAGGTAAAGCGATCACCCACCGCAACGCCCTGCCCCGAGAGCGTCGCGGCGAAAACCAGGTTCATGTCAGAAAAGACAATGCCGGAAGAAGCGTAGCTCTGGTCAACGCCCGCCAGTGCCAGCCAGGTCTCCCAGTCCTCATAGTCGGTGAGGTGCAGCAGGCACATCTTCTTGATGTCGCCGGGTTCATTCAATCCGCCGATCTTGTTGAGCAAGACTGGGCTGCAGAGCGGTGCAAATTCCACCTCGATGATAAGCTCAACCTGCATTGATGGCCAGTTTCCCGTCCCGAACGCGATGAACACGTCAACATCGGGATTGCTGATATCGTCGAGCCGGCGCGGCGTGACGATAGAAATGCGAACGTCCGGATAGGCGTCACGGAAGTGCGAGATATAGCTGCACAGCCAGTTGGAGGCAAAGCCCGGCGGGCAGCTGACGGTGATCGAGCCACTGACGCCGCGGCTGGCATGGCGCGACGCGGACCCTGCAATGGCGTTCAGCGCCTGCCGTATATCGGCGGCATAACCGAGCCCCTGCTCCGTCAGTTCGATGCGCGTGCCGACCCGGTTGAAAATCTGGAAACCGAGTTCCCGCTCCAGCAAGCGCAGCTGATGGCTGATGGCGCTGCGCGTCAGGTTCAGCTCGTCAGCGGCCTTCCAGACCGTGCCGTGGCGTGCAAAACTCTCCAGCGCACGCAATGCCTGTGTCGATGGAACTCTCTGCATCGGCTCCCTCCTGATTTCAACGAAAGGCTAGTCCGGATTTTGAGCATTGGCGAACTTAATTTGTCGAAGGCGGGAAAACATTTCACTTTTTCGAGAACCGGATCGGCGCTTAACTGACCCCAGCATCTCAGCCGATCTCTCCAGCGAAACGAACCCTCGTGCCGATATCCGCCGCCCAGGCATCTGCCCTGACCTATGTCGAGACCATCCGGGCCGATCTGTCGGAATGGACGGCGCGGATTTTCTCATTCGGTGAAACGGCTTGGCGCGAATACGAATCCGCCGCCTGGTATGTCGATCTGCTGCGCAAACAGGGCTTCTCCGTCGAGGAAGGCTCGGCCGGCATGCCGACGGCTTTTTGCGCCGAATGGAGCAATGGTCCCGGCCCGGTCATCGGCATGTACGGCGAATACGACGCTGTGCCGGGAAATTGCCAGGCGGCAACGACCAGAAGACAGCCGCGAGACAACCTTAGCTTCGAGGCCGGGGGCCATACCGATCCGCATTCGGCGCTCGGCATCGGCGCGCTCGGTGGCCTGCTCGCCACCAAAGCTGCGATGCAGCGGCACAACATCAAAGGCACCCTGCGTTTCACCGGCGAACCGGCTGAAAAAGTCCGCGGTTCCAAGCCGATCCATGCGGCCAAGGGCTATTATGACGGTTTAGCCGGCATGTTCTCGTTCCACCCGTTCTACATGCTGCCGATGTGCAATACAGTGCGTTGGGATACCCATTGCGGTGCGGCCTATTCGATGATCTACCGCTTCGTCTGCGACCAGCCGGAAGCCTGGGGCCGCAGCGACGACGCACCGATCCCGCAATCGCACTCCGCCGTGCGGGCGCCCGGTGCCAACGATGCGCTGATGACCATGTACATGGCGTCCAAGGCCCTGCGCGATTCGATGCTCACCCATCAGGGCGGCTGGTCGATCAGCGAGGCGATTCTGACGGCAGGGCAGGCAACCGCCGACAATCTGCCGGCCGGCCTTGCCGAAATCCAATATATGATCCGCGTGCCGACCATCGCCATGGCCGAGCAAGTGGCCACGGTGCTCGACCGCAACGCGGCGGCGGCGGCGGCCATGACTGGCTGCCGCCATGAACGCCACTGGGTCTCTAAATCCCGGCCCGGCCTGGCCAATCACGCAATGGCCACTCTCGTCTGGGACGCCCTCCAGAACGTCGGCCCCCCGCGCTGGGATGAGACGGCACGCACAGCCGCCCGCGAAATCCAGACCAATCTGGGTGTAGAGGCGATGGAAAATCCCTTCATCGACGAGATGGAAAAACTGGTCGCCCCGCAGGACGCCGAAGCCATCCTGCGGCGCGATCTCGCCCCATCGCAGCTGAACTCCACCTCGGACGATTACACCGACATGAGCTGGCATGTGCCGACCGCCCGCTTTTACATCGCCCGCCCGGCGCTGATGGCACCGGCCGGCTATACCTATCCCGTCTGGGTTTCCAATGCGCTCGGCGGCATACCCGCCACGATCGACCCGACCGTGTTCTGCGCCGCCCGGACCCTTGCGGTTTCCGCCCTCCGACTTTTGCAAGACGAGAGCCTTCGCCAAGCCGCCAAAACCGAGTTTATCGCGCGCACCGGCGGCGGCATCGGCGGATCCAAATGGATCCCACCGCTTTGCGACTACCAACCACCCATCCACTTCCGCTGGCCCGAATATGTGACCACAGCCCGTGGCCGCGACTGGTGGATCCCCAAACCCTCAACCCCGGAGGCATGACATGCAGTTCAACGAGCCCTTTTCGCTTCAGCGCCGCAATCCAAAGGGCGGCACCGCGCCGCTCACCCGTTGGGGCTTCAAGAACGAGACCGATCCTTTGACCGACGTGCTGCTCGGCTCGCCGGCTCATCTCAGGCACCTCTCCACCAGTTCGCTGTCGCGCAAGCATCTGCGCGAAGCACCCTGCAATATCCAGGTGGCGCAATCGCAGCACAAGGAACTGGTTTCCGCCTACGAGCATTTTGGCGTGAACATCCACTGGCACGAGCCAACGCCGGAACTGCCGATGCAGGTCTATTCGCGCGATTCGAGCGTCATGACCCCCTATGGTGCCATCATCACCGCCATGGCCAACTGGTGGCGGCGCGGCGAAAACTATGCGGCCATCCGCACCTATGAAAAGCTCGGCATTCCCATCTACGATATGGTGACGGCAGGCACATTCGAGGGCGGCGATTTCAACGTCATCGAGGACGGCGTCGTGCTGATCGGCTGCGGCGGCGCCCGCACCCAGGAGGAAGGCGCCCGCCAGGTCGAGGACTGGTTCCAAAAGGAGGGCTGGGAGACGCGCCTTGCCTTCATCGACGAATATTACGTGCATATCGACCTGATGGTCGTGCCGATCGCCCCCAAGCTGACGGCCGTGTGCCTTGCCTGCACCGAGCCGGGCATCGTCGACTGGCTGAAGGCCAAGGGCCACGAGATCATCGACGTGCCCTTCCAGGACACGATGGCGCTGGGCTGCAACTTCATGTCGCTCGGCCGCGACCGCGTCATCGCCCCGACATCGTCGACAACCCTGATCGAAAAACTCCGCGCCCGCGGCTTCGAGGTCGCCGCCATCGACATGAGCGAAATCTCCAAAACCGGCGGCGGCATTCATTGCATGGCGCAGGCCCTGGTGCGCGAAGCGGCGTGAGGGCTTCCCAGCCAGTCGGCACCGTTTTCCCCCGCTGGGAGAAGGTGCTGACGGCAATGACCGGTAACGATAGTCACGGCTTGGAAAGCGCCGGCGTCACCGGCGCTTCGTTTTCGCCTTACTTCACTATCAGTGTCGTCTGCATGCCGGCTTCATAGTGGCCCTTGAGGTTGCAGAAAACGAGATAGGTTCCGGCTTTCAGGTTTGCCTTAAGCTCTCCGCTGGCGCCCGGCTTCAGGTCGGAAACTTCGCCCATGCTCTTGAGTTGTCCTTCATCGATACGGTGCTTGGCCTTTACCAAGGGAATCGTCTGATCTGGAGATTTGAGCTTCACCACAACCATTTCATGCTCTTCGGAGATGGCATCGTTGTGGACGGAAAAGGTGACCGGACCGGGGCTGATCATTGCCGGATCAAGCTTCAGAGACATTGCACCGCCGCCCTCGCCACTTTCAAGAACCTTGATCGTCGTGTCAGCCCAGGAGGAAGAAGCCATCAACGTCAATGCGGTTGCTGCGACGGTAGCCAGGATAGCGCGTGGAATTCTAACCATATGAAACGTCCTTCGTTACGTGGCGACAAGTGCCGCTTGCCTCTCTCAACGTTTCACCTGACAACAGACTGAACATGCACTGCACTCTTCAACCATTGGTACCTTTGCTGATAGGAGCCAGGTCTGGAGGCTGCTTCAAAGCCTGCCCGAAAGCGATGAAAGGAGTGGGTACCCGATGGCCATATCGAACAATCGATTGGGCTTGTCCCTGATTGTCCTTGCGATATGGACCGCGATCACCGTTATTGGTGGAGCGATCAGCGCCGGCTTCAATGGCTCCCCTACCGATCCGCTCAGCCAGGGCGTGCACACTGCCTTTGTCGCTGCGATCGGCTTCCTCCTCGGTATTTCGTTCATCTGCCGCTGGAATGACCTCGGGTTCAATGAACCGGTCTCGGTGAAGTCGCTATCCGTGCTATGGCTACCGCTGGTCTACATCGTGTTTTTCTTCTGCGTGATGATGCTGTTTGGCGTTCCTGGCCCCGGTGTCACAGCCTCCATCTTGATCAATACGCTCCTGATCGGTATTTCCGAAGAGCTGATGTTCCGCGGAATCCTGTTCAAAGCATTGCGGTCGCGCTGCTCGATCCGGTCAACCGTCCTGGTTTCCAGCCTGCTGTTCGGTTTTGTCCATCTGCTGAACGGATTTTCGACGGGTTTCGTCGCAGCAATCCCACAGGCGATTTTCACCTTTTGCCTTGGTGTTCTGTTCATCGCCATCCGGATCAGAACGGGTTCGCTTTATCCCGTGATCGTTCTGCATGCGGCCTGGGATTTCTGCATATTCATGCTTGATGCCAGTCCTGGCGGCCAGCTTTGGACCGTTGCAGAACTCTATGCGCTGGCATCGGTTCTCCCACTCTACGGCCTCTATCTCCTCCGCAGGTCACGCGCCGAACAATCAAGTGGAGGCGCTGTATAAATGCGTCTGCGAAATGCCGACCCAATGCAGTGGAGCTGGACATGAACGGCGCAAGCAGCCTCCAACGATTGCAAGCAGAACCCAGCAGGGCCTTTCCGCCACCCCTTCAAAGCCGCTAAGCTCGTACTCGAATCGCGGAGTATCCGGACCAAGCATGACAGACCTTCACAGACGTTTTCCCTGCATTCCCGATATGGAAAAAGCGGCCGCGCGGCGCATGCCGGGGTTCGTGCATGACTATCTGATCGGTGGTCTTGGCCGGGAAAGCGGCGTGCGGCGCAATGTCGAAAGCTTCGACCCGATCGAACTGATGCCGCGCTATCTCTCGCAAGCCCCTTCCCCGGATCTGAGCGTCAACGTGTTTGGAAAACGTTTCGACGCACCGTTCGGTGTCGCCCCGCTCGGCCTTGCCGGCCTGCTGTGGCCCGGCTGCGAAGTGCCGCTCGCTGAGGCGGCAAAGGCCCACAATATCCCGCATGTGCTGTCGACCTTTGCCAATCGCGCCATGGAGACCATCGGACCCGTTACAGGCGAAAATGGCTGGTTCCAGTTCTACCCGCCCAACGACCCGGCGATGGAAGCCGATATGCTCGCCCGCGCCGCACGATCCGGCTACGAGACGCTGGTTCTGACCGTCGATATCCCCGCCCCGACCCGGCGCGAGCGCGATATCCGCAACGGCATGTCCGTGCCGCCGATCCTCGATCTGAAGACGATGTTCCAGATCGCCACCCATCCGCACTGGGCACGCCATGTGCTGCGCCACGGTATTCCCGATTTCGAAAACCTGTCGCCCTATTATCCGAAGGGCTCGTCGCTGAAGCAATCGGCGGAATTCGTCGGCCGCGTCATGACCGGTCATCTCGGCGCCGAACGTGTCCGCCGGATCCGCGATGCCTGGAAGGGCAGGCTGCTGATCAAGGGCGTGCTCGACGTCTCGGAAGCGCAGGCCTATCTGGCGATGGGCGCCGACGGCCTGATCGTCTCCAATCACGGCGGCCGCCAGCTGGATGCCGCCCCGACCGCCGTTTCCGTCCTTCCCGCCATCCGCAGTGCGCTGGGTCCCGACGTGCTGATCGCCGCCGACGGCGGTATCCGCTCGGGCCTCGATGTCGCCCGCCTCCTGGCGCTCGGCGCCGATTTCGTTCTGATCGGCCGCCCCTTCGTCTTTGCCAGCGCTGCAATGGGTGCCACCGGCGGCGATCACCTAATAACCATCCTCAAGGCCGAACTGTCCGGCGCCATGGCCCAGCTCGGCTGCCGGACGGTCGCCGACCTGCCCGCCTTCCTCTATGCGCCCGCCCCTCTCAATGCCCGGCAGGGCTGAAGCGGAGACCAGAACCATGACCGTGATCGATGACCTGATCGACGCCCTTGGCCCCGACGCCGTGCTCACCGGCGAGGCCATCGGTGGCCGCTACCGCAGCGATGCCAGCGGCACCGGCACATTCCTGCCGCTCGCTGTGCTGCGTCCTGCAAGCACCGAACAGGTCTCAGCTGCACTTGCCATCTGCGACCGTCACCGCCAGCCCGTCGTGCCGCAGGGCGGCCTGACTGGCCTTGCCGGCGGCGCCAACGCGCGCGCTGGCGACATCGCGATTTCGCTGGAGCGCATGTCCGGTGTCGAGGATATCGACACGGCCGCCGGCACCATGACCGTTCTGGCCGGTACGCCGCTGGAAGTGGCGCAACTTGTGGCCGAAACCGCCGGTTTCCTTTTGCCGATCGACCTCGGTGCCCGCGGCTCGTGCCAGATCGGGGGCAATATCTCCACCAACGCAGGCGGCATCCGCGTCATTCGCCATGGCGTCACCCGCGACAATGTTCTTGGCGTTGAGGCCGTTCTCGCCGATGGCACCGTGCTGTCATCGCTCAACCGCATGACCAAGAACAATACCGGCTATGATCTGCGCCAGTTGTTCATCGGCTCGGAAGGTACGCTGGGCATCGTCACCCGCGCCGTGCTGCGCCTGAAACCTCTGCCCGCCGCCCGGCTGACGGCGCTGTGCGCCATCGAAAGCTACGCTCAGGTCGTTACGCTGCTGAAGTCCGCCCAGCGCGGCTTGCCCGGGCTGTCGGCTTTTGAGGCCATGTGGCAAAGCTATTTTCGCTTCAATGCCGAGCCGCTCAACCTGACCTTCTTTGACAAGGCTTATCCGTTCTTCGTCATCATCGAGCAGGATGTCGATGGCAGCGAAGAGGATAAGGAGCGTTTCGAGGCCTTCCTAGGGCGGGCCTTCGAAGATGGCCTGGTCACTGACGCTCTGATTGCCCAGTCGGAAAAGGAGGCCCGCGCCTTCTGGTCGGTGCGGGAGGGCCACATGATGGATCAGCTGCTACCAGGCCTGATCAACCTCGATGTCAGCCTGCCAGTCGGCCAGCTCGATGATTTCGCCGGCGATTGCGAAAAGGCCCTGCTTGCCCGCTTCCCGGCGGCCCATGTTTCGTATTTCGGCCATGTTGGCGACAGCAACCTGCATGTGGCCGTCTGGATCGAGACGCCGAGCGAACACGACCTGCACGAAATCGACGCCATCGCCTATGATCTGGTACGGACCTACAAGGGCTCCATCTCCGCCGAACACGGTATCGGCGCGCTGAAGCGTGATTTCCTCGACCATTCCCGCAGCGAGGCCGAAATCGGCGTGATGCGCCGTATCAAGATGGCACTCGACCCGAACGGTATCATGAACCCCGGCAAGGTCATCCCGCCGAAGCCATAACGTTGCTGGCCAAAGCTCTAACGCAGACGGCCGGTTCGTGCACAAGCACGGTACGCCCTTCGACGACGCGTAGCGGCAGCACAGGCGAATTGCGCCGAGTTTTCAGGGATGTCACGGCCTGCCGCGCAGCCCACAAAACTAGTCAATGTGGACTTTGTGACAGCCCGCACGGATCGAAATATATCCGATAACCCTATTTTCGCGAAAAATCGTTGCATTGCCCGCTGGTAAAGTCCGGCAAAAACGTTAGATTGCCCGCTCTCTTGCGCAGTTGCAAGTGTCGAAAGGTTTTAAATGCAGGTACTGGTTCGCGACAACAATATTGATCAGGCGCTTCGCGTACTGAAGAAAAAACTCCAGCGTGAAGGCGTCTTTCGTGAGATGCGGTTGCGCGAGGCATTCGAGAAGCCGTCCGTAAAGAAGGCACGGCAAAAGTCGGAAGCGATTAGCCGCCAGCGCAAGCTTGCTCGCAAGCAGCTTCAGCGGGACGGCCTGCTGCCGGCTCCAAAAAAGAAGCCAAGCGTTTAAGCGCCATCATCCCGCGATCGTGGTCGTCACCCAAAAGTGAAGCCTTGGAATCGTGGGATCTCACCTCCCATCAGGTGCCGCCAGTCCCAGGCATGGAAAAGCCTCGGACTGATCGTATTTTTGTGCCCGCATTGCCCGGACGCCCAGGCTTCGGTTGTTTACCAGGTCATAGGCTGCTCCTGCGAACAGATCCACTGCGAGTTTCACGTCCTGTGGTAAACGATGATAGCTGAACCGGCCGTCCCTCGCGCTCACCGCTGGGCCGAAATGTCCGAAAATCAATGCCGTGCTACCTGGGTTCTGCGCTGCTCAGCACAATCGGTCGCGCCCCAAAGCGCCTCGTTGCGGCTTGATCGGCCGGCGCTGAGGAGTTTTCTGTTGTAGCAAATAAAAAATCTGATTTACTGCCTGTTCACGGCTTGGCTTTCGGGGGGATGTTGCCGATGGTGTGGACCCGCAGGAATTTGATGCTTGGTGGTTTGGCGTTGCTGGGCGCCGGGGCGGTCCAGAGGCCGCTATTCGCCCAGGCGACGTCCTACTTTACAGGCACCGCCGTCGATAATGGCGTGACCTATCGCAAGACCAACTTTGCAAAGATCGACAAGCAGTGGCACCGCCAGGTTGTCAGATATTTCAGCAGCGAGCCGGTCGGTACCGTCGTTGTCGATACAAGGCACCATTTTCTTTATCTGATCATGGAGAACAAGACAGCTATCCGCTACGGCGTTGGCGTCGGCCGTGAGGGCTTCAAATGGTTTGGCCGTGCCACGATCGACAGCAAGTCGTTGTGGCCGCGCTGGACGCCACCAGCGGATATGCGCAAGCGCCATCCCGAATTGCCGGAATTCGTAGCGGGAGGCTCACCGAAGAATCCACTTGGGCCCCGCGCCATGTATCTGCTGCGCGACGGCGTCGATACCGGCTATCGCTTCCATGGAACTCTGGAGCCTGGAAGCATCGGCAAGGATGCTTCCAGCGGTTGCATCCGCATGTTCAATGAAGACGCCATCGATCTCTATCAGCGTTGTCCCATCGGCACTGCTGTTCAAGTACTGCCGCACATCGCCGACCAGGCTGAAAATGCCGCTCAGGTCAGCCAAACAGCTCCGGCCGAATAAGGAATATCGCCCTGATGTCTATTCCGACCGGATATGCGAGAGGCTTTCTGACCGCTTCCATGCTTTTGGCGCTCGCCGCCTGCAACACCACCGACGTCGCGTCCGTGGAAGAACCTGCGGCGATACCAATGACCGGGCAGACCAACGATCCTGCCCCGGGTTTCGAGAATGTCAAAGCGGGTAGCGAGGAAGATTTCATCCTCAATGTCGGCCGGCGGATCTATTTCACCCAGGATTCTGCCACACTCGATTCCGTCGCGATGGCAACACTGGATAACCAGGCCACCTGGCTAAACAACAACCAGGCCTGGCTGCTCAAGCTGCAGGGGTTTGCCGACGATTCCGGCTCGCCGTCCAAAATGGAGGCCCTGTCTCAGAAGCGCGCAGATGCGGTAATGGCCTATCTTGCCTCGAAGGGCGTGAACCCTGCGCGCATGTGGTCAAAGGGTTACGGCAAGGACCGGGAAGTACGCGATTGTACGGAAAAGTCGTGCAAAGTGCAGAACCGCCGTGTCGTCGCCAATCTACGCACCCAGCGCGACACGCTCTGACCACGGATGCCAGCACCTTTCTTCAGAAGCACGCAACTTTCGTCGTGATCAATAGCGACGTCAGCGATAAGTTGGCTCCTTTTGGCGCCGATGAGTAGGCCCCCCATGTGCGGAGCCGGTAGAGATGTTCATCCGGTCTGACGGCCCAATCGCCGCAAGAAGCAGCAATATGCATCCCAATTGACAATGAGGAGCCAAACGCGTCTTGGCGGGTTTATTGCCGCCGGCAGCCTTGTCAGGGCCAGGCATCACAATGGCGACGTCCGCGACGATACCGCTCAAGTATATGAACATTCAAGATACCGACCTCATGACTTTGAAACTGATCGGCATTGATATTTACAGCAAGCAGTACGAGGAAATCGGCAAAATTCCGATATCGTCATTGGCGATGGCAAGGCCGTGATCGGCAGCTTCGCAAGCGTTGGCGGCTTCCCCAGCGTTGGCGAAAGCATGTCGTCCTCGACCCGGCCTCTATTGCTCTTGCTGAAGATAACGGCACATGGAAGGCCTATGTCGATACAACGAAGGACGACCAGTTCAACACACCCAAGCTCGACTGCTCCAAGATGAAGAAGTGACGGAACAGGCCCAGCCGCAAGGCTGGTCCTGCGTCGGGGAGAAAAAAGTCAGTTGAGCGGAATGGCGTTGCTGCTCTTGCCAGCCTGATAGGCAGCAGACAGGCCATCATACTTCCGGCTGATGGCATCCGCACGATCCCTCAAAGCCGTTTGCTGCGGCTCGGGAAGAAGGCTGATCAGCTCGTGGATTGACTGCCCCTTCCAAAAGGCGTTCGCCTTGTTGTAACCGCCCGGCTCCAGGGTAAACACTTCCTTGAGGATTTTCAAATCGTGAGGGATCGAGAAGGCATCGCGCGAATCTTCGTGGCTGAAGAAATAATAGAAATTGTCAAAACCCGCCCAGGTGATTGCCGACAGACACATGGAGCACGGTTCATGGGTGGAGAGAAAGATCAGATCGCGGGAGTTCGGCCGTTCCCCTGTCATTTCATAGAAGCGCTTCAGCGTGTGGACTTCGCCATGCCATAGCGGATTTTCCGTTTCGTTGTTGGTTTCAACAAGTACGGTGGACAAGTCCGATTTCCTCAGGAGTGCAGCGCCGAAAATCTTGTTGCCCGCAGCCACACCGGCCTCAGTTGCTGGAATAACGCCTTTTTCCAGCGTGCTCAGCAGGGCTTCAAGCAGTTCGTATGTCTTGTTATCTTGCGTCATGTCTTGTCCTTGGTCTGAAATTACAGTTTTACGCATCCGAGCCAGTCACACCGGCTCAGTCGAGTATTGGATGTTGCCGGGTCAATGCGCTTCGGAGGGAACCAACGGCACTTCGCTGCCCTTTGCGTCATAGAGTTTGCCGTTGAAAAAATAGTCGCCATCATGCAGCCGCGCGATATCCTGATAGCGGATCACGCGTTCTGTCCCCGCAACGAATACCGATTGCTGGTCCGAATTTCCGGCTCTTATGTGGTTGAACAGGAGATTGAGGCTGACGGCCATTAATGCGGCGGAGCTGATGCCCGAATGGAGAATGGTCGCGACCCCAGCCGGGAAATGCTCATAGAAGTTGGGCGCTGCAATCGGGATCATGCCGAAACCAATCGAAGTCGCCACGATCACGAGGTTCATGTTGTTGCTGTAGTCCACTTTGGAAAGTATGCGGATTCCGCTCGCAGCAACGGTTCCGAAGAGCACGATCCCTGCCCCGCCGAGAACCGAGCTGGGAACAGCTGCCACGACACGGCCCATCACGGGCAGAAGACCCAACGTGACGAGGAACAAGCCCCCCGTTGCCACGACATACCGGCTTTTAACGCCGGTTACCGCCACGAGGCCAACATTCTGGGCAAAAGCGCTTTGCGTAAACGAGCCGAACACCGGCGCAAGAATACTGGACAGCATGTCGGCACGAAGCCCGTCTCCCAGCCGGCGGGAGTCCACTTTTGTCCCGACGATTTCGCCGACAGCGAGAATATCAGCAGAGGTTTCGACCAAGGTTACAATAATAACGATGAACATCGAAACGATCGCGGCAAGCTCGAAAGTCGGATAGCCAAAATGGAAGAACTGCGGCAGAGCGACAAACGGTCCATTCGCAACTTGCGAGAAATCCGCCATGCCTGCGACGTAAGCCACACCCGTTCCGATCATAAGCGCCAGCAGGATCGAGAGCCTTGATATCGATGCACTTCCGAGTTTGCTGAGCAGCAATACGATGAGCAGCGTCACCGCAGCGAGCTGGATATTGGCTGGCGCACCAAAGTCTGGCGATTTGCTATTCCCCCCCATCGCCCAGAAAGTCGCAACCGGCATCAGTGTCAGGCCGATCGTTGTAATAACGATACCTGTCACCAGCGGTGGAAAGAACCGTGTGATCCGCGAAAATATGGGTGTGATCAGCAGACCAAGGATGGATGCGGCAATGACGGCGCCCAAAACCGACGGAAGCCCGCCATTGCCCGTGATGGCAATCATCGTTGCAACACCAGAAAAGGAAACACCCTGAACCAGCGGCAGACGGCTGCCAAAAAAGGGCACGCCGAGGGTTTGCAGCAGCGTCGCCAAACCACCCGCAAGCAAGGATGCGGTAATAAGCAGGCCAGTATCGCTGGAATTGAGCCCAGATGCCTGGCCAAGGATCAGCGGAACCGCGACGATCCCGCCATACATGGTCAAAACATGCTGCAAGCCATAGGCAATATTGGCGCCGACGCTAAGCTTCTCGTCCTCTGGACACGGGTTTATTCCATTTTCCTCTGATGTGGATGCCAAAGTTAGTCTCCTCCCTATCTTTGCAAAGCGTCTCGTTCCTCCTCGAGACAGAAGCAAAGTGTATGGTGGACAGCCTCAAGTAACCTTCTCAAAAAAAGCGAAACAGCTTATGGAAACCTGGAGTAATACAGTGTCGTCACGATCAGAACGGCAGCGCATTAATCATTTGAATTCATGAGGTAAACAACGCGAGATCGAACACTATGTTTGTTCAGCCGATTTTACCCATCGCGCAGCTCGAACGGATGGCTTTCCGGGATTACCGGAAACGCAACGATGCGGTTGGCCCACCGGTGTGGTGGAGGGCGGCACTCCCAACCGTTCACGCTCCCCACAATTGATCGAAATTGTGGCACACGTAGACATCCCAAGATTACTTTAATTTAACATGATATAACTCATCCACAGCAGTATATTTCGGATCGAAGCTATGTATTGCCGGCGGCAATTGCGCCGTGACACGACACTATAAGATGGCTTCCTATCAAGAGACGTTCAGGAACGTCTTTATATCAGAGGTAACGCAAATGTTCTCTTTTGCCAAAACCGCAGCAATCTTTGCAATTTTCATCTCAGCTTCTATGGGTGTTGCTTTCGCCGGATCTCACGGTGATCCCAGCCATGATCACGGTCATGATTTTGACCACCATTCCGATGGCCGTCACGACCGTTCGCTGCTTGGGGACGATGACATCACCCCCGATGACAATGCGAGCCCAGCCTTTGTTGTTCCTGCCTACACTCCTGCTTATGTTTCAGGATCACGGTTGAATACAATCCTCAGTGAGCTTCGCGCAGACAACCAAAGCATGAATGCGGACCGGGCACGTGGCCTTCTCACAAGCGCTGAATATCAGCATCTACGGGCCGAAGATGCACGAATCCGCCATGAAGCGATGGCAACAGCCAATCGCAACAATGGCGCGATACCTGCAACTCGATACGTTGCCCTGCAAAATCAGGCACAGCAGCTTCAGGCTGACATTCGGCGGATGGCATAGCGTCTTGGGAGCCCCGAACGCACAGCACAGGCTGCATGTTCGGGGCTCGCAGCTATTCAGCACCGGTACCAGGTCGCCGTCGTTCGGTTCCATTGGCAAAAAATCAAAACCCCAAACCCATTTCGCTAGTTTGCCTAGGGACACAGACTGTTCCCCTTCGAAACGCCGAAGGCCGTTGCGGCCCAAAGCCTGATGCAAGGCAACCTGTGGTACTGAGATTATTCTGAAAGTGGAGGAGAAGCGGCCCATCATGCACAAAGGAGACTGGATCGCCGGTCTATCAGTAGCGGGATTGATGCTGCCTGAAGCTGTCGCCTATGCCGGCATCGCCGGCCTGCCGCCGCAACGGGCGATCTGTGCTGCGATTGCCGGTTGTCTTGCCTATGCTGTTGTTGGGAGAAGCCGCTTTGCGATTGTCAGTCCGACTTCGTCCTCGGCCGCTATCCTCGCCGCAACGCTGCTGACGCTGCCGGGCTCAGCCGGTGACAAGGCGGTCCTTGCCACCATTCTCGTCGCTTTGGTCGGTAGTCTATTCCTGATCGCATCGCTGGTTCGGCTTGGAAATCTGGCGGGCTTCATATCGAGACCCGTCCTGCGCGGTTTCGCATTCGGGCTGGCGATCACCATCATTTTGCGTCAGATGCCGGTTTTAACCGGGGTGCCGGTCAACGGATCCAACATTCTGCATCTGATTACGGCCTTGATTTCCTCGGTGCCGCAGTGGCACCTGCCCAGCGTTTTGGTCGGTGCGGCAGCCCTTGCTGCCCTGATTGGACTGCGCCGCATTCCAATGCTTCCCGGCGCATTTCTGGTGCTCTGCGGCGGCATTGCCGCCTCGGCCGTTTTTGATCTTTCCCACAATGGCGTTGCCCTTGTCGGTATCATCCCGCTTCTTCCCGCATGGCCGGATTTCTCGTCGCGCCAATGGGCTGAGGTTATGGCGCTTCTGCCCTTCGTATTGCCGTTGGTGCTCATTCTGTTTGCGGAATCCTGGGGGACCATCCGCTCGTTCTCACTGCGCCACAATGAGACCGTGGAAGCAAATCGGGAACTGTGCGGGCTCGGCCTGGCAAATCTTGCCAGCGCAATCGTGCAGGGCATGCCTGTGGGGGCAGGGTTTTCTGCCGGCGCCGCGAGCGAGGCGGCCGGGGCACAAAGCCGTGCGACCGCGGTCGTCGCGGCGCTTGGTCTGGCGCTCCTGATCATCTTCGCCTCCGGCCCCGTCGCCCTTCTCCCCCAACCTGTTCTCGCAGCGGTGGTTATCGCTGCGTTGACCCATGCGCTTGATCCGATGCCGCTGCTGCGCTTGTGGCGGCTGAAACGAGACGGCTATATCGCATTGGGTGCTTCCCTCGGCGTGCTGGTGTTCGGCGTTCTCGACGGCATGCTGGTCGCAATCGCATTGTCGCTGGCAGCGCTGCTCAAGCGTCTGGCATCTCCCTATGTGGCCCGTCTTGGACGGCTCGCAGGGGGGCACGATTTCGTCGATATCGCCCGCCATGCCGACGCCTTCCCGGTTTCCGGAGTGACCGTCTGGCGGCCGGCGCAACCTTTGTTCTTCGCTAATGCGGATGCCATTTTGAACACGATCGTTAGCCACATCCGAGCGATCGGCCATAGCAAATGCGTTGTCGTCAGCCTGGAGGAGAGCTTCGATCTGGACAGCACCGCACTCGATGCGCTGCTGGAGTTCGACACGGCAGTAAGAGCCACTGGCAAGCGCGTGCAATATGCCCGCGTGCATGACCAGGCCCGCGATCTGATCACGGCCGCAGCACCCGAGCTTGCGGGACGTTGCAGTGTCAGCGTCGATGACGCCGTTTCAGCCGTTCTAACTCAAGCATCAAGCACCCGAGGTGCCCCATGACGCAAGCTTACGAACCTCACCTGCAACCCGTGGCGATAGCAAGCCTCCGGCCCACCCAAATGACGGTTGGCTTTCGCGAGGTGGCCTGTAAACGGCTCGAATGGCGCGAGATTGCCGGGCACGACGGGCCGGATTTTCTCGGCCGTCATATGGTGCCCGTCGTCATCGGCTGGAAGAAACATGCCTATCTGATCGATCACCATCATCTCGTCAGGGCCCTGCTGGAGGAAGGTGTCGCGCATGTCCTGACCAGCGTCGTTGCAGATCTAAGCGACCTTGCCAAATCGGAATTCTGGTCGGTGATGGATCACTATCGCTGGACCTATCCATTCGATGCGACGGGCGAGCGGCAACAGCACAATAACCTGCCGAAATCGGTGGATGGACTTTGCGACGATCCCTACCGGTCGCTCGCCGGCGCACTTCGCCGCGCGGGCGGCTATGCCAAGGACAATACGCCGTTCAGCGAGTTCATGTGGGCCGATTTCCTGAGAAACCGCATCGATCTGAAAAAGCTGCACCAGGATTTCAAGAACGCGGAGATCACCGCCCTCAAGCTTGCCAAAACCAAGTCAGCAAAGCATCTGCCTGGCTGGTGCGGCCCAAGCGACTGACCTGCTGACCGTCCGCCGATACCAGCCTGCCTCTGAGCGCTTATTGCGTCGCCGCAACCACGCCTTTTCGTGACCACAAGGACCGGGCAAAGGCTGACAATCGTTCGATCTCGACGAAGATGACCGGGGTGATGAACAAGGTCAGCACCTGGCTGACCAGAAGCCCGCCGACAACCGCAACCCCGAGCGGCTGGCGCAGCTCCGAGCTGGCGCCTGTTCCGATCGCCACCGGCAGTGCACCGAGAAGCGCACAAAACGTTGTCATCATGATCGGGCGGAAGCGCCGCACAGCTGCCAGATGGATGGCCTCGTGCGTCTGGTGATGTTCGTCGCGCTGGAGCGTCAGAGCCACATCGATCATCATGATCGCATTTTTCTTGACGATACCGATCAGCATCAGCAAACCGACCAGGGCAATGATCGACAGATCGAAGCCGAAGATCCGCAAGGTCATCAGCGCGCCGAATGCTGCGGACGGCAAGCCGGAGAGAATGGTCAGCGGGTGCAGGAAGTTCTCGTAGAAGACACCGAGCACCACATAGATGATCAGCACGGCAGCACCGATCAAGAGCCCCGTGTTGCCGCTTGCCTGCTCGAAAATCTGGGCGGCCCCGGCATAGTTCGTCGTCACGGTCGCGGGAAGATCGATCTGTTGCTTCAGGGCGTCAACGCGTGCCGTCGCGGTCCCCAGTGATACGCCTTTCGGCAGGTTGAAAGACAGGGTGACTGCGGTCAGCTGCCCCGTCTGGTTGACTGTGACCGGCCCTGCCTCGCGTGTGACCCGTGCAAAGCTCGACAACGGCACCAGCGTCCCTGACGCCGATGCGATCCGGATTGCCGACAGGGACTGCTCGTTCCAATCCAGCGACTGATCATATTCGATAATGACATCATAGCTGTTGCCGGTGGTCTGGATCTGGGTGACCACATAACTGCCGAATGCCGCCTCCAGCGTCGTGCGCAATGCCTGGGACGAGATACCAAGGCTGCTTGCCCGGTCGTTATCGACGGTGACATGCGCCTGAAGCGCATTGTTCTGAAGGTCGGTAGCAACATCGACAAAATGGGCGGGATCGGCCCGCATCGCATCGCCGAGCGTCTGCGACCATTGCCGTGCTGCCACCGCATCGATCGATTGCAGGACGACCTGGTAGAGGCTCTGGGTACTGCGTCCGCCGAAACGCAGTCTCTGCTGGGGCGTGATGAAGGTTTTCAATCCGGCGATCTGCGAGAGCGAATGACGAAGCGCTTGCAGTGTCGTATCAAGCGGGGGACGCGTAGCGCGTGGTTTCAGCTGAACCAGAAGCGTCCCGGAATTGAGCGCCGATCCGCCGGGCCCGGCGCCGAGTGTCGAGGTCACGTGCGCGACGCTCGGATCGCTGGAGACGACGGCCGCGGCTCGGGCCTGCAAGATGCTCATCGCCTGATAGGATATATCCTGGCGGGCCTGCGTCGAGACCGTCAGGATGCCGGTATCCTCCGAGGGGAAGAAGCTGCGCGGCAGGCTGGCAAACATCCATCCGGATGCGACAAACGTGGCGGCAAACACCATCATGACGATTGCCCGGTGGTTCAGGCACCAGCCGACGGCCCGGCCATAGGCAGCAGTCACCCTGTCGAACAGCCCCTGGCGCTGCGGCTCCTGCGTATCCCGGTGCGGTAGCCGGGCCGCGAGCATCGGTGTCACGGTCAGCGATACGGTCGCGGAAGACAGGATCGCCAATGTGACGACGACACCGAACTCGTTGAGCACCCGTCCGACGATGCCGCCCATCAACAGGATGGGCAGGAAGACGGCGACCAGCGAAATCGACATTGAAATGATCGTGCCGGTCACTTCCCGGCTGCCCTCAATGGCCGCCTGAAGCGGCGCCATGCCTTCCTCCACCTTGCGGACGATATTCTCCAGCATGACGATGGCATCATCGACGACGAGCCCGACCGACAGGGTGAGGCCCAGGAGCGAGATATTGTCGATCGAAAAACCGAGCGCATACATGGCGCCCAATATCGCCACCAGCGACAGCGGCACGGCGAGTGCCGGAATAAGCGTCGCCGAAACCCGCCGAAGGAACAGATAGATGACGAGAACGACGAGGCCGATGGTAATCATCAGCGTTGTCTCGACATCGGATACCGCGGCGCGGATCGACACTGAAGCGTCGTTGACGATGTTGATGTGCATATTCGCCGGAAGATTGGCTTGCAGATCCGGAACCTTGGCCAGAATGGCATCGACCACCGCTACGGTATTGGCGCCGGGCTGGCGCTGCACGGCGAGCGCAATGGCCGGTTTACCGTCAAGCCAGCTTCCCTGGTTGAGGATCTGTACGCTGTCGAGAACATCCGCAACATCGTCCAGCCGCACGATACGCCCCCCGGGCTGGGCGACGATCAACGTTCGGAAGGCTTCGGCATCGCTGCGCTGCGTCGCCACATCGACGGTCAGGGCCTGCGACTTGTTTTGCAAGGTACCGACCGGGGACTGATCGTTGGCAGCAGCAACCGTCGCCGCCAACCCGTCTAGGGAAAGGCCGCGGCTCTCCAGCTTCTGTGGATCGACCTCAATCCGCACGGCATAGGCCTTGGCGCCAAAAACCTGCGCCTGGGCCACGCCGGAAATCGTCGAGAGTGCCGGAGAAATGATGTTTTCCGCCACATCGTCCATTTTCGTCAGCGACGCGCCGTCGCCGGTCAGAGCCAGGATCAACACCGGCGCATCGGCCGGATTTGCCTTGCGATAGCTCGGTGGCGCTGTGAGATTGTCCGGAAGCTGACGCTGTGCCCGGGCAATCGCCGCCTGCACATCGGCGGCGGCGGCATCGATGTCGCGCGAAAGATTGAACTGGATGGTGATCTGGCTGTTGCCGAGCGACGAGCTGGCACTGATCGTATCAATCCCGGCGATCGTCTCGAACTGCTTGATCAAGGGTGTGGCGACCGAGCTGGCCATGGTGTCCGGCGATGCGCCAGCGAGCTGTGCCGTGACATTGATGGTCGGGAAATCGGCCTGCGGCAGGGCGGCGACAGGCAGGATGGTGTAGGCGGATGCGCCTGCCAGCAGAACACCGACAATCAAAAGGATTGTCGCGACCGGGCGCCGGATGAAAATTTCGGAGATATTCATTCGATCGCTCCGGCTTTGGCCTCGCTCTCAGCCACCGTCTCGGGTGCATCCACCGGAGCCAAGACGATCTCGACATGCGTTCCGTCCACCAACCCCGCCTGCCCCTCGGTGACGACGATCTCGCCCGCCTTCAGACCATCAGAGATACCGGTCTTGTCCCCCACGGCGAAAGCGACCTTCACCTTGCGCACTTCAACGGTCTTGTCCTGCTTGACGACGTAGCAGACGGCACCATCGCTCTGCGGCTGCACCGAGACGGACTGTACCAGGACTAGGTCTTTCTGTTCGCCAGCGGTGACTGTGACACTCAGCGATTGCCCCGGCCAGAATGTTCCACCAGAATTTTCAAGACGCGCCCGCATCTTGAACGTGCCGGAGGGCGCATCAATCGCGTTGTCGATGAAGACAATCGGCCCAGTCTCTCCTGTCGTTTTATCCTGCGACAGTGTCGGAGAAATACTGACATTGAGTTGCCCGTCTGCAAGCGCTTGGCGGGCGAGATCGAGATCTGTTTCGGGCAACGTGAACTCCGCATAGACCGGCTTCATCTGCGTCAACGTGACTATATTTTCTCCCGGTGCGACATAGGCTCCGGGTGACAACAGGATCACGCCGAGCTTGCCGTCAAAGGGTGCGCGGATCTGCGTCTGCGTCAGCGCAACTTTGTCGGCGGCCAATGTCGCGCTGTCGACGCCGATCGCGGCTTGCGCCTGCTTTGCGGCTGCCACGGCATCATCATATTGCTGACGAGTTTCTGCGCCGTCATTGCTCAGCGCCTCCACCCGTTTCAGATTTGTATTGGCCTCGTCGAGCGCAGCCTGGTCCTTGGCGAGCATGGCGGTGTCGCGCGCGATATTGGCATTGATCGTACGATCGTCGAGTTGCACCAGCAAGGTGCCCGCGGTGACTTCAGCGCCGTCCTTGACCAGTATCTGCGCAACTGTGCCCGACGCGGGGCTGGAAAGTGCGGTGGACGCGAAGGGAACGATGGTTCCGAGCGAACTGCGCGTCACGGGCAATGAGCCGGCTTTTGCCGTCGTCGTGTTAACGGTGATAACGTTATACGTGCGCCCAGTCGCGCCCTTCGTGTTGCCGATCTCACCGCTCGGCTTGCTCTCAGCGGAATCGATCGACAGGAAGCGTGCGACCGAGCCCGGTAGATAAGGGCCCAGCTCCGCGCGCCCGAGGAAAATGCCCGCAGCGGCAACAGCGACGACGAGAAGTAAATTCCGGTACCGCATGCTGCTTTCCTTCATGGGAACAACGCTTTCTGGAATACAAGGATTATGCGAATATTGACGGTTATCAATGACCCCGAACGGGGCAACACCGTGTCAACCAACGCTCCGCCAGAATTAAATTCTCGTTAGAATCGTGGCAATGTCTGCCGCGCAATCGGCATCGCAGGCACCCCGCGACGAAAGGTCCGCCAACCTTCCACACTTCTCAGGCGCAAAGGGCGGCGAAATCTGCTAGTACGTGTCCTAGTTGCAGATTTGAGGACGCATTGGGGAACCCAACTGTCAGAAACAGCCCGGATAGATATACACAACTCCGACACACCCGTTCTCTGTCGAAGCTGTGAAGTGCGCCACAAGGGATTGTGCGGCGCGCTTGATGCCGGGCAGTTGCTTGCCATGGCGAAGCACACCCGCATGACCCGGCATGAAGCAGGCAAACTGCTGACCAGCGAAGAAATGCCGATCCAGTCCTATGCCAACGTCATGAGAGCTGGCTCGGGAAATCTGCACAGCGGGGATAAGTGGAATTTCTGCCTGACTTCGGCTTAGATGCCAGGAACAGGAGATACCATGACGAGACGACCGCGCCGGAACCATAGCCCGGCTTTCAAGGCAAAAGTGGCGCTCGCCGCCATTCGAGGCGAGCAGACGCTGGTGGAACTGTCCCAGCAGTTTGACGTGCACGCCAACCAGATCAAGCAGTGGAAAGACCAGCTCCTTGAGGGGGCGACAGGCGTTTTCGGCGATGAAGCGAAGGCGGAACCGGCGGGTCCAACCGTCGATGTCAAAACGCTGCACGCCAAGATCGGGGAGCTGACGCTGGAGAATGATTTTTTAGCCGGAGCGCTCGGCAAGGCGGGATTGCTGAGCGGAAAGAAATGATCGACCGCGAGCATAAGCTATCCGTCGTGCGCCAGGCGAAGCTTCTCGGCTTCAGCCGTGGCAGTGTCTATTATTCGCCGCGTCCGGTGCCTGACGGCGATTTGGCTCTGATGCGCCGGATCGACGAGTTGCATCTCGACTACCCATTTGCCGGAAGTCGGATGTTGCAAGGGCTCTTGAGGGGAGAAGGGCTGGAGACTGGGCGGCTGCACGTCGCCACGCTGATGAAGAAGATGGGCATCGAGGCGATCTACCGTCGCCCGAACACTTCAAAACCGGCACCTGGGCACAAGATTTACCCTTATCTCCTACGCAAACTGGCGGTCACAAGGCCCAACCAAGTCTGGGCGATGGACCTGACCTATGTTCCGATGGCTCGCGGATTTGTCTATCTCTGCGCCGTTGTGGACTGGTTCAGCCGGAGGGTTCTGTCGTGGCGACTGTCGATCACGATGGAGGCAGCCTTCTGCATCGAAGCAGTCGAGGAAGCGCTGGCCCATTATGGCAGACCCGACATATTCAATACCGACCAGGGTGCGCAGTTCACCTCGATGGACTTCACGACGGTGCTGAAGAAGGCGGAAATCGCCATCTCGATGGATGGCAAGGGTGCGTGGCGGGACAACGTCTTTGTCGAGCGGCTCTGGCGTTCGATCAAATACGAGGAAGTCTACCTCCACGCCTATAAAACAGTGTCCGAGGCCCGCGCTGGCATCCGCCGCTATCTGACCTTTTACAATAGCCGACGCCCACATTCATCCCTTGACCGGAAGACGCCGGATCAGGCCTACTTCAACGCGCTGGCACCAATGATGGTGGCGGCATAATCGAGGCGGAAATCCACTTAGCGAAACGCCCGAAACTGTTCAGACAAACCGAGCCAGCTCT
>UBTA01000061.1:81289-82645 GCA_900468065.1 Hyphomicrobiales bacterium | reverse complement strand
CCCCCGCCCTTGTCTTTCCCGCCCTTGTCTCCCCCATCATGCTCACCATGACCAGCGGGCTTGTCATCGCCATCATCGTGATGTTCGTGATGCGGCTTATCGTTGCCGGGCCTGTCATGATGGGGTTTATCGGGCTTGTTATCGCTCGGCTTGTCAGGCTTGTCGTCATTGGGCTTCTGATCGTCCGGCTTTTCGATTTTTTCCGGGATATTCGGGGTAGGACGCACTTCCCTTTCATTACGGGGCGCACGATCATCACGCTGGACATCAACCGCCGAAGCAAGACCGCAGCCGCCATAGCCACTGCTACCCGAAAGCTTCTGATTGCCTGACAGGAACGGCAGTGCCCTGGCATTACCCAGTGTCTTGAAAACGGTTCGATTGACACGGCGCACATCGGACATGTTGCCGTTGCGCTTGGCAACGATGCAGTCGCAACGCTTGGTCAGCTGCCTGCAGCCACCCGCTCCGCAAAAACTGGCAGCGCCCCCCAACAGGACCACAGCCGTCGTACCATCGCCGCCGATATAGAAGTCGAATGCAGTTCCCCGCACGCCAATTGTCCCCGCCGGCGTCAATATCTCATAGGCAGTGTGCCGGGAATTTCCGCTCACCCAGCGAAAGGTCCCCTTTGCAGCTTTGATTGTCAGCTTCTTCACCGAATTGGCGTCATCGAAAACGAACTTGTCGACAACCACTGACGAGCCCCAGCCAACCGCTAGCTTGGTGCCATCGCGAAAGATAAACTGTCCCAAGCCTGATTTGGACGTTCGAATACGCTCGTCCCGGTGCACCGGATCGTTGATCGAGAAATCTCCGCCGGCCCCTGTTACCGCGGTTTTGATCTCGACTGCCTTGCCGATCGGCTCGGCCGCCATGATCAACGTCGCACTACAGTACAGGAATCCGAACGCAACAGCGCTCACCCGATAAGGAGTTAACATGTCCCCCTCCTGATGCCGGTATATTAGCACATGATGACGGAATATGTCTTCTGATCTGCGAGCAGCCTATTGGAGTATGGGAAACAGGCGGCTGATATCACCGTGTGTAGACACCTGCAGGGCGCATTGCGGCGGCAAGGATCGTGGAGCGATCCCCATCGGCGTCATCGTCTTACGGCCGCGGGATCAGATCCGCCACGACGCGAAGAACCGTTTAGGCGCCCTTGGAAAACAGCGATGCAAAGGTGCGCTTGGGCGCGGAAAAGCCCTTCATGCTCTTGACGATGACCATATGGCTGATCTCGCCACGCTTGAAGGCCTTCAGAAAGCGGGGATATTCCTCGAATGCAACGCATCCATGCGAGTCGCCCCGGTTTCTAAGAAGATAGCTGTGCGCCAGCAGGCCGTCGCG
>UBTA01000061.1:0-81231 GCA_900468065.1 Hyphomicrobiales bacterium | reverse complement strand
GCGGCCATGTGGCGCGACGCCATCCACCGGCGTCAGCCGCACGGCGGCAACGCCATGGAAGAGCGATTCGCGCATCGTCACCTTATAGGTGCCGGGCGGCGTCGGGCCTTTCATTTTGACATGAACATAGTTCGGATTGTCACGCATCTTGCCGATACCGGAATGCGCCTCCAGCTTCTCGCCGTTTGGCATATAAACCACGCCAGCCGAGATATCGTAGTATGCAACCCCCTTCTTGCCACTGAAGGTCGGGCGAACCTCGTTGTCGTCATCCATGGGGAAGTCCGGCTTGGCGTAGGCAAGTTCCTTGCCTGCCGGCTTTTTAGCCCGTTCGTCAGGCTTTCCGGCCACATCTGCCAGGCTTCGCGGCTTGGCGAGCGGCAGCGGTCCCAGATCGGGAAGCATGCCGTTGAGAGCCGACGATGGCTCCGGCATAACCAAACTGAATGGCTTGCCAAGACCCTGATCCCTCAGCGAGACGGTTTCGACCAGCGCGTTGGCCGAAACCGGGGTCGAGCCGGTGATCACGGCATCGCCTCTTGCTGCGGCGGCATTCGCCAGTGCCAGAACCTGTGTCTTTTCGACGAAGTCTACGGCCGGCTTGACCATGGCGATTGCGGCTAGGCTCTTTTGCGGTGCGGCATGGGCGACGAGGTTCATGCGCGGCAGAACGGTGAGCCGCGAAAACTTGGAAAGACGCACGATACGCTGCTGGGGAGCAGCATGCACGATCGGGTTAAGTCCGAGCGACGCCTCCAGCCGAGGCCCTTTGCTGGACGGCAGCGAAGGGCCCATGCTCTGCATCGCCGCAAATGTCGCGACCATCCAAACCGAGGCTGCAATGCCGATGCCGATAACGGCGGCGCCGGAGAGAAACCGCGACGATTGCCTGGAACGCCCCCCTGCCTTGCCGGAAGGGGTAACGTGACTGAATTTTTCGACCGCAAACGCCATGATACTCGTTACCCGAAACGCATTACTCAATCGGAGAGCAACAAGACACATTGCCGCCGAGGCCGGTCCAAAGCCCACGATGCGCCGAACTGCGCGCTTGCCGGGGCCTGCCGGTCGATCAAAAGAATGACAAAGTATGGTAACCAATTCCTTTACACGGGCTCCAAGAATATCAGGGAGCAAGGTGGGCATCGGAGAAACGGCACAGCCGCAGGCAAAAAAGCGGTGAAGGCATTCTTCCCCGCCCAGAAATCACGGTATTGCGAGCCGTAACAACGCGGGAATATCCCCCTCGCATTGAACCTGAAGCTCAAAAAACTGCATTTGCGTCCGGTCTCAGACCCTTTATTTTTGGCGAGAATAAGGAGACGCTCAGATGAACCATGTTTTTCTCGACATCAGCCTGTCGCTCGACGGCTTTGCCGCAGGCCCGGATATCTCCCATGAACACCCGCTCGGCCGGAATGGCGAGGCGTTGCATGCCTGGCTGTTTGGACGGAATGGGCAGCAACCGACCGCGGCCGACCAGCAGGTGGCGCAGGCGATGTTTTCCGAAACCGGAGCCTTCATCATGGGTCGCACAACCTATGACGTCGGTGTGCCGGAATGGGGTGACGACGGCGCCTTCGGCATGCCGTGTTTCGTCATGACCCATCGGCTGCGTACACAGCACGTGATGGGTAAAACGACCTTCAATTTCAGCAGCGAAAGTCTGGAGGCGGTCCTGGCCAAAGCCCGGACAGAAGCGCGCGGAAAGGCCGTCTGTGTCATGGGTGGTGCGACAACCGCCCGGCAGTTCGTCGAGGCGGGTCTGCTGGACGAATTGCGCATTCACATCGCCCCTGTCCTGCTCGGCCAGGGCACACGATTGTTCGATACACTCCCCGGCGTAACCTATTTTCAGGCAACGTCCGTGGAATCAACCCCTCTGGCGACCCATCTCCGGTTTGGGCGCAAAAGCCACTCCTTGCCCCTGCCACCACAACAGACGGCAAAATGAAACTCGGGGTCGCGGAAATACTGCACGTGCATATCGGAACTCCCAAAATCATAGGTAGATATCGATTGCACCGGCATCGCGGAAAAATAGTGGTGAAAACCCATGAACGCGGGCGGATTGGCTAAAATTGCAGCGAATTTCGGCGGAAAAAATTAAAACGGCGGCACTACGAATTCGGGCTTATCCGCATGAACGGACCTGAACCTTTTTAAGCACCCATTCGGCAGGAATTCGCATCTATGAGCTTTCTTTCCGCCATCGCAGCCATCTCTCTCGCGGTCATGTTTCCAGTGCTTCTGTCCCTGCGCAAATCAAGTGTGCCGGGTACCGCCAGTTTCGGCGCCGCCTGCGGCATTGAAACGCTGGCAACAACCTTCGATCTGACTGCAAATATTACTCCCGCGTGGTCCCACGCAGGGTTGGGCTCGATATCGACAGTGATAGCCTGTCTGCTGATCCTGAACGGCTTCAGGGTGTTCCTTGGCAGGCAGTCACCCAGCGGTTGGCCACTCGCCGTTGCGCTTGCCATCCTTGGCGCCGTTTTGCTGTTCCTCAGCCATGCTACCGGCCACGTTTCGGCACAGACCGTCATTGGCACCGGGCTGTCCGGCCTCGTCTGCCTCTTCATCGGAATGACGATCGTCCGCCATTGGCCCAAAGAGCAGGCGATCGCGCCCTATATGTTGTTTTGCTGCATGGCTGCATTCGCCGTCGCCACCCTTCATGCCCTGCAGCTTGCAAGCCTCACCACCGGCTTCGGCATGTTTGAAAATGTCCTGGATCCGCATATTGCGGAAACGGCGCTCCTGGCTGCACAAGTTCTCAGCATGCCTTTGTTTTTCCTTGGTATTATCCTGATGCTGCATGGGCGGATGATCGCCAATCTTCGCCATTTGATCGCCCATGACGACCTGACCGGTGCCTTGTCGCGCCGCGCTTTCATGGCGAAGTTCGAGCGGATGTTCGCAATCGCCGCGGCATCCGGCCGCCAGACCGCATTCATGCTGCTCGACCTCGACCGCTTCAAGCAGATCAACGACGCCCATGGCCACGCCGGTGGCGATGCGGCTCTCAGGCATTTTACCCGTACCATCAGCGAAACTCTCGCCGGGCGCGGCATTCTCGGGAGGCTGGGGGGCGAGGAATTCGGCGTCGCGCTAAGCGGCATTGGCCGGCTGGAGGCAGCCGAACTTGCCGACGCGCTGTGCACCGCCGTCAGAACGGCACCGGCAGGCACGGATCGAGGCTCAAATATTGCGCTGACCGTCAGCATCGGCATCGCCATGGCCGATCCGGGCGGATCCCTGGCGCAGGTCATGGTTCAGGCCGATATCGCGCTTTACGAGGCCAAGGCTCTGGGACGCGACAGGTTGAGCGTCGCCGGAAGCCTGCATGTCACCTCAACCGCAAGTGCCCGGGCGCTGGCAGGGGCAGCAGCGCAGATGCGCGCTGCTGCAGATGGAAGCATGGAACCGGTCCGACCGCTATCCAATACCGGCTAAAACGCCGATCGAACGGCGTTGACCGGCCTTCGGCCTGCGGCACCAACATCGACGCGCCGTCACGCGCCCGCCGCTTGCATTGCCCGCCGCCCATCCTATGTCTGTGGCATCGCATCCGGAGAACCAACAATGCCGTTTCCCATCCGCTTCATCAGTGCCTGCGCTTTTCTTGCGACAAGCCTTGCCGGGTTTTCCACGCAAGCCGAAACGGTCGGCGAAGTCGGCGTCGATTGGCTCGGCAACGATATTACCATCGATGCCGTCAGCGATCCGAAGGTCGCGGGTATCACGTGCCATGTCACCTATTTCGACCGCAGCGTCATTGACCGGCTGAAGAACGGCAACTGGTTCGAGGATCCGTCGAACAACTCGATCTCCTGCCGCCAGACCGGACCGGTGACGATCGGCGATATCGAGCTTGGCCAGGAAGGCGAGGAAGTGTTTCGCGAGGGGCTTTCCCTGATCTGGAAGAAGCTTGTGGTCACCCGCGTCTACGACAAGAAGAACAATACGCTGATCTATCTTGCCCATTCCCGCGAACTGACCGACGGCTCCGCCAAGATGTCGATCTCGACCATTCCACTGTTCGAGCAGCCGGTTACCTGGGAAAAAGGCGCTCCGAAGTAGAGGCCTTGGCTTCAGCGATTACGCCGGCAGACGTGACGATGGTTGCGCCCGCAGCCGACATCCCGGCGATAGCCGCTGTAACACCGTCCTGATCAATGCCTCGGCACGCATCGATGACGAGCCGAACGGAAATACCGGGGATCAGCAGAATTGCGTCGAGGACCGAATCCCTGACGCAATAGTCTGTGGCAAGACCGCAGACATCGAGTTGATCGACGCCACGGCCGGCCAGATAAACGGACAGCCCGGTCAGCGCCGCGTGATCATTGTCGCGAAAAGCGGAATAACTGTCGACGTTACGGTTTTCCCCCTTGCGCTGAACATGGTCTATGCGAGCGCTATCCAGTGCCGGATGGAAATCGGCGTCAGGCGTCCCCTGCACACAATGATCCGGCCAGAGCATCTGTGGCTGGCCATGAAGCGTCGCCATTTCGAAAGGGTGGCGGCCGGGATGTTGCGAGGCAAAGCTGCCATGGTCAGCCGGATGCCAGTCCTGCGATGCAACGACCAGATCATAGCCGCCCTCTGCCATCAGCCGGTTGGCAACAGGCACGACCGCCTCGCCATCCGGGACAGCAAGGTTTCCCCCTGAGCAAAAGCCGTTCTGGATATCGACGAGCAGCAAGCATTTCACGGGCAATCTCCTGGGGTTACGCATCGCACAGGAATGCTATTCGCAACTGCTGCAACGCACAATGCGGGCGACGCATTTGGCAAGCATCCAACTGCCCAAACGCCAAAAGACGCCGACCGGTTCACCGATGGCGTCTTTTTCTGCTCACAGCGACTGAATTAAGCAGCCTGCGCCAGTTCGTCGGCGATGACCGTGTCGAGGTTGAGGAAGCAGACCATGGTCTTTTCCAGGGCAACGATGCCGCGGCAGAAGGCGCGCTGTGCTTCCGGAATGATTTCCGGCGCCGGCTGCAGTGCTTCGCTCTTGATCGTCATCATGTCGGACACCTGCTCGACCAGCAGGCCGACCAGCTTGCCGGCAATGTCGGTGACGATGATCGCCGAACGCTCCGACGGCTCCGTCATCTTCATGCCGAGGCGGCAGGCCATGTCGATGACCGGGATAACGGCGCCACGCAGGTTGATAAGGCCCAGCACATAAGGCGGCGTGTGCGGCATCGGCGTTACCGGCGCCCAGCCGCGGATTTCGCGGATCGCCATGATGTCGATGCAGAATTCCTGATCGCCCAGATGGAACGACACGATTTCCAGATAGGCACCGGACTGCTTGATTGCGTTTGACATGATCAGAACTCTTCCCAATTTTCGGCGGAACCCGATGCCTTCGGCACGGATGACGCGGGGCTGTTGAAGGCCCCCGCCAGCTTGCCCATCAGGGCTTTGGCGGGGGATGGTGCGGGGCGCGTGGTCGCTGGCGTGGCGACGCGAATAGGCTGATGGATGGGACGGGCAGACGCGCCGCTAAGTTGGAACTGGCTGATCAGTGCGGTCAGTCCTTCGGCGTCCTGCGCCAAAGTATGGCTGGCAGCATTGGTCTGTTCGACCATGGCGGCGTTCTGCTGTGTCATTTGGTCCAGTTGCCCGATCGCCGTGTTGATTTCCTGCAGGCCGACCGACTGTTCGCGCGCAGCATTGACGATCGAGGTCATGTGTTCGTTGATCCGCACCACGTCCGTGCCGATCCGGCCGAGCGCCTCGCCGGTCGCCTGGACCAGCTTGACGCCGGTACCGACTTCGCTGCTGGAACGGCCGACGAGCACCTTGATGTCCTTGGCGGCGCCGGCAGCCCGCTGGGCCAGTTCGCGGACTTCCTGAGCGACGACGGCAAATCCCTTCCCGGCTTCGCCAGCGCGGGCAGCCTCGACGCCGGCATTCAGCGCGAGCAGATTGGTCTGAAAGGCGATCTCGTCGATAACATTGATGATCTTGCCGATTTCAGACGATGCGTTTTCGATCCGGGCCATGGCTTCGACGGCTTCGCCGACGATACGGCCGGATTCCTCGGCATTGTTGCGGGTTTCCCCCACCATCCGGCTGGCTTCTTCGGCACGCTGCGTCGCGGTCCGCACGGTGACGGTGATCTGATCGAGAGCCGCGGATGTTTCCTCGAGCGAAGCGGCCTGCTGTTCGGTCCGCTTGGCAAGATCGTCGGCGGCACCGCGCATCTGGCGGCTGTTCGATTGGATCGAACTGCTGTTTTCCTGGACGTTGGACAAGACGCCCTGAAGCTTCTCGACGGTGTGGTTGAAGTCCTGACGCAGCGATTCGAGGTCTTGCCGGAACGGCTGGTCGATCGTTGCCGTCAGGTTGCCGTCGGAGAGGCGGTTGAGCCCCTGCCCGAGAGCAACAACTGCGCGCTGAACCTGCCGGGCCTCTTCAGCACTTGCCGCATCGCGCGCTTCGCGCTCTGCCTCATGCTCATTGCGGTTGGCAGCAGCCGAAAGTTCAAGGCTCTGTTTTTCAATCGCAGCCATGCGGAACATTTCGACCGCACGGGCCATCTCGCCGAGTTCGTCGCCTCGGGCCACACCATCAACGGATGCCTGATCGTCCCCCTTGAGAATGCGCTGCATGCTGTCGCGCACCGAAAAGATGCCGCGACGTAAAACGTTGCCATGAAAATAGAGCAGGCCCAGCAGCGAGGCCATGGCAGCCAGGCCAAGTACGATTTGCAAGAGAACGGACTGCGCAGAAACGCCGGTCGCTTCGTTGAGACGCGAAACCAGCAAATGACCGGCTTCATCGGAGAGCTTGCTCAAGGAGAGCGTCATCCGTTCGCCTGCACCATCGATCGTGTCATCTATGGCATCGAAGGCCTCGGGCGCCGCACCCTCTTCCACCATTCGCTTCAGATCGATTTGGACGGACTGTGTCAGTTCGGCAAGGTCCGCATCAAACGTCGCCATGATCTCCGGCTTGCCCACCAAGGCTGCCAGAGCAACGGCGTCGCCCTTACTGGCATTCAGGGTAGCAATCGAATCGGCGATGATCTTCAACCGCTCCGGCGAAACCTTGCGGTCATCCCGGTCGACAATGGTGTCCATGGCGGCCAGAACGATCTCGATGCCTGTCAGCCGCATGGCGCTGGCATTTTTGATGGCATTCTGCGCGACCGCGGCATTGTCGAGAGCCTCGCGAACTTTCGAATTCTCATACCAGCCGACCGCCAGCATCGCACCGAAGCCGACAAAGGCTGCAAGGCCGAGCGTTCCCAGGCGCTGACTGACGGAGAGTTTGCGTTCCAGTTTTTCAGATGACGTCATGCAGCATGTATCCAGTTCTTGAATGCGGCAAAGATGTGCACGCATGGGAAGGAAGCGATGATGCGGAAGACCGGACTGGATAAAAACCGGCGACGTCATGTCAGCAAGGGATAGGCACCCCTTCACGCGATTAGAACATGGCAAACACAAATTAAACTTTTGCTAAAATGATTGCCGAATTCTTGGTTGGGACAGGCTAGAGAGGCCTTCCGCCGCACCCTACCCCGTGCAAAACGGCTTTCAAAGTCGAAGCCGGCAGGATATCATTTGCTTTATGAGCGACGAAGCCGAAAAACAGCCGCGTTCCCTGATGGTCCCTGCCCTGGGCGGTGTCGGCCTGCTTCTGTGCGTTGCCGGTTTTCTCGGGTGGATCGTCCAGGGTCCGGAAATGCTGCTGACGATGGCTGAAAACGGCATGTCATGGTGTTTCTGACGAAGCCTGCCGCATTTTGACGCTGGCAGCGTGAATGTTTTGCAACGTCTGGTCCAAACCGCTATCTGAACAGCGATATTTGGCAGGTTTTGAGCGGACATCATCATGAAAACACTTCGCATCGTTCTTTGGGCGGCCGTTGCCGTCGTCGCAGCCGCACTTGGCTGGATCAGCTTCCAGATGACCACGGGCAAGGACGAGATTGCAGCCGGTCCGTTCGGCGTCCCCTTCGAACTGGTTTCGCAGACCGGACAGCCGATCACGCAAGCCGCTTTCACCGGCAAGCCGTCGGCCTTGTTCTTCGGCTTCACCCATTGCCCTGAAGTCTGCCCGACCACCCTGTTCGAACTGAATGGCTGGCTGGAAAAGGTCGATCCCGACGGCACCAAGCTGCAGGCCTATTTCATCAGCGTCGATCCGGAACGCGACACACCGGAAATCCTCGGGCAATACGTTTCCAACGTCTCCAAGCGCATCATCGGCATTTCCGGCCCGCCGGAAAAGGTCATGGAAATGGTCAAGGGCTTCCGGGTCTATGCCAAGAAGGTGCCGCTGGACGAAAAGAAACCTGACGGCGACTACACGATGGATCATACTGCATCGGTGTTCCTGCTCGACTCCAAGGGCAAGTTCACCGGCACGATCGCCTACGAGGAAAATCCGGAGACCGCGGTCAAGAAGCTGGAAAACCTGACGAAGAAATAAACGGTCGTCGCGAGGGGCTGATGGGTGAAGGCAGCGGAAAGTCCATTCTGATCGCCGGAGCCGGGCCAACCGGACTTGCGCTCGCGCTTGAACTGGCGCGGCGGGGTTTGAAATCCCGCCTCGTGGCAAAGGCAGCCGGACCGACGCCCGTCCACGAAAGCCGGGCACTCGGCGTCAACGCCAGAACCCTGACGCTGCTGGAAGCCTCCGGCGTCAGTGCCTTGATCCTTGCCAAGGCCCGGCGCCTGACGAAGTTCAAGATATCGGCCGCTGGAAAACCACTGGTTACGGTCGAGACCGAGACCTTCCGCAGCCACTATTGCCCGATCCAGATCCTGGCGCAGGGCGAAACGGAACGGCTGCTGCTGCAAAAGCTGTCGGCATTCGGCATTGTTCCGGAATGGTCGACCGAACTCACCGCATTGTCAGGCGATGTCAAAAAGCCGATGGTCACCCTTCAACATGCCGATGGCCGCGCCGAAACGGTGGAGCCAGACATGTTGGTTGGCGCAGACGGAGCCCACTCCGCGGTGCGGCAGGCCTTTGGGTTTGCCTTCCCCGGCAATGCCATCGAAACCCGCTTTTTCCTCGCCGACTACCGCTATGCGCAGCCGGTCGATACCGGTTTCATCGGGATGAATTTCCTCAATCCCGGCGTGCTCGGCCGGTTGCCGGTGAACGAGGATACGCTGCGCTATCTTTCCACCGACGCGGATTTCGAAACCCGCATCGACCATCCGGCCATGGTGCTGGAGCGGACGTGGAGCTCCGAATTTCAGATCAGCTTCCGCCATGTCGAGACCATGAGCCGCGGCAATGTGTTTCTGGCGGGAGATGCTGCCCATGTGCATTCACCGGCCGGTGCGCGCGGCATGAATCTTGGCATCGAGGACGCCTGCTGGCTCGCCTTTCTGATATCGGAAGGGCGGGAGAAAGACTATTCGGACCTCAGAATGCCTGCGGTCAAAACCGTGCTCAAGGATACCCGTCGCAACACGGCCTTCATCACCCTGAAAAATCCTCTCCTGACCCGGCTGCGCTCGCTCCTGTTGCCGCTGGCAAATCACATTCCCAGCGTCTCGACGGCTTTTCTGCGCAATGCTGCAGGTCAGGACACCCCGCCACCGCCCTGGATTCCCGGCGCACAATAGGCGCTGCGCTTTACCTCGCGTCGCCCGGCATGCTAGAGCGCCGCAAGCCGTCCCGACGGCAAGCACTTGCCGACAAGGACAAAGACATTGAGCGACCTGCGCCTCTTCATCACCACGACCGAAAAGCTTTCCGAAGTCGTTTTGGATTTGATGACCGATGCTTTCGAGGACGAAGGCTATGCCATCGCCACCATGGAAATGGATGAGAAGAGGGATATCTGGGAGGCCTCGGTCTATATCGACTTCGATGAAGAAGACGCGATGCGGGTGCGTTTCGCCGAGGTTGTCGCGGCCCGGTTTCCGGATGCCACGATCGAACGGGAAGTCATTCCGGATGTCGATTGGATCGCCAAATCGCTGGAGGGCCTGTCGCCGGTGCGCGCCGGACGTTTCCTCGTGCATGGCTCGCATGACCGTGACAAGGTCAGGCTGAACGACATCGCCATCGAGATCGACGCCGGCCAGGCATTCGGCACCGGCCATCACGGCACGACGGCAGGCTGCCTGGAAGTGATCGAAACCGTCATGCGCGCCCGCAAGGTTCGCAATGCGCTTGATCTCGGCACCGGCAGCGGTGTGCTGGCGATCGCTGCGCGCAAGATCAAGCCGGTTCCGGTTCTGGCAACCGATATCGACCCGATCGCCACGCGCGTTGCCGCCGAGAATGTCAAACGCAACGGCATCGCCACCGGCATAACCACGGTGACTGCACCCGGCTTTCACTCGCCGGCTTTTGCAGCGCATGGCCCGTTCGACCTGATCATCGCCAACATTCTGGCGCGTCCGCTGATCAAGATGGCGCCGCAGCTCGCCAACCACCTGGCACCGGGCGGTTCGGTCATTCTCTCGGGCATTCTTGCGTCACAGCGCTGGAAGGTGCTCTCGGCCTATAACGGCCAGCATCTGCGCCATGTCCGCACCATCTGGCGCAACGGCTGGGTGACGATCCATCTCGACCGTCCATAGGCGGCAGGAATTTCAAAGACTGGAAAAGGAAAACCCGCTTGTCCGTCATGGACAAGCGGGTTTTCAATACAAAGGCGATGCCGAAGCACCGCCCGCTGACCGGCAAGCCGGTCATGTCCGCGAGCTTGAGGAGGAGGAGCGCTCAAGCGGACTCTTCACAGTCTGAAATTGGCCACCCGGGAGGGAGGAGGAGAAGGATGACCAACCATGTTCAGACCGTGCAGCTCTTGCCTTTCGGCATTCGCGTGAACAACAGATTTGCGTCCGTGTTCGTTGACCGGGTTTATAGACTATTTTGAAAAGCGGTCTAGCTGCAATGCAGCATGGGTGCCATGCACACGATGCATACGTTCCACAATATGAAAAGATCGTTCAACAAACCGCAAGTCAGAAAGACGGGCTTTCGCAGCGCCGATTGTTTCCGCTAGACTGTCTCCACCTTTGAGGAATCGATCCGCATCGCACAGCGCGATCCCGGCCACCGGTTTCTCCCCATCGCAGGAAAAATCCATGTTCCAGTCTTTTGCAGTCACCTCCACTCCGCAGTTCGGCAAGGAACGCGTCAATGCGCTGCGTGTTGCGCTCGCCGCCCTGAACGTCGACGGCTTCCTCGTTCCCCGCGCTGACGAGTTCCAGGGCGAATACGTGCCCGCATCGGCCGAACGCATGTCCTGGCTCACCGGGTTTACCGGCTCCGCCGGCGTTGTTCTCGTCACGCAGAGTCAGGCGATTGTCTTTGTGGATGGCCGCTACGTCACCCAGCTCAAGGAACAGGTCGATGGCACGGTTTTCACCGGCGGTGACCTTGTCGGCGAGCCACCGCATCTCTGGCTGGAGCACAATGGTAAAAAGGGCTTCCGCCTCGGCATCGATCCCTGGCTGCATACGGGCGCCGAGGTGCGCAAGCTGGAAAAGGCTCTGGAAGGGCTTGGCGGCGCGCTGGTCTTCCTCGACCACAATCCGCTCGACCGCCAGTGGAAGGACAGACCGGCCGCACCACTCGGCCGCGTGAAGATCCAGCCCCTCGATCATTCCGGCATTCTTGCCAAGGACAAACTCGCAACAATGGCGGCAGAGATCGCCAAGGCCGGTGCCGACGCCGTCGTTCTGACCGATCCATCGTCGATCGCCTGGACCTTCAATATCCGCGGCAGCGACGTGCCGCACACGCCGCATCCCCTCGCCCGCGCCATCGTTCATGCCGAGGGCAGCGCCGAACTGTTCCTCGACAAACGCAAGGCCGGTATCGAGGAGGAAGCCTACCTCACCCAGCTCGCAAACCTTGAGGCGCCGTCCTCCTTCGATGACAAGATTGCAGCCCTTGCCGCGACAGGCAAGAAGATCATGATCGATCCCGATCACGCGCCTTTCGCGCTCGTCGAACGCATCCGTGTCAGCGGCGGCACGGTCGTCGAAGCGATCGACCCTGCTCGCCTGCCCCGCGCCTGCAAGAATGCTGCCGAGCTTGAAGGCTCGGCCCGTGCCCACCTGCAGGATGGCGCTGCCATGGTCGAATTCCTCGCCTGGCTTGACCAGACACAGCCGGGGACAATCACCGAGATTGCCGCTGTCGAAAAGCTGGAATCCTGCCGTGCCGCTGTCGGCCAGCGGATGCAGAACCCGCTAAAGGACATTTCCTTCGACACCATTTCAGGTGCTGGCGAACATGCCGCGATCATGCATTACCGGGTCACAACCGAAAGCGACCTCGCTATCGCCGATGGCACCATGTTCCTGATCGATTCCGGCGGCCAGTATATCAACGGCACCACCGACATCACCCGTACCGTCGCGATCGGCACCGTGCCGGACGAACAGCGCCGTTTCTTCACCCTGGTCTTGAAGGGCATGATCGCCATCAGCGTCGCCCGCTTCCCGAAAGGCTCGCGGGGCATCGATCTCGATCCCTTGGCACGTATCGCGCTGTGGAAGGCTGGTGCCGACTTCGCCCATGGCACAGGCCACGGCGTCGGCTCCTATCTATCGGTGCACGAAGGGCCGCAGCGCATCTCCCGCGCATCGATGCAGGAACTGCTGCCCGGCATGATTCTCTCCGACGAGCCCGGCTATTACCGCCCCGGCGCATTCGGCATCCGCATCGAAAACCTCGTGCATGTGCTGGCAGCCAGCGAAATCGAGGGCGGCGATCTGCCGATGCTCGGCTTCGAAACCCTGACCTTCTGCCCGATCGACCGCCGCCTGGTCGTTGCAGCTCTGCTGACGGACGAGGAACTGTCCTGGCTGAACGCCTATCATCAGGAAACGCAGGAAAAGCTTTTGCCACTGATCTCGGATGAACAGGTGCAAACCTGGCTGAAGGCGGCGACCGGACCTCTGAGCCGTTAAAAGTATCAGGCCCGCTTCGCAAGGAGCGGGCCTCTTTACTCAGATCAAGACATGCCGGATCGCCATCACCACCAGCCAACCGGCCAGCAGCATCCAGAGCGACGAAAAGCGCAGGCCAACGGCCAGGGCAACGAGCATAGCCAAAGCCACCTCCCAGCCACCGGAGAAGAAGGCAGGCGCAACCAGCGTCGACAGCACGGCTGCGGGCACTGCATTCAACGCCGCCTCCATGCGCGGCGGAATGCGCTTCATCTGCGTGATCATCACATAGCCGCCAATGCGGGTGAGAAACGTCGCGACGGCGGCGGCCAAGATCACATAGATCAGCTGCATGTGTTCTGCATTATCCATGATCAGACCTCATGCTCCAGCGTCACCGGTTCTTCATGCCGTTTCGACAGCGGCAGGCAGGCGGCAAGCAGGATGCCGGCGATTGCGCCGATGCTGACATGCCATGGCGACCCGACGAAATGCATCGCGGCAATCGATGCCAGCGAGCTGACCGCCACGACCGGCAACCAGTTGTCCCGCTTGCGGAAGCCGAGAACCAGCCCCATGAAATAGATCGGCAGGAGGACATCGAGACCAATGGCCTTCGGATCACCGATCATCTGCCCGAAGATTGCACCGAGCAGCGTCATCAGCTGCCAGGGCAGATAGATGACCAGTCCAAAGCCGAGATACCAGGCAAAGGTCACCGGTTCACCGCGCTCGGCCCGCTTCTCGGTTTCGGCATATTGCGGATCGACCAGCAGGAAGAATGCAAAGAACTTTTGCACGCCGGAGAAATGGCGGATGTGCCGGGCAATCGACGCCGAATAGAGGATATGGCGGAAATTGACGGCGAAAATCGACAGGATAATCAGCCAGGGCTGGACGTTGTGGCCAAACAGTTCGAGGCCAACCATCTGGCTGGCGCCGGCATAGACCGTGGCGCTCATGAACACCGCGTCGAAAACGGAAAACCCGTTATCGACCGCGAGCGCACCAAACAGCGCTCCGAAGGGCGCGGCGGACACCATGACGGGAAAACCGCCACGCACGCCCTGCCAGAAATCGTCTTTTGTCATTGAAGGAAACTTTCCGGAGCGACGGCGGCCTTTGGCCAGGTCACACATGCCGAGATGCGTTCATGATGAAACGCACAGATAGGCCCGGCGGGCCTATCGAACAATTCAATAAGATTGATGCTGTGATCCAAAATTATGATCAGACGGAAGCCGGGCAACGCCCGGCCCATTCAGCGCGTCAGCGCTTGACCTGAAACGTATGCTCGATGCCTGGAAACGTGCGGGCCTTGACTTCGTTGGCATAGGCCTCGAAAGCCGCCGACATCTGTGGCGCCAACTCGACGAAATGCTTGACGAAGCGCGGCTTGAAATCGCTGAAGATGCCCAACATATCGTCGGTCACCAGGATCTGGCCATCGCAGGCTGGCGATGCTCCGATGCCAATGGTCGGCGCCCTCAGCGTTTCGGTGATCTCGCGGGCTAAAGGCTCGATCGTGCCTTCGACGACGATGGCAAACGCGCCGGCATCATCAATGGCCTTGGCGTCGCGCCGGATCTTGGCTGCTTCCTTGTCGCTGCGCCCCAGCGACCGGTAACCGCCCATCGTATTGACCAGTTGCGGCATCAGGCCGACATGGCCGAGCACCGGAATGCCGCGCTGGGTGAGGAAATCGACGGTTTCCGCCATCTCCGCACCGCCTTCGAGCTTGACCGCGCTGCAGCCGGTTTCCTTGAGGATGCGGGCAGCACTGTTGAAGGCCTGTTCCTTGGATTCCTGATAGGAGCCGAACGGCAGATCGACGACGACGCAGGCCTTTTCAGAGCCGCGCATGACGGCCTGGCCATGGGCGATCATCATGTCGAGCGTCACGCCGACAGTCGAATCGAGACCGTAGAGCACCATGCCGAGGGAATCGCCAACCAGCATGAAATCCACATGCGGATCGAGCAGCCGGGCTATCGGCGTCGTATAGGCCGTCAGGCTGACGATCGGCCGTTCGCCCTTCAATGCCTCAATGCTGCCGGGGCTCAGGCGCCGCTTTACTGCCTGTACACTCATGCTCATGCCACCTTTGCAAATTTTGCGGTTTTTGGGCTGAAAACCCGGTTATCGAGCAGCTTCGTGCTCCCGAAGCGGATAAAAAGCAACAGAAGAACCGGTTTCTCGCCGATTTCCGTCAATTCGTGCAATGTTTCCGGATCGCGCAGAGCCACTACTTCCGGCTTTGCCAGCGGCTCGGAGGCGATGAAATCGGTGACCGCCTTTTCAAGCGCAGCCACGTCCGTCACCCCGCCGGTGATCAGCCGTTCGGCCTCATCAAGCGCCTTCGGCACGATGGCGGCAGCGCTACGCTCTTCAGGAGTCAGGTAGACATTGCGCGACGAACAGGCGAGACCGTCAGCCTCGCGCACCGTTGCAACACCGACCACCTCGACCGGCTGCGCCATATCCTCGACCATGCGACGGATGATCTGCAACTGCTGGAAATCCTTCTCGCCGAAATAGGCGCGGTCCGGCTGGACGATGTTGAACAGCTTGGTGACGACGGTGGCCACTCCGGCGAAATGACCGGGGCGAACCGAGCCTTCCAGCTCGCTGCCAAGCGTCGGCACATCGACCACCGTTTCCATCGGCCGCGGATACATATCCAAGACGCCGGGTGCAAAGAGGAAATCGGCGCCGCCCTCGACAAGCATTGCCTGATCGCGGACAAGATCGCGCGGATATTTGGTCAGGTCCTCATTGGCGCCGAACTGCAGCGGATTGACGAACAAGCTGACGACAACGATGTCGTTTGCCGCCCGCGCCCGGGCAACCAATTCCATATGGCCGACATGCAGATAGCCCATGGTCGGGACGAGACCGATGGTTTTTCCGGCGCGGCGATGGTCGCTCAGGCGCGCACGCAGTTCGGCAATGGTGGTGATTGTTTCCATCTCGGGACCCTCCAATCCGCAAGCATGCCGCCTTGTTCACGGCGGCTGGCCTTGCCAGTTTTCGCTGCGAGCATCCGCACGAAACCCGGCGCGGTTTTCCTAACGTGTGCAGTGCAAAAAGACAATTCAAGAATTGAAGGCAAGAATTGTCCGGAGAAAAAGCGGGGTCCGGGTTGCCCCGGAACCCGATCCCGTCATTTGCTGCGGGTTTCGACCGTCTGCTCGATAGCGCCGAAGATGGAATGTCCCGTGCGATCGTTCATCTCGACGCGAACCACGTCGCCCAAGGAGAGCGCCGAGGTGACAAGGCAGGAACCGGTGGCAACGATACTGCCCGCGACCAGCGAACGTTTCCCGGCCGCAGCCGCCACAGCAGCGGCGCACTCTTTCGCACTGCCCGTGCCGCCATCGACCGGCTTGCCGTTGTGGCGAACAAGCAGAGAGAGATCCGCGCCATCGCCCAATTCGTCGGGCGTCACCGCAACCGGCGAAAAGGATGAAGCAACGCTGCTCCCATCGCCTGAAACATCGTGGGCGAGCAGAACGAGGAGAATCGCCTGCTTCGCGTCGTCGGCACCAGCTTGCACATCGACATCATCGACGATGACGGCAAGCTGTGCGGTCATGGAAATGTCGGACGCGGCGGTAGGGATAGGATCGCGGGGACCGGTAAAACCACCGGATCCGCCGGCCCAGAAAAATGCGCGTGGCAGCGGCGAAGCGGCGTCATGCTCGTGAAACCGCATGGTCGGCTGCGCGCCAGTCTCGACGCCGATGGCAACCCGTGCCAGCCGGGGGCCGGCATGGGCCCAGTCGTCGAGTGCAGCCTGAAGGGTGCGGGCAATATGGCCGACTTCCGAGCAGCGGGTCAGATCCTTGGAGACGACGACGAGTTTGCCGTCGCGGGTACTGTCTTTCAGAGTGGCCAGTTTCATCGCTTGCGTGTTCCTCGGGTTCTGGTTGACACCGGCAGTTCTTTGACCGCCTGCCCCATAGGATACTATTTGACGGCGAGTGTCGCGCCGAATTTGCGGGCAGAGCCAGCAAGCATTGTGCGCCAAAATGGGCCAATTTCCGTCCACCATGCCGGCTGCATACCAAGGGAACGAATGCCGGAGCACTTTGCTGACGGCGCTTACTGAAAGCGCCGCATCACTACCGGACAATAATACACGCAAAAGTGATATTTAATACATAGTACACTGTTTGTTTAGTGGTTGATAACGGGTTCTGACTACTTTGAAAAATACCGGCCAGCGACAGTCGATTGCCGGTGGAGATACTGCCACTGCCATTGAGCCAAATCGGGATTTCGAATGGGCACTGAAACGGCTGACGCGGACACCAACGGCAATACCGAACTCCACCGCTTGGAGGCGCTGTCGAACTTGTGGATCGCCGGGACGGCACCGGAACCGCGGTTCGACACGATCGCACACCTTGCCGCCCAGCTTTTCGATGCGCCGATGGCCTTCATCACGCTGGTTGAAAAGGATATGCAACACTTCAAGGCGATGCACGGGATCAATGTCCCCGACATTGCCCGTTCCATATCCGTCTGCACCCATACGATCGGGAGCGGCCAGGTCCTCGTTATCGATGATATGCTGGCAGATTCCCGCTTTGCCGGTAACCCTCTGGTTACGGGAGCGCCCTTCCTTCGTTTCTATGCGGGTACTCCTCTGACAACCGCCGAAGGCTTTCGTATCGGTGCATTGTGCATTGCAGATACGGTGCCGCGCCGCGATTTCGGAGAACGGCAACGGGCGACGCTCGAACTTCTTGGCACGCTGGTCATGGAACAGATGCGGCTGCGCCGGACGGAGATCATCCGCTCGACAGTGATGAATTTTTCCGGGGCAACGGAGCTGGCCTTCTTTGCCATCGATGCGACGGGGCGTATCGAATTCGTCAATCGTGCGGCGCTGAACCTGTTCGGCTATCATCAGGACGAGATGATCGGCCAGTTGATCGACATCATCATTCCTGACCGGTTTCGCGGTGCGCATCATGCTGGCCTTGCACGGGTTCTGGCCGGGGGCACGACAAAACTGATCGGCAAAACCGTCGAGGTGGTCGCCCGCAAACGCGACCAGACCGAGGTGCCGATCGAAATTTCGCTGTCGCTCTGGAATGACGAGCGCGGGGTCGGCATGGGGGCGGTGATCCGCGATATCACCGATCGGCGCGAGCGCGATGCACGCCTGCTCCGGATGGCCAATCAGGATACGCTGACGGGCTTAAGCAACCGGCACCAGTTTGAAAACCTGCTGCAGGAGGCACTTTCCGAAAACCGGGCGGCAACGGTAGCCCTGCTCGATCTCGATGGCTTCAAGGATGTCAATGACAGCCTCGGCCATGCCGTCGGAGATGCCTTGCTGCAGGCTGTGGCGGTGAGGCTGCCATCGGTTCTTGCCGCAGATGTCACCGTGGCGCGTTTCGGCGGTGACGAATTTGCGATCCTGTTGCCCGGTCACAGGCATGCTGATGAGGCGATGGGCGCGATCGAAGCAGCTCTCTCGGCCTTCGAAGCACCGTTTGATGTGGGCGGCAACGTTTTCCAGCTCGCGGCCACCATTGGCATTGCGCTTGCGCCGCAGCATGGCACTGATGCCGAGGAACTGCTTGCCAGCGCCGATTTCGCACTCTACCGGGCAAAGCAGGCCGGTGGTGGCACCATGCTGATGTTCGAGCCTGAGATGCGCAGCGATTCGCTCGCCCGGCGGGCTACCCAGGACGAACTCCTGCGCGCGCTGAAGAACAATGAACTGGTGTTGTACTATCAGCCGCAGGTTTCCCTGGAAGACGGGCATATCCTAGGTGTGGAAGCGCTGATCCGCTGGCAGCATCCGCAGCACGGCCTGCTCTATCCCAGCGATTTTCTGCCCGCAGTGGAATCAAGTTCGCTTGCTCTGCCGGTCGGCTGGTGGGTTTTGCGCGAAGCCTGCCGTCAGGCGGCGGAATGGCGGGCAAGCGGCCTGCCGCCCATCAAGGTCAGCGTCAATCTTTTCGCAGCCCAGTATCGTGCCGCCACCCTCGTTCAGCATGTCACAGACGCGCTGGCTGAACACAGACTTCCGCCGTCCGCCCTTGGCCTTGAGGTAACGGAGACGATCGCGCTCCTCAACGACGACAACGCTTTTGCAGCCGTGCACCATCTGCGCGATCTCGGCGTCGGCATTGCCTTCGACGATTTCGGCACAGGCTTTGCCTCCCTGAGTTCGCTGCAACGGTTTCCGCTGACGACGCTTAAGATCGACCGGTCATTCATCAGCGAGATGACAGAAAACCCACATGATGCGGCCATCACCAGGGCCATGTTGATGATGAGCGACGAACTTGGATTGGAAACGATCGCCGAAGGCATCGAGACCGAGGAACAGGAGCTAAGTTTGCGTCTGCTTGGATGCAAGGCCGGTCAAGGTTATCGCTACGGCAAGGCGCTTCCGCCGGAGCAGACCGCCGTGCTCCTGGCCAAAGGCTTCACCGGTCAAATCACCATGAGGATGCACTGAAGCGTGGCACGATCTTCTGGATTCGTTAGCCGCGCTTCGGATTTTAAAGCAGGCCGACCAGGAAGTAGAACAGCGCGGAAATCAGCGCTGCCGCCGGCAGGGTGACGATCCAGGCAATCAGAATATTGCCCGCAAGCCCCCAGCGCACCGCCGAGACACGCCGTGCCGCTCCAACGCCGATAATGGCGCCAGTGATGGTGTGTGTGGTCGAGACAGGTATCCCCAGCCATGTTGCGGCAAACAGCGTGATGGCGCCGCCGGTTTCCGCGCAGAAACCTTGCATCGGATTGAGCTTGGTGATCTTCGAGCCCATCGTGTGGACGATACGCCAGCCGCCGAACAGCGTGCCGAGCGCCATGGCCGACTGGCAGGTGATGACCACCCAGAACGGCACGTAGAACTTGTCGCCGAGATAGCCCTGGCTGAACAGCAGCACGGCGATAATGCCCATGGTCTTCTGCGCGTCGTTTCCGCCATGACCAAGCGAATAAAGCGAGGCCGAAATGAACTGCAGGCCGCGAAAGCTGCGGTCGACAGCAAACGGCGTCCGGCGAAGGCAGACCCAGGAAACGATGAGGACAAGCAGCAGCGCCAGCATGAAACCGATCATCGGCGACATGAAAATGGCAGCCACGGTTTTCAGGAGGCCGGAGAGAACAATCGCATCGCCGCCGGTCTTGGCAAGCCCCGCCCCGACCAGACCGCCGACCAGCGCATGCGACGAGCTCGACGGGATGCCGAAAATCCAGGTGACGATATTCCAGATGATCGCCCCCATCAAAGCGGCGAAGATCACCTGTGGCGTGACGATGGACGGGTCGATGATGCCGGTTCCCAGCGTTTCGGCAACGTGAAGGCCGAAAAACAGGAAGGCGATGAAATTGAAGAATGCCGCCCACATGACGGCATATTGCGGCCGCAGAACGCGCGTCGAGACGATCGTGGCGATCGAATTGGCGGCGTCGTGCAGACCGTTGAGAAAATCGAAGAACAGCGCGACGCCGATCAGCGCGATGAGCAACGGCAGAGCGAGTGTCGCGTCCATCAGACGTTCTCGATCAGGATGCCGCTGATTTCATTGACGACGTCCTCGAAACGATCGACGACCTTTTCGAGTTCGCCATAGATCTCGCTGCCGATGATATAAGCCATCGAATTTGAGGCGCCGTGACGGCGGAACAGATCCTTGAGGCCTTCGTCGTGCAGCTGGTCGGAGCGCTCTTCAAGCCGGTTGACCTCCTCGGCAATGGCGGTCAGGCGCGGCACATTGGCGCCGATACGGTCGAGCAGCGGGATCGCTTCGGCGACCAGCTTGGCGGAATCGGCGATCAGGACGCCCATTTCGCGCATCCCGGGATCAAAGCTCGTCTGCTCGAACAGGCGGATGGTCTTGACCGTCTTGTGCATCATGTCGATGGCGTCATCCATCGACTGGATCAGGTCCTTGATATCGCCACGATCGAACGGCGTGATGAAACTCAGGCGGACCGCAAGCATGACATCGCGGGTAATCGCGTCGGCCTGGTCTTCAAGGGCGACGATGCTGTCGCAATGGGCATCCAGATCGCCCTCTCCGGCCAAAAGCGCCTTCAGTGCGTCGGCCGCACCGACGACCGTGCGCGAATGCGCCTCGAAAAGCTCAAAGAACTTGTCTTCGCGCGGCAAGAGCTTGCGAAACCAACCCAGCATTGTTCATCCACCTATCTTCGCGTTGTCACGAAACTGTCACAAATCTGGCAGCCGTCATAGAGAAGACAGGAGAACGGGGAAAGCTTTTAAGGCAAAGGAATGGGCATTACCCACCGATTAGGACAAACCAGCCATCCTCATCGATGGTTTCGACGCCGAGTTCGCGGGCTTTTTCCAGTTTCGAACCGGCGCCTGGGCCTGCGACCAGAAGATCGGTCTTCTTCGACACGGAGCCGGCGACCTTCGCACCCAGCCGCTCGGCCATCGCCTTGGCTTCGTCGCGCGTCATCTTTTCCAGCGATCCGGTGAAGACGACGGTCTTGCCGGCAACCGGGCTCGAGCTTGCGACCGGCACTTCAGCATCCTGCGGCGTCACCTCGTCCAGCAGGCGAGACACCACGTCCATGTTGCGCGGTTCCTTGAAGAACTCGACGATCGCGCGGGCAACGACATCGCCGATGCCGTCGATCGTGTTGAGATCGCTCCAGGCTTCCGAGGTGATATCACTGGCGGCCTTCATCGCATCCGCAAACGCCGCATAGCTGCCATAGGAGCGCGCCAAAAGCTTTGCCGTCGTCTCGCCGACATGGCGGATGCCGAGCGCATAGATAAGCCGGTGCAACGCCACCTGGCGCCGGTCGTTGATCGCGTCATAGAGCTTGCGGACGCTGACCTTGCCGAACCCGTCGATATTTTCGAGCTTGGTCAGGGTCGAGGCAGTCTGCCGTTTCTCCAGTGTGAAGATGTCGGGTGCGGTCTTGATCGACAGCGCCGGATCGTCGGCCTCGAAGAAGAAATCGATCTGCTTCGAACCCAGTCCCTCGATGTCGAACGCATTGCGGGAAACAAAATGCTTGAGGTGTTCCACCGCCTGTGCACGACAGACAAAACCGCCGGTGCAGCGCGTGACGGAATCGAGCTTGCCGGTCTTCTCGTTTCTCTCGCGCACGGCATGGCTGCCGCAGACTGGACAAACCTTCGGAAACTGATAGCGCTCAGCAGTCGCCGAGCGCTTCTCCATCACCACATCCAGCACCTGCGGGATAACATCCCCTGCCCGCTGGACGATGACGGTATCGCCGATGCGGATGTCGTGATCCTCCTCGCGGATGCGCTCGCCGCCATTGCCGATGCCTTCGATATAATCAGCATTGTGCAGCGTCGCATTGGTGACGACGACACCGCCGACCGTCACTGGCGTCAGCCGTGCGACCGGCGTTAGCGCACCGGTACGGCCCACCTGGATGTCGATATTCTCGACGGTGGTGAACGCCTGCTCGGCCGGAAACTTGTGCGCTGTCGCCCAGCGCGGTGAGCGCGAACGAAAGCCAAGGCGCTGCTGCAGGTCGAGCCGGTCAACCTTGTAGACGACGCCGTCGATATCGTAATCGAGATCAGGCCGCTTGAGGCCGATGTCATTATAGTGTTCGAGGATCGCCTCGATCGAAAACAGGCGCTGCGTCAGCGGATTGACCGGGAAACCCCACCGTTTGAACACCTCGACCATGCCCGACTGGGTATCGGCCGGCATCTCCGAGATTTCCCCCCAAGCATAGGCGAAGAATTTCAGATTACGGCTGGCGGTAATCGTTGGATCGAGCTGACGCAGCGATCCGGCCGCCGTGTTGCGCGGATTGACATAGGTCTGCTTGCCCTCGGCGACCATCTGCTCGTTCAGCGCCAGAAAGTCGCTCTTGCCCATGTAGACTTCGCCGCGAACTTCGACGATCGCAGGCGCATCGGCAGGCAGGGTCTGCGGGATTTCCTTGATGGTGCGGATATTGGCGGTGACGTTTTCGCCCGTCGTGCCGTCACCGCGCGTCGCGGCGCTGACCAGCTTGCCGTTTTCGTAGCGCAGCGACATGGAAAGGCCGTCGATCTTCGGCTCGGCGGTAAAGGCAATGGAGTTGTCCGGCAGCAGGCCGAGGAAGCGGTAGACGCTGCCGATGAAGTCCTGCACGTCCTCGTCGGAAAAGACGTTGTCGAGCGACAGCATCGGCCGGGCGTGGGTGATCTGCTGGAAGATGCCGGATGGCGCTGCACCGACCTTGCGCGACGGACTATCGGAACGGACAAGTTCTGGAAACCGCGCCTCGATCTCCTCGTTTCGCCGCTTCAGCGCATCGTAATCCGCGTCCGAAACCTCCGGCGCATCCTTGCCGTGATAGAGCGCGTCGTGACGGGCCAGTTCGCCGGCCAGCCGTTCCAGTTCTATAACCGCATCTTCAAGCGTCAAATCTTCAACGGCAATGGATAAGGTCGACATGCTGAAACTCCTGATTTGGGAGTCGTTTTAGAGAATTTTCGAAGAATGGGAAGATGCTCACCTCCCCTTGAGGGAGAGGTCGCGCGGAACGCGTGGGTGGGGTGATCGTTAGGTGAGCACAAAGGATCACCCCACCCCGGCACTGCGTGCCGACCCTCCCCCTCAAGGGGAGGGTAAAAACTACACGTTCCCCGCCAACAACCGCGCTGCAGCCGCCCTCGCCTCATCCGTCACCGAAGCCCCGGCCAGCATCCGGGCGATTTCCTCGGTGCGAGCCTTGTCGTCCATGCGGGCGACGCGGGTGGCGATCGTTTCGGACTTTTCCGCCGAAGGCCCCTTGGAGATCAGCAGATGCGTTGCAGCGCGCGCCGCCACCTGCGGCGCATGGGTGACGGACAGGACCTGGACGGTCTTTGACAGCCGCTTGAGACGCTGGCCGATGGCATCCGCGACAGCGCCGCCGACGCCGGTATCGATTTCGTCGAAGACGAGCGTCGGTGCCGAGCCGCGATCGGCGAGCGCCACCTTCAGCGCCAGAAGGAAGCGCGACAGCTCGCCACCGGACGCCACTTTCATGATCGGGCCGGGCCGTGTGCCGGGATTGGTCTGAACATGGAATTCGACCACATCGATACCCTCGGCCGTAGCGGCAGCCGGATCGGACGTGACTTCCGCCATGAACCGGGCACGCTCAAGCTTGAGCGCCGGAAGCTCGGCCATGACGGCTTCGGAGAGCGCCGTTGCAGTGTTGTGGCGCTTGGTCGAAAGGGCCACCGCCGCCGAGTCAAAAGCGCCCTTGGTCAGCCCGAGCTGCGTTTCCAGCGGTTTCAGCTTTTCTTCGCCCGCGTCGAGATCGGCGAGATCAGAGATCATCCGGACTGCGAGCGCTGGCAGCGTCGTCACCGGTACGGAATATTTGCGGGCAGCGGCGCGCAGGGCAAACAACCGCTCCTCGGCGCGCTCCAGCTCTTTCGGGTCATATTCGGTTTTCCGCAACGCCGCCTCGACCGCCATCTGGGCGTCGGAAAGCTGGTTGAGCGCGGCGTCCAGCAACTCGACGGTCTCTTCGAGAAGGCCCGGCGCTTCGTGGCTCTTGCGCTCCAGCCTGCGCACCATTGAGGCAATCAGAGGAACAGGCGAGCCATTGCCATTGAGAAACTCGCTCGCCTCGTTGATATCGACAGCAATGCGCTCCGCCTTCATCATCCGCGAACGGCGCTCAGCAAGGTCATCTTCCTCGCCGTCCTGCGGTGACAGGGTTTCCAGTTCCTCGACCGAGGAACGCAGATAATCGGCCTCGCGGGCAGCGGCTTCAACCTTGTCACGATGCTTCTTCAGCGTCCGCTCAGCATCCTTCCAGATGCGGTAGAGGCCGGAGACGGCCTGCGCCTCCTCGGCAAGACCGCCGAAGGCATCGAGAAGCGTGCGATGGGCGTGGGTATCGACAAGGGCACGGTCGTCATGCTGGCCGTGGATCTCGACCAGCAACTGGCCTGCCTGGCGCATCAGTTGAACGGAAACGGGCTGGTCGTTGACATAGGCCTTGGTACGGCCATCGGCTGACTGCACCCGGCGAAAGATCAGGTCGCCATCGTCGTCGATGCCGTTTTCGCGAACGAGAAGCCGGGCGGGATGGCTCATGCCGACATCGAAGACCGCCGTCACCTGCCCCTTGTCGCCGCCATGGCGAACGAGCGAACCGTCGCCTCGGCCACCGAGCGCCAGCGACAGACTGTCGAGCAGAATGGATTTTCCAGCCCCGGTTTCGCCCGTGAGCACAGAGAGGCCAGCATCGAAAGACAGATCAAGCCGTTCGATCAGGACGATATCGCGGATCGAAATCTGTGAGAGCATCCAGGTTCAAATCTCTTCGCTGTCGGTCCCGGTCCTAGGCGCCCAGAAGCTGCTTGCCCGCACGCGAAATCCACGAGTTGCCGTTTTCACGCGGCTCCAGTCCGCCGGACTGCAGGAGCTTGTAGCTATCGGCATACCACTGGCTGTCTGGATAGTTGTGCCCGAGAACAGCCGCTGCCGTCTGTGCCTCAGCCGTGATACCCATGGCGAAATAGGTCTCGACCAGACGCGCCAGCGCCTCTTCGACCTGATTGGTATTCGGATATTGCTCGACGACGGAGCGAAAACGCGTGATCGCGGCCAGGTATTCCTTGCGCTCGAGATAGTAGCGCCCGACCTGCATTTCCTTGCCGGCCAGCTGGTCCTTGGCATAGCGGAGCTTGGCCTGCGCGTCCTCGACATAGTCGGAATCGGGATATTTGGTAATGACCGCCTGCATCGCCTCGATGGTCTTGAAGGCCGGCTTCTGATCCTGCGTTACCGCCGGGATCTGCTTGGAATAGGCGAGGCCGACAATGTACTGCGCGTATGCTGCGTCTTCAGATTCGGGATAGAGGTTCAGGTAGCGGCTCGCCCCGTTGATGGCCTCCTGATACTGGCCGTTTCGGTAGTTGATAAACGAACGCATGACCAGCGCCTTGCGGGCATATTCGGAGAACGGATGCTGCTTGTCGATCGCGTCGAACTTGCGCGCCGCTTCCGTCGTCTTGCCCGCGTTCAGATTGGCCAGGCCCTGATTGTAGAGCACTTCCGGCGGATCCGTTTCGGCGGCCAGCTTGGTGATGTCGATATCGGGATCGTTCTGGCAAGCGGTGATCAACACGCTGGTCGCGGAAGCCGCAAGCGCAATGACAACAACACGTGCCATCTTCTTCAATTCAAACTGGCCTGCAATTACCATTCGTAAATCCCAACTCCCGCACCGGTAAGAATACCGCCGCCTATGAACCGCGTTTTAGATCAAGATGCAACAAGACCGCAATGTCATGATGATTGATTAACGCAATTTTGTGGCGGTCTTATCATGAAAAAGCCGGTCAAAAGACCGGCTCTCAGCAAACTTCAGATCAGATATTCCCTTTCAGGAACAAATGGCTGCGCATCACGGTGCGTTGACCGCAATCACTTCGCGTGGCGCCTGGCGTTGACGCTGCGGTGCATTCTCGACGATTTCGTAGGCCGTCGGATCGCTCATCAGTGCCTTCAGCGCGTTGGCATTCATCTTGTGGCCACCGCGATAGGAACGGTAGCAGCCGATGAACGGTGCACCGGCCAAAGCCAGGTCGCCCACGGCGTCCAGCGTCTTGTGACGAACGAACTCGTCCTTATAGCGCAGGCCTTCCATGTTGATGACGGTGTTGTCATCGGCAATGACGACCGAATTTTCCAGCGACGAACCGAGGCCGCGACCGGCAGCCCACATGCGCTCGACATCGCGCATGAAACCGAAGGTGCGGGCGCGTGACAATTCCGTCTTGAACACCGAAGGCGTGATGTCACCCTTCCAGGCCTGACGGCCAATCAGCGGGCTATCGAAATCGATCTCCACTTCGAAGCGCATGCCGTCATAAGGCGTGAACTCCGACCAGGAAGCGCCTGATTCGATACGGACAGGCTTCAGGATGCGGATGTACCGGCGCTTGACCGAAAGCGCCTTGATGCCGGTCTGCTCGATAGCGTCGATGAACGGAGCCGAGCTGCCATCCATGATCGGCATTTCAGCGCCCTGCACTTCGATCAGAAGATTGTCGAGGCCGAGCGCATAGATCGCTGCCATCACATGCTCGATCGTGGCGATCGAGGTGGCCGGCGAAAAACCGAGGATGGTGCAGAGATCAGTGTTGCCGACTTGCGAGGAAACCGCCTTGAATTCGCTGATCGTCTGTTCGCCGACGACACGCTGGAACACGATGCCGCTGTCTGCTTCCGCCGGATGAAACGTGATTGCTACTTCAGCGCCAGAATGTACGCCGGTGCCGCTCAGGGTAACAGAGTGTGCAATCGTTGTCTGAAACCCTAGCGGTCCAATTCCCAGTCCCATGCTTATCGCCTTCAAATGCTATATGGCGTTGCCGCCGAATGTCTCGATGGGACCAGAGCCGCGCGTTTTCCAAAGCCGCAAGACACACAGTCGGAAAGCGACGCTTGCCGTCACCATCCGGTCCAATATGCAAGCTTTCGCGTTTAGAATCGCAATGCTGCCCCATCAGTCCTGATTGTGAAGATAATTGCAGTGGGCCGCCATTCCAAATCACTGTTTCTTTCGCTTTGTTACGCGACGCACACCCGGTGCTTAGATATTGGAAGAATTCACTAATTCATAAAAAATGCCCGGGCGCAAACCCGGGCATTTCGGCAAGGAGGAAGGTGGGCAAAAAAATCAGTTCGACTGGCGGCGCAGGAATGCCGGGATTTCGAGCTGATCGTCTTCATGTACACGCGGCTGCGAGGCAGCGCGGGCACGGTCATCGAGAGGAGCAGCCCGGCGCGGCGCATAAACGCTGGCTTCGGGCGACAGCGGACGGCGCTGCTGCGAGGCGGCTGCCGGTGCACCGGCCGTCATGTCCGACGCGACATCATGCGTTTCTTCTTCGCGGCGCGCGAGCGAATTGGTGATTCGCTTGAGCAGACCCATCGGGCCGCGCTCTTCATGCTGAACCGGCTGTGCACGGTGCTCGGCTTCGGCTTTCACCATCGGCGGGAAGTCTTCAACCCGCGGCATGCGGACCTGTTCGGCCTGCTGGCGGATCACCGGAGCGATCGCCTCCTGGCGAACCGGAGCCTGGGCAACCGGCTGCTGGTAGACTGGCGTCTCGATAGCCCGCTGAACCGGAGCCGCCTGGAGGACAGGCTGCTGTTCTACAGGGGCTGCGCCTGCGAAAAGCTTGCTCTGCGGACGAAAATCGTCCTGGGCCTGCTGAACCGGTGCGGCTGCACCACCGCGCGGCATGGACAGGAACAGTTCGCGTTCGAGTTCGGCTGCACGGATGGCTTCGGCGATCGAATCGCTGGTCTGCTGGACCGGCTGGGCGGCCTGCTGCTGAACGGCAGGCTGTTGGGCGACCGGAGCCGGCTGCTGCTGAACCGCAACTGTCTGCTGGACCGGAGCGGCCGGGATGGCGATGGACGGGCGAATGATCGGCTTAGCTGCTACCGAACGAAAGTCAGCAGAACGGCCAGCCACCTCCGCGGCTGTCCGATCGATACCCGTTGCCACGACCGAAACGCGGATGAGGCCTTCGAGTTCTTCGTCGAATGTTGCGCCGAGAATGATGTTGGCGTCCGGATCCACTTCCTCGCGGATGCGGGTTGCAGCTTCGTCGACTTCGAACAGGGTCAGGTCACGGCCGCCGGTGATCGAGATCAACAGGCCTTGAGCGCCCTTCATCGAGGTTTCGTCGAGCAGCGGATTGGCGATCGCAGCTTCGGCTGCTGCCATTGCACGGCCTTCGCCGGATGCTTCGCCGGTGCCCATCATGGCGCGGCCCATCTCGCGCATCACGGAGCGAACGTCCGCGAAGTCGAGGTTGATCAGGCCTTCCTTGACCATCAGGTCGGTGATGCAGGCAACACCCGAATAGAGAACCTGGTCGGCCATTGCGAATGCGTCGGCGAACGTGGTGCGGTCATTGGCGATCCGGAACAGGTTCTGGTTCGGAATGACGATCAGGGTATCGACGGACTTCTGCAGTTCCTGGATGCCCATGTCGGCGAGGCGCATGCGGCGCTGGCCTTCAAAGTGGAAGGGCTTTGTGACGACGCCGACCGTCAGGATGCCCTTGTTGCGGGCAGCCTGGGCAACGACCGGAGCAGCACCGGTACCGGTACCGCCACCCATGCCGGCGGTGACGAAGCACATATGCGTGCCATTCAAGTGATCGATGATCTCATCGATGCACTCTTCAGCCGCCGCGCGGCCGACTTCCGGCTGTGAACCGGCGCCCAGACCTTCGGTCACGGCAACACCCATCTGGATGATGCGCGTAGCCTTGGTCATGGTCAGCGCCTGGGCATCGGTATTGGCGACGACGAAATCGACGCCTTCGAGGCCTGCGGTGATCATGTTGTTGACAGCATTGCCGCCGCCGCCGCCGACACCGAAGACGGTGATGCGGGGCTTCAGCTCGGTGATATCCGGCTTTTGCAAGTTGATCGTCATTGTACCCGTTCCTTCCTGGTTTCTGGCCGCCTTGCCGAGCCGGCCAAATCACTAAATCCCGTATTGCATCCCGTCAGCGTGAAGCTGAAGGGCTCAAAAGCTTTCCTTCAGCCATTGACCCATGCGGGCGATACGGCTGTTGTTTCCTGCAAGCGACGAGAGCAGACCGCCCTGCGCCGCATGTGTTTCCATGTCCGCGACCTGCGGATAGATCATCAGACCGACGGCCGTCGAAAAGGCCGGGCCCTTGGCCGCTGCCGGCAGTCCGGAGACACCGAGCGGACGGCCGATACGGACATTGCGGGCGAGAATCCGGCGCGCTGATTCCGGCAGCCCCGTCAACTGTGCAGCACCACCCGTCAGAACGACGCGCTTGCCGACGATCGGCGAGAAGCCGGACCGCTGAATGCGGTCGCGGATGAGTTCCAGTGTTTCCTCGATGCGAGCCCGCACGATGCGCGAGACAAGTGCACGCGGCACATGGGTCGGCTGATCGCGGTCGTCTTCGCCGATCGGCGGAACGGACACGATGTCGCGCTCGTCGCCGCTATTGGGCAGTGCCGAACCGTGAACCACTTTCAGACGCTCGGCGTCCTCGATGCGGGTGGACAGGCCACGGGCAAGGTCTGTCGTGACGTGGTGACCGCCAAGGCTGATCGCATCGGCATGAACCAGCTTGCCCTCGGCAAAAACCGAGATCGTCGTGGTGCCGCCGCCCATGTCGATGGCAGCACAGCCAAGTTCGACTTCGTCATCGACCAATGCCGCAAGGCCGCTTGCGTATGGTGTCGCAACGATGCCCTCGACCGACAGGTGGGCGCGGTTGATACAGAGTTCGAGGTTTTTCAGCGCGGCGCGTTCCGCCGTCAGTACGTGCATATCGACACCGAGCGAATCGCCGAACATCGCCAGCGGATCGCGGATGCCGCGCTCGCCGTCGAGCGAAAAGCCGGTTGGCAGCGAATGCAGGATGACGCGGTCCTGACGCAGCGACTGCTGGCCGGCAGCGGCCAGAACCTTCTTCAGGTCGGCAGCATCGACTTCCTGGCCACCGAGATCGATGGAAGCGGTGTAAATATCGCTCTGCAGGCGGCCGGCGGAAATGTTGACGATCAGACTATCGATGGTCAGTCCGGCCATACGCTCGGCGGCATCGACCGCCAGACGGACGACGCTTTCGGCGGCGTCGAGATCGGCGATCACACCGTTCTTCATGCCGCGCGACTTGTGATGGCCGATACCGATGATCTCGATCGAATGGGTACGGCCGGGCAGGATGGCGCTTTCGGCCTTCGGCGTCAGACGGCCGATCATGCAGACGACCTTGGTAGAACCGATATCGAGCACGGAAACGACATGCGACCGCTTGGAAGAAAGCGGCTTCAGACGCGGCAGCCCAAAATTCGAGGAGCCGAAGATGCTCATGTACGGCCTTCCTTTTCCTGCTTCTTCAACATCTTCGTGCGGGCTTCCAGAACAGTCTGGCGGCGGGCAGCGGCTTCGGGGGTCAACTGGATCGTGGTGCGGTCCTCCAACCTCAGATCGACCGCTGCGATATCGCGTTCGAGCAACTGCTGGCCTTCTTCCATCGTCGACAGCACCTGCATGGCGCGGTCCAGATCGTGCTCGGGCAACTTGATGTTGATACCGTTATCGAGGATCAGGTCCCAGCGGCGGCCTGCAACGCGGACATAGGCTTTGACGCGTTTGCTGATTTCAGGCCACTGTTCGAAGCGGGCGTAGAATGCGGCTGCGGTGGTCTCGGCATCGCGGCCGACAAACAGCGGCAGCTCGGAAAACTTGTTGTCACGCAGCGGTGCAATCACGCTGCCGCTTGCCTCGATCAGCGAAAGATCGGAACCGTGCTGCCAGATGCCGAACGCCTTGCGTTCCTTGAGATTGACCTCGATCGTGCCCGGATAGACCTTGCGCACGGCAACGTCCTCGACCCAGGGCATTTCGCTGATCAGCTTGCGCGCCACACCGATATCGAGTGCAACCAGCGAGGTTGCACCATCAAGACCCAGCTGCTGCAGGATGTCGATTTCCGAGGTCTGGTCATTGCCGGACACCTTGACGTCCTCGATCGCGAAACCGACGGCCGTTGTGGTCGTCTGGGCGAAATCCTGGCTATGGCCGCCGAGCGACATGCCGTAGAAACCGGTCGCAGCGAAAAACGCGAAGGCGGATACAGTGCCGGTATAGGGCACAAAGTGGATGCGGCCCGTTCCGAGACTGACAAGGAAGCGCACGACGCGACGAAGTGGCCGCGGCAGAACGCGCTGACCATCAAGATCAGCTGCCTCCAGCGGAGCCCGTCCCCGACCTGCTTTCCTGCCCTTCAACGCAAACACGACGCGTCCTCCACGATCCACTTGAGGAATTCACCAAACGTATGGCCAGCATGAACAGCCATTTCCGGCACCAGAGAGGTGGGCGTCATTCCGGGCTGGGTATTGACCTCCAGCCAGATGAGCTCTCCTTCTGCAGAGAAACGGTCGTCGAAGCGGAAGTCGGAGCGACTTACGCCGCGGCATCCAATCGCCTGATGCGCCATGAGTGAGAGTGTTTGTATTTTTTGGTAAATATTCGGTAAAATATCCGCTGGGATGACGTGTTTTGAGCCGCCTTTCACATACTTTGAATCGTAATCGTAGAAGGCGTGCCCCTGCGGTATCACTTCGGTGACACCAAGAGCCGTATCGCCCATGACGCCGCAGGTGAACTCGCGGCCGTACACATAACGCTCGACCATCACGCGGTCGCCGTAGCGCCACTCGCTCGAGGTGACGATCTGCGGCGGATGCGACTGATCTTCCTTGACCATCACCACACCAAAGCTTGAGCCTTCACGAACCGGCTTGACCACATAAGGTGGCTTCATCGGATGATCGGAGCCAAAATCATGGCGATCCATGACGCGCGCTTCAGCAACCGGGATGCCGGCAGCACTGGCGACGAGCTTTGCCTGCGCCTTGTCCATGGCCAGCGCTGAGGCAAGAACGCCGGAATGCGTGTAGGGAATCTGCAGATATTCGAGGATGCCCTGGATTGTGCCGTCCTCGCCGAAAGGGCCATGCAGGGCATTGAAGGCAACATCGGGATGAAGATCCGCAAGCACGGATGCAACATTGCGGTCGACGTCGATTCGGGTAACGCGGTAGCCCTCGGCCTCCAGCGCATCGGCGCACGCAGCCCCGGAAGACAGGCTCACCGGCCGCTCCGAAGAAAATCCGCCCATCAGGACAGCTACGTGCTTTCCACTCATAAAAACCCCCGACATTACGCCAGCCTTACAAATCGCCGCTTGCGCCTAGCTTGTTCACGCACATGAGTCGCGTCCTTCAGGCACTGCTCCACTAGAGCGGCATTATAGTTAATGAACCGTTTACTTTGGTTAACCCTATCCAAGACATGGGTAAAATATTTCGCGCCGACTCATCCCGGCACTTCGATTCATCGCTTAGAATCAGAGTGTTAATTACAGCGCAAGAGAAAAGGCCGGCGACAGGGCTGATAAAATGGAAAGGCCCCGCAGCAGTTTGCGCGGGGCCTTTCGTCAGCGAAGCATAGAAGATGGCAGCGTCTCAGTCGTCTTCGCCGACAACTTTCCAGATAATGGCGCCGATCGCGGCACCGACGATCGGGGCAAGCCAGAACAGCCACAACTGCTGCAACGCCCAACCGCCGACGAACAGGGCCTGGCCGGTGGAACGGGCCGGATTGACCGATGTATTGGTGACCGGGATCGAGATCAGGTGAATGAGCGTCAGGGTCAGACCGATGGCAATCGGCGCAAAACCGACCGGCACGCGGCCGTGGGTGGCACCCAGAATGATGAAGATGAAGAAGCCGGTCAAAAGCACCTCGATGACCAAAGCCGAGGTCAGCGAGTAACCGCCCGGCGAATGTTCGCCGTAACCGTTGGCGGCAAAACCGCCGAGCTGGAAGTCAGCCTTGCCGCTCGCAACCAGATAAAGGGCCGCGGCCGCGACGATGCCGCCCGCCACCTGGGCAATAATATAGCCCGGAAGCGACGAGGCCGGAAACTTGCCGGCAACCGTCAATCCGACGGACACCGCCGGATTGAAATGGCCGCCCGAAATGCCGCCGACCGCATAGGCCATGGTCAATACGGTCAGGCCAAAGGCAAACGAGACACCGAGCAGGCCGATGCCGACTTCCGGAAAGGCCGCCGCCAGCACTGCGCTGCCGCAGCCGCCAAACACAAGCCAGAATGTTCCTAAAAATTCAGCAGAAAGCTTCTTGAACATAGTTTCCCCTTCACACGGAGCAATGCTCCAAAAGTGCCTGATGCGCATAGTCAGCGCCTCCGTCAGACCCCCTGAAGGAGACGCATACGCATCCCAGCCTGTTTGCCGCACCCGGTCGCCGAGCGCACAACCCAAGATTTGCCACAATTCGATTCTGGTCAAGGATTGCGCGCAAGGAGAACCGCCCCCGGACGCATTTTTGGTCACCGTGATGAAAATCATTGCAATCCAACGGGGGTTTCAGCGACACTTTTGCAACAGGAAGACGGGAAAATCTTGCCGATAGTTGCGCTTGAAGGGTTTTATTGCCGGTTCGTCTACGTTAAAGCCGGGCGGCTGCCTCCCAAGACGGCAATAACATTCCCAATACGGACACATGACAATGAGCGACACAGTATCCACGTCGTCGCCGACGGCAGAGCCGTTGAACAAGGGCCCGCTCAATTCGCCGGCCCGCGTTCTCCTCGCAAGCCTGGTCGGCACGACCATCGAGTTCTTCGACTTCTACGTTTACGCCACCGCCGCAGTGCTGGTGTTCCCGGCGCTGTTCTTCCCGAACACCGATCCGACCACCGCACTTCTGGCTTCATTCGCCACCTTCTCGATCGCCTTTTTTGCACGCCCGCTCGGCGCCGTCGTGTTCGGCCATTTCGGCGACCGGATCGGCCGCAAGACCACATTGGTGGCGGCTCTTCTGACCATGGGTGTCTCGACGGTCATCATCGGCCTGTTGCCCACCTATGAGCAGATCGGCGTGATCGCACCGCTTCTGCTGGCATTGTGCCGGTTCGGCCAGGGTTTTGGTCTCGGCGGCGAATGGGGCGGAGCCGTCCTTTTGGCCACGGAGAACGCGCCGGAAGGCAAGCGCAGCTGGTACGGCATGTTCCCACAGCTCGGCGCCCCCGTCGGCCTCTTCCTGTCGTCCGGCGCCTTCTGGCTGCTGCTGCACCTGATGACCCAGGAGCAATTGCTCAGCTGGGGCTGGCGCGTGCCGTTTATCGCCTCGATCATCCTGATCGCCGTCGGTCTCTGGGTACGCCTGTCGATCAGCGAAACGCCGGCGTTCCAGAAGGCCATCGACAAGCATGAGCGCGTCGAAGTGCCTGTGATGGAGCTGTTCCGCAACCACAAGCGCAGCCTGTTCCTCGGTACCTTCGTAGCGCTGGCGACCTTCGTCTTGTTCTACATCGGCTCGGCCTATCTTCTGTCCTACAACGTCAAGGTCCTGAAGATCCCATTCCTCGACGCGCTGGAAATCCAGATCGTCGGTTCGGTCATGTTCGGTATCTTCATCCCGATCGCCGGCAAGCTGGCCGAACGCTTCGGCCGCCGCGAGGTCCTGATCGCAACGACGGTCCTGATCGGCATCTTCTCGTTCTTCCTGAACGGCCTGATGACATCGGGCGAAGGCGCCATCTTCGTCTTTGCGATGATTGCAATGGCCCTGATGGGCATGACCTATGGCCTGATCGGTACGGCGCTTGCCGCCCCCTTCCCGACCAATGTGCGCTACACCGGCTCGTCGATTACCTTCAACCTTGCCGGCATTTTCGGAGCTTCGCTTGCTCCCTACGCCGCAACCTGGCTGCAGGTGAACTATGGCATGGCCTATGTCGGCTACTATCTCGGCGCAGCAGCCGTGATCACGCTGATCTGCATCCTGCTTTCGGGCAAGGACGAAGTCTGAGATTCGGCAAAACGTCAAACACCAAAAAGCCGCCGCGGATCACTCCGCGGCGGCTTTTTCATTTCAAAGGATTGGCAGTTCAGGCCGTCAGTTCGCCCAAAAATTCCTTGACCTCGTAGCCCGGCATGAATGTGCCGATGCGCTTGATTTCCCATTCGAGCGAGATGCCCGAGGTTTCAAACACGCGCTGGCGCACGGTCTCGCCGAGATATTCGAGCTCGTAACCGCTCGCCTGCCCGGTATTGATCATGAAGTTGCAGTGCATCGGCGACATCTGGGCGCCGCCGATCATCATGCCACGGCAACCAGCTTCGTCGATCAGCTTCCAGGCGGAATGACCTTCCGGATTCTTGAAGGTCGAACCACCGGTCTTTTCGCGGATCGGCTGGACGGTCTCGCGATGCTGGCGCACCGCATCCATGTCGGCACGGATTTTCGCCTTGTCTTCGAGATATCCTTCGAAAACGGCATGCGTGAAGATCAGGTCCTTCGGCGCCGAGGAATGACGGTAGCTGTACCCCATGTCTGCATTCGACAGCACATGCGCGTTGCCCTTGCGGTCGACCGCATGGACCTCGACGACCCGCTCACGCGTCTCGCCGCCGTTGGCGCCGGCGTTCATGCGGAGCGCGCCGCCGATCGAGCCGGGAATGCCGTAATAGAATGCGAAACCGCCGATGCCGTGATCCAGCGTCATTGCCGCCAGATTCTTGTCCGGGCAGATCGCTCCGGCTTTGACCCGCGTCTCGGAGACGAGCTCGACATCGCCAAAGCCCTTAGCCGACAGCCGGATGACGACGCCCGGAATACCGCCGTCGCGCACCAGAAGGTTGGAGCCGACGCCCGCAACCATCACGGGCACTTGGGCAGGAAGCATCTTCAGGAACGTGACGAGATCATCTGCGTCATGCGGCTGGAACATCAGCTCGGCAAGCCCACCGGCGCGAAACCAGGTGACGCGATCCATCGGCGCATCCGGTGTCAGACGCCCGCGCAATTCCTTGACACCGTCCCCCAGAGAGGCCAGCAACTTTTTTCCGTGTACCTGTTTCATGCGGAATTTCCTGAAATGCCTGCGAGTTCCTTCGGAAGTGCGGCAGCCCAATAGGTGATGCTGCCAGCCCCCAAGAGAACCACAAAGTCACCCGGTTGTGCAATGGCTGATACAATCGGAGCGATTGCTTCCGGACCTTCGATGAACCGCGCGTCGCGGTGGCCACCGGCCTTGATGCGGGAGACGAGTTCCTGCGAATTGATGCCTTCGATCGGTTCTTCGCCCGCCGAATAGACCGGCGCCAGAAGGATCGTGTCGGCCTCGTTGAAGCATGCGGAAAAATCCTCGAACAGGCTGTGCAGCCGCGAGAACCGGTGCGGCTGATGCACGGCGATGACGCGGCCCTGGCAGGCTTCGCGCGCAGCGCTCAGCACCGCCTTGATCTCGACTGGATGGTGACCGTAATCGTCGTAGACGCGGACATTGTTCCACTCGCCGGTGAAGGTGAAGCGCCGTTTGACGCCGGCAAAGGCAGCCAATCCCTTGGCGATATCCTCCGGCGAAATACCGAGGCGCTGGGCAACCGCGATTGCCGCGGTGGCATTGGACACATTGTGGCGGCCCGGCATTGGCAGGCGCAGATCCTTCAGCTGGATCACCTTGCCGGTGCGGCGGCGGCGGATTTCGACGTCGAACACCGAGGTGGCACCGTCCATGCGGATATTGGAAAAGCGCACGTCGGCCTGCGGGTTTTCCCCATAGGTGATGACCTTGCGGTCCTCGATCTTCGACACCATCGTCTGGACTTCCGGATGATCGAGGCACATGACGGCGAAGCCATAGAACGGCACGTTCTCGACAAACTGGCGGAAGGCTTCACGCACAGCATCGAAATTGCCGTAGTGATCGAGATGCTCCGGATCGATATTGGTGACGACGGCGACATCGGCGGGTAGTTTCAGGAAAGTGCCGTCGGATTCGTCGGCCTCGACCACCATCCACTCGCCCTCGCCCATGCGGGCATTGGTGCCGTAGGCATTGATGATGCCGCCGTTGATGACAGTCGGATCGAGACCGCCGGCTTCGAGCAGCGTCGCAACCATCGAGGTCGTCGTGGTCTTGCCGTGGGTGCCGCCGATGGCGATGGCATTGCGGAAGCGCATGAGTTCGGCAAGCATTTCGGCACGGCGCACGACAGGCAGCAGCTTTTCGCGCGCCGCGATCAGTTCCGGATTGCTCTTCTTGATGGCGGTCGAAACGACGACCACTTCGGCCTCGCCGATATTCTCGGCCTTGTGGCCGACAAACACCTCGATGCCCTTGTCGCGCAGGCGCTGGACATTGGCGCTGTCGGACTGATCGGAGCCCTGAACCTTGTGGCCAAGATTGTGCAGCACTTCGGCGATACCGCTCATGCCTATACCACCGATACCGATGAAATGAACCAGGCCGATTGTCTGCGGCATCTTCATGAGCGTGTTTCCTTGAACTGTGCAATCGTCGAACCGCTGGCAATAGCTTCAACCATGGCGGCAAGCAAGCGCGCCGCATCCGGTTTGCCCGCCTGTTTGGCATTGGCCGCCATCGTGGCGAGCTTCTCCGGGTTGGTCATTGCCCCGGTCAGGATCTTGCTGAGTTTTTCCGGCGAAAGTTCGGCTTGGACGATCACCTTGGCACCACCGGTCGCAGCCAATGCTGCGGCATTGGCTGCCTGATCATGATCCAGCGCATAGGGGTAAGGCACCAGGATCGCCGGCCGGCCGATCACGGCGATCTCCGAAACCGTCGAGGCGCCTGAACGGCAGATGACCAGATGCGCCTTGGCGATCCGGTCGGCCATGTCGGTGAAGAAGGGCGCAATATCCGCATTCATCTCAAGCTTAGCGACACAGCCCTCGACCATTGGCATGTCTTCGGCGCGCGCTTGTTGCGTAATCCTCAGCCGCCGTCTCAAATTGTCGTCGAGCAGACTGATCGCAGTCGGTACGGTCTTGGAAAAATACTGCGCACCCTGGCTGCCACCGAACACGACAAGACGAAACTCCTCGCCTTCGCCGGATGGCTGATAGGCAACCTTTGCCGCTTCCAGAACCGCCGGACGCACCGGGTTGCCGGTCGTCACCGTCTTTGCCGCATAGGGTCCATCGGTCTCAGGCAGGAAACCACCGGCAATCGCGCGGACGCGGTTGGCAAGCGCCTTATTGGCGCGGCCCATGACGGCGTTCTGCTCGTGGATCATCGACGGGATGCCCATGCCGGTGGCAGCCAGCAACGGTGGGATTGTCGGATAGCCGCCGAAACCGACGACGACCTTCGGCCGCACCTTCGCCATCAGCCGGCGGGCAACGCGCATACCCGACCAGAGCGTCCACAGCGATGACGCGACTTTCAGCGGGTTCTTCGATCCGATCGTCGCCGACGGTACGACATGGATTTCGTCGGCCGGAAACTTACCCGCAAACCGTTCGGCGCGGCTGTCCGTCACCAGATGGATGGAATAGCCGAGCGCCTTCAATTCGTGCGCCAGCGCTTCCGCGGGAAACAGATGGCCGCCGGTACCACCGGCGGCGAGCATGATAATGCCTTTGGTCATGTTCAGTCCTTATTCCACCGGCCTATTCGGCCGGAACGCCCATGCCGGAACGAAACAGGCTACGCTCGACAGCGCGCTTTTCCGGACGATGGCGGGTCAGCGCCAGGATGAATCCTGCCGTCACACAGATCGCCACCATGGACGAACCGCCGTAGGAGATCAACGGCAGGGTCATGCCCTTGGCCGGCAGCAACTGCAGATTGACGCCGATATTGATCATCGACTGGATGCCGATCTGCAGCACCAGACCGGCAACGGCAAAACGGGTAAAATCGTTGCGTTCGCGAAACGCGTGGCTAAGGCCCCGCATGACGAGGAAGGCGAAAATCAGCACGATCACCATGCAGAAGACGATGCCGAACTCCTCGGCCGCGACCGAGAAGATGAAGTCGGTATGGCTGTCCGGAATGATCCGCTTGACGATGCCCTCGCCCGGTCCCTGGCCGAACCAGTCTCCGCGGATGATGGCCTGCAGCGCCGTATCGACCTGGAACGTGTCGCCCTCGCCGGTCATGAACCGGTCGATACGGCCCGCCACGTGTGGCAAGAGGGTATATGCAACCACAAGACCGCCGACCGCGGAACCGCCGAGCACAACGATCCAGAGCCAAGGCATGCCCGCCATGAAGAACATGCCGCCCCAGACGGCGGTGGTGAGAATCGTCTGGCCAAGGTCAGGCTGGGCCACCAGCAACGCCGCGACGATGCCGAACAAGAGGATGGCAAACAGGTTGCCGGGAATTTCGGGCTGGCGGGCATGCTCGGAAAACAGCCAGGCGCAGACAACGACAAAAGCCGGCTTCATGAATTCCGACGGCTGCACCGACAATCCGGCAATCGATATCCACCGGCGCGATCCCTTGACCTCGGCGCCGAAGAACAGCGCCAGAACCATCATGGCCAGCGACGCCAGAAGCAGGATCATTGCGGTGCGGCGCACCTGCCGCGGCGTCATGAAGGAGATGCCGATCATCACCGCCAGCGACGGTAAAAGGAAGGCCGCGTGCCGCTTGACGAAATGGAAGCTGTCGAGATTGAGCCGCTCGGCCACCGCCGGGCTTGCCGCGAAGGACAACATGAAACCGATGCCCATCAATAGAATGAAGGTCGCCAGGAAGAACCTGTCGATCGTCCAGAACCAGTCGGCCACGGGGCCACGTTCGGCACGGCTTACCATTTCTTCGTCCCCTTCAACGGCGCGTCCGGCGCCAATATCTCAAAGTCAGGGCCATCACCCTCATATCAGCATCATCACGCCGTCGATCGCCGCGACATGGCCGACGAAGGCATCGCCGCGCACTTCAAAGTTCTTATACTGGTCGAAGCTTGCGCAGGCCGGGGACAGCATGACGGCGGATTGTGCCGCCTCATCGCTGGCCGCGTCAGTTGCGGCATGGGCCACCGCCCGCTCTAATGTCCCGGAAATCTCAAATGGAACCGTTTCCCCAAGCGTCGCGGCAAAGGCCGGCGCTGCTTCGCCGATCAGGTAGGCCTTGGCGATCTTTGGAAAGAACGGCGAAAGCGAGGCGATCCCGCCCTCCTTGGGCAGGCCACCGGCAATCCAGTAGATCCGCTCGTAGCTCGACAGAGCGGGTGCTGCGGCATCGGCATTGGTTGCCTTGCTGTCATTGACGAAGACAACATTATCCTTGCGGCCAACCGGCTGCATGCGGTGTTTCAAACCCGGGAAGGATGACAGCCCTGCAAGGATCTCACTTTCGGAAACGCCGACGGACAGGCAGGCGGCAATGGCCGCCGCCGCATTCTGGGCATTGTGATTACCGCGTAAGGTCGCGATACCCTCGAGATCGGCAACAACGGTCGCCAGACCGCCCTCCGCGCGCATGACCCGCGTTCCATCCGCATAAAGGCCTTCGCCAAGCGCACGATGACGGGCAATGCGGATGACGCGGTGCCCGGCCAGCGTCGCACGGTCGGCGATTGCCTCGGTGTAGACGTCATCGACGCCGACGATCGCCGTGTCGCTGCCGGCAATCAATCGTTCCTTGATGGCAGCGTAATGCTCCATGCTGCCGTGCCGGTCGAGATGATCGGGTGTCAGGTTGAGCAGGATGCCGGCAGACGGGTTGATCGTCGGCGCCAGATCGATCTGGTAGGACGAGCATTCGACGACGTAGAACCGGTTCGGCGCCGGTGGGTCGAGCGTCATCACAGCGGTGCCGATATTGCCGCCGAGCTGCGTATCACGGCCGCTGGATTTGAGGATATGGGCGATTAGCGCCGTGGTGGTCGATTTGCCGTTGGTGCCAGTAATTGCAATGAATGGGCAATCCGGCGCATGCACCCGCCGCTCGCGCACGAACAGCTCAACATCGCCAATGATCTCGACACCGGCAGCATGGGCAAGATCGACAGTCCAATGCGGCTTTGGATGCGTCAGCGGAACGCCGGGCGACAGGACGAAGGCGGAAAATTCCGCCCAGTTCGCCTGATGGAGATCGCCGGTACCGATCCCTGATGCTGCAGCCTTGGCAACGCTGTCGGGATTGTCGTCCCAGGCGGTCACGAGGGCGCCACCGGCAACCAGCGCCTGCGCGGTCGCAAGGCCGGAGCCGCCGAGCCCGAACAGGGCGACCTTTTTGCCGCTGAATGTGGTGACCGGTATCATCTTCTCTTACCGCAGCTTCAGGGTCGAAAGGCCGACCATGGCGAGAATGACGGCAATGATCCAGAAGCGGATAACCACCTGGCTTTCGGTCCAGCCGAGTTTTTCGAAATGGTGATGGATTGGCGCCATCAGGAAAACGCGCTTGCCGGTGCGCTTGAACCAGAAGACCTGGATGATCACCGATAGGGTTTCCATGACGAACAGGCCACCGATGATGACCATCACAATCTCGTGCTTAGTGGCGACGGCAACCGTACCAATCAGGCCGCCCAGCGCCAGCGAACCGGTATCGCCCATGAAGATCGCCGCCGGCGGAGCGTTGAACCACAGGAATCCGAGCCCGGCCCCAATCACCGCTCCGAGGATGACGGCTAGTTCACCGGTTCCCGGGACAAAATGAATCTGCAGATAGTTTGCAAACACCGCGTTGCCGGCGAGATAGGCGATGACACCGAAGGAGGCGGCAGCAATCATCACCGGCACGATGGCGAGACCATCAAGACCGTCGGTCAGGTTGACGGCATTGCCGGCGCCGACGATGACGAACCCACCGAACAGAATGAAGAAATAGCCGAGATTAAGCGTGAAATCCTTGAGGAACGGGAATGTCAGCGACGATCCGAAGGTCGAGCCGGCGACACCCGCCGAAAGAGCCGTCCGCATCATGAAGAAGACGGCAATGCCGGCGACCAGGAATTCAATCCCGAGCCGTGCCTTGCCGGAAAAGCCCTTGTCGGACTGTTTCGTCACTTTCAGATAATCGTCGTAAAAGCCGATGGCGCCGAAACCCAGCGTCACCAGCAGCGTCGAGACGACGTAGACGCTGGAAAGGTCGGCCCAGAGCAGCGAACTGCCAACGATACCGGCAAGGATCATCAAGCCGCCCATGGTCGGCGTACCGGCCTTCTTGAAATGGGTCTGCGGACCATCGGCACGGATCGGCTGGCCGCGTCCCTGCCGCACGCGCAGCGACGAAATCATTCGCGGTCCGAACAGGAAAACGATCAATGCCGAGGTGAACAGGGCGGCGCCGGTCCGGAAGGTGATGTACCGGAACAGGTTGAAGAATTGAAAATGGTCCGCCAGTTCGACAAGCCAGATGAGCATGAGGGACCTTTCCCCAAAGGTTCGTTGCAGATTCATCCATCAGAATCACCTGATGGAAGGATAACTGCGTCCTATCAAAAGTGTCAGCATAGAACAGCGGCGAAGAATGCCTTGTCCTGCCTTTATTCAGCGCGTTCCGTACCTGCAGAGGCCGGATACGTCTCAAGAAGAGCCGAAACGATCCTGCCGCAGCCGGTCCCCTTCGACGATTTGATCATCACCACATCCCCGGCGGCGATGGCGCCAAGCGCAAATTCCTTCAGTTCATCGACCGACAGACGGTATTCGACACGCGAGCTGTCCGGCAGTGCATCGCGCAGATGCGCCATTTCCTCACCGGCGAGCCAGATATCGGTGATACCGGCCTCGACCAGCAGACCGGCCAGTCCGGCATGGATTTCGCTAGTGGATTCGCCCATTTCCAGCATGTCGCCGAGAAGGGCGATCCGGCGCCCGCCCTCAGGCAGGACCGTATCCTTCAGCAGCGCGATCGCGGCCCGCATTGAAGCCGGATTGGCGTTATAGCTTTCGTCGATCAGCACAAACGTTCCCGACCCGATCGCCAGGCGGTGGCGGGCACCACGCCCCTTCTCGGGCTGAAGCGTTGCGAGCGCGGCAAGGGCTGCATCCATGTTCGCGCCGACAAGGCTGACTGCCCCCAGCGCCGCCAGTGCATTCTCGGCGATGTGGCGTCCGGGCGCGCCCATCGGGATTTCCAGCGTCTTGCCGTCAAGCGCTGCCCACAGCACGCCGCCTTCCGAACCGCCTGCATATTCGACCATGCGGAAATCGGCCTTGGCGCTACTGCCGAAACTATGAATATGGGCGACCCCCAGTGTGGTTGCGGTTTTCTCCAGCCCGTCGAACTGCTCGTTGTCGCGGTTGAGGATCACGTGGCCATCATCGACGAGGCCTTCCATGATCTCAGCCTTGGCGGCAGCGATCTCCTCGAGATCCTTGAAATTGCCGAGATGAGCGGCAGCGATGGTGGTAATGATGGCCACATGCGGCCGCACCATCCTGACCAGCGGCCGGATTTCGTCGGCATGGTTCATGCCGATTTCGAAAATGCCGAAATCGGTATTTTCGGGCATGCGCGACAGGGTCAGCGGCACGCCCCAGTGATTGTTGAACGACGCGACAGACGCATGCACCCGGCCGGATGGCTCAAGCATGTGCCGCAGCATCTCCTTGGTCGTGGTCTTGCCGACGGATCCGGTAACGGCGATGATCTTGGCGGCACTGCGATCGCGCGCAGCGCAACCAAGCCGTACCATTGCATCCAGAACGTCATCGACGACGATCATAGGTGCATTCACACGCCCCAGCGCTGGAAGCTTGGCTTCACTGACAACCAGAAGCGCTGCACCATTGGCCATCGCGATGCCGGCATAGTCATGACCATCGACCCGGTCGCCCTTGATAGCGAAGAAAGCCTCGCCCTTGCCGAGCGAACGGCTGTCGATCGAAATGCCGGTGATGCCCTCGGGCAGATTGCCCCGCGGGCGGCCGTGCATGGCCGCCATCAGGTCGCTTGTTGTCCAGAGAAAGCTCAAATCAATGCCCTCCCAATGCCTTGCGCAACTCTGCGTGATCGGAGAACGGCAAGGTAATGGAGCCGACGGTCTGCCCCTCCTCATGCCCCTTGCCGGCGACGATCAGCGTGTCGCCCGATTTCAACATATCGACTGCGGCCTTGATCGCCTCGGCACGGTCGCCGATCTCGGTGGCGCCCTTGGCCGCAGCCATGATTTCGCTGCGAATGACGGCGGGCACTTCCGAACGCGGGTTATCGTCAGTGACAATCACCACATCGGCCAGCCGCATGGCGATCTCGCCCATGATCGGACGTTTGCCCTTGTCCCGGTCGCCGCCGCAGCCGAAGACCACGATGATACGGCCGGTGGTGAACGGGCGAACCGAGGTCAGCACGTTTTCCAGCGCATCCGGCTTGTGGGCATAATCCACATAGGCAAGCGCGCCCTCCTTGGTATGGCCGACCAGTTCGAGACGGCCCGACGCACCCTGCAGCTTTTCAAGTGCTGCCATCGTCGCCCGAGCGCTGACGCCGGTTGACATGGCAAGACCGGCTGCGACCAGCGCGTTCGATATCTGGAAGTCGCCGGCGAGCGGCACATGCACTTCAAAAATCTCGTCGCCGACATGGATTTCGGCAATCTGCTTGTGACGGAAATGCTCGACGCGCTTGAGCGACAGATAGTCGCCCTTGCGGCCGACCGTCAAAACCTCGTGTCCGCCTGCCTTGGCAGCAGCGATCGCCTGCGCCGACCAGGGATCGTCTGAGAAGATCACCGCCGGCGAGCCCTTCGGCAAAACACCGTCGAACAGCCGCATCTTCGCAGCCATGTAGTCCTCGATGGTCGGGTGGTAGTCCATATGATCGCGGCCAAGATTGGTGAAGCCGGCAGCGGCAAGCCGAACGCCGTCGAGCCGGTTCTGATCGAGCCCGTGGCTGGAGGCTTCCATCGCCGCATGGGTGACACCGGCGTCAGCCAGCTCGGCCAAAAGCTTGTGCAAGGAGACCGGATCCGGTGTCGTCAGCGAGCCGTAATCGTTACGCCCGGGCGCAATCACACCGGTCGTGCCGATCATCGCCGCCGCAAAACCGGCATGCGCCCAGATCTGCCGGGCAAAGGAGGCAACTGAGGTCTTGCCGGCCGTACCGGTGACGGCCACCATCGTATCGGGCTGGCGGCCATAAAAATTGGCAGCCGCAATCGCCAGCACGCGGCGTGGCGTGAAGGCGGACAGAACCGGAACTGGTGTATCGCTCGCAGACTTGACCCCAGTGACGACGGCAGCCGCCCCGCGGGCAATCGCATCGTCGATGAAAGCCTTGCCGTCGGCCTTGCTTCCCGAGAGAGCCACGAACAACGACCCCGGAGCAACCTGCCGGCTGTCGGCAGTAATGGCAGCGATATCAATATCACCGGCCGCATTGTCCAGCTGTGACGCAATTTCCGGGAAATCCTTCCCGATCAGGTCTTTGATCTTCATGGATGCACTTTTCAGTTTAACCGACGCGCCGGGCGGCGAATCCTCCAGATTGTCATTCCATGGTCAATAAGACACAAGCAAGGCAGAACCGTCTTCACCGAACTTCGGCTCGACACCGAGAAGCGGCGCCGAACGGCTGATGATATCGCGCACCATCGGTGCTGCGGTATTGCCAGCCAGTGCCGCACCATTGCCCTTGTCGGTTTTGGGCTCGTCGATGAAGGTCAGGACCACATAGCGCGGATCATCGATCGGGAAACCGGCCAGGAAGGCGTTGAAGTTAGCGTCGTTCGAATAGCGGCCATTGACGACCTTGTCGGCCGTGCCGGTCTTGCCGCCAACATTGAAGCCCGGCACGCGGGCATTGCGGCCCGAGCCGTTGACACCATTCCAGCGGAACAGGAAGCGCATGTCGTCGCTGGTCGATTTTTTGATGACCTTCGTCGAGGCAGCCTCTGCCTGTTCCACCGTGCGCGGCAGGAAGGTCGGCTCGATCAGATTGCCGCCGTTCAACAGAGCGGCACCAGCCACCGCCGTCTGCAACGGCGTGGTCGAGACGCCGTGGCCGAAGGAGATGGTGATCGAGTTGATCTTTTTCCATTCGCGCGGCTGGCTCGGCGTCTTCACTTCCGGCAGTTCGGTCGGCATTTTTGTCAGCAACCCAATGCGGGTGAGGAATTCCTTATGAGCTTCAATACCGACGATATCAGCCATCTTGGCAGTACCGATATTGGACGAATACTGGAAGATTTCCGGCACGGTCAGGACGCGGCGCTTGCCGTGGAAGTCCTTGATGGTGAAGCCGCCAATGCGGATCGGGTTGGTCGCATCAAAGCTGTCGGTGAGCTTCACCTTGCCTGAATCGAGCGCCATCGCTGTCGTAAAGGACTTGAATGTCGACCCCATCTCGAACGTACCGTTCGACATGCGGTTCATCCAGCCTTCCTTGGCGCCATCGGCTGGCTTGTTGGGATCGTAATCGGGATAGGACACCATGGCGAGGATTTCGCCGGTCTTCACATCCATCACCACGCCGCCTGCGGCCAGCGAGCGGAATTTTGTCATCGCATCGACGACGACATCGCGCAGGATATTCTGAACGCGCAGATCGATTGACAGCTTGACCGGCTCGAGCTTGGCGTCGCTGGTCATGCCAATGGCGGCGAGATCGGCGAGCCCCTGGTTATCGATCCAGCGTTCCATGCCGGCGATGCCGCGGTTGTCGACATTGACGTGGCCGACAATATGCGAGGCGGTGGCGCCGCCCGGATAGAAACGGCGTTTTTCCGGCCGGAAACCAATGCCGGGAATACCAAGCGCCAGAATTTCGCTCTGCTGCTTCGGCGTCAACTGCCGGCGCAGCCATTGGAAGCGCGAGGGCGATTTCAGCTTGTTGTAGATGTCGGCAACATTCAGACTGGGCAGTACAGTGGAAAGCTGTTCGACCGCTTCGTCGGCATCGACGATCTTGTGGGGCTCCGCATAGAGCGAGACCGTGCGGATATCAGTCGCCAGAATCTCGCCGTTGCGGTCGAGAATGTCGGGGCGCGACGCCATCAGATTGTCGGCACGGCCGATGCTGGAGACGGTCTCCGGCTGGGCCAGACCATATTGGATCAGACGGCCACCGATGATGCAGTAGACGGCCGTAAAGCTGGCGATGACGATGCCAACCCGGCTTTTTGCCTGGTTGCTGGTCCGCTTGCGCGTACCTTCGAACGGCCTGCCGAGATCGCCGGGATGATTGTTGCCGCCTGCGGAGAAATGCGCCTTGCTCTTGACGACCATGATGCGGGAGAGAAAAGACATCAGCGCGCCACCGAACCCGTTGCGATATCGTCCGTATCAACCACCGGCTTCTTCGGCTTGCCATTGCTCTTGGCCAGCCCCATCGCCTCCAGAACATCCGCCGGCGGCGGCAGGTCGGCCTTCAGCATCGGCAACTCTTCCGGACGGGCAAGCTGGGTCGGGTCGGTGGGAGAAAGTTGCAGATCATGCTGATAGACGCCGACCAGTTTCTCCAGCCTGTTCGGCTGGGTCAGCAGCGCCCAGTCGGCGCGCAGGAGATCGATCGTGTCTTCCTCAAGCTTGATCCCGGCCTCCAGCTTGCGAACTTCTTCGAGCTTGTTCTCGGCCTGATGCTTGATCGTGTAGGTGACCGTGGCAGCCGCGGTCATGACGACGATCAGGACGATGTCAAAACTACGCAACATGACTTAGCCCCCCATCTTTCCAAGGCTTGCAAGGTTCGGCAGATCGAAAATGGACAGATCATCTGCCTCAGGCGGAGCATCGGTGCGGGCACCAACCCGCATTTTGGCGGACCGGGCGCGTGGATTACGGGACGCTTCTTCTTCGCTTGCCGCCACCATAGATTTCCCAACTGGTGCGAAGGTTGCGGCACGTTCGTGAGCGATCGGCAGATGCCGCGAGCCTGATGCTTTGCCAGCGCGGTCCTGGAAGAATTTCTTGACGATGCGGTCTTCCAGCGAATGGAACGTGACCACTGTCAGCCGCCCGCCAGGCTTGAGGGCACGCTCAGCCGCGAACAGCGCGCTGGCCAGTTCCCCGAGTTCGTCATTGACGAAAATGCGCAGAGCCTGGAAGACACGTGTGGCGGGATGAATCTTGTCCTTGGCCTTGCGCGGCGTCACAATCTCGATCAGGCCGGCAAGATCGCGGGTCGTCACGAACGGCTCTTCAAGCCGGCGCTTTTCGATAGCGCGGGCGATGCGGCCTGATTGCGGCTCTTCGCCGAGAAAGCCGAAAATGCGGGTCAGATCAGTTACCTTGGCGCGATTGACCACATCGGCGGCAGAAACACCATACGACGACATGCGCATGTCGAGCGGCCCCTTGCGCTGAAAGGAAAAGCCGCGATCCGCTTCGTCGATCTGCATCGAGGAAACACCGATATCGAGCACGACGCCATCCAGGCCATCGGCCGGGGCATGCTGCGCCAGATCGGAAAACTGGGAATGCACGAGCGTGAGATGACCGGCGCTCGCCTCAACCAGCGGCTGACCGCCGAGAATAGCCGCAGGATCACGATCCAGCGCGATAACATCGGCACCGGCAGCGAGGATCGCCGACGTGTAACCGCCCGCACCAAACGTACCATCGAGAATGATTTTGCCTGGAGCAAGATCCAGACTGGCGAGAACCTCTGGGAGAAGAACCGGAATGTGACGGACCGGTCCGCCTTCGGCATCGGTAAAACCTGTGCCTTGATCCGTCATCATTCCGCCTCTCCACTCTAGCCCGAACGCAGACCTCGCAATCTGCGCTCTTCTCTTGCCGCTGCCTGCGTTTCCGCAAACACGTGCGGCGCCCACAACTGAAAATGATCCGCCCGCCCCACGAAAGTAACTTCCGTGTCGATGCCTGTGAAATCGCGGATAAAATCCGTGACCATCAACCGGCCTTCCTGGTCGAGCTTCATGAAGACCCCGCCCCCATGAACCAGGAGCGACATCTGATTGGCCTGCAGCGAGAATGGATCCTCGCCACTGATTTGCTTTTCGAAACGGTCCAGCAACTCCGGACCGCCGGCGCTGATAGCCGGAAAGACGAAATCCTGAAAGCAATAAAGCTCCCGAATATCGAGCGCCGACAAGACAGACCGAAACATCGAGGGAACGGAAACCCGCCCCTTGGAATCGATCCGGTTTGTCGCATGCGAAAGGAAGCGGTTCATGACGCGATACAGCCGTTCCCGGTGGACATGCCAGCCCCAACAGCCCACACGCACCATCAAAAGGACGCACAGCACCCCGCAGCCGGGCGACATGCCCGATCGAAAACCCCTTACGGAGCAACTCCGAAACTTGCGGTGAGTAGGCTTGAATCAGCCCGTGTGCAGTGCATGACTGGGATAACATGGGACCATATGGGCGTCAATGGGATTTGCTCTATTTCAGCACGCGTCGTTGGCAAATATTGATAGTCCGTTAAGTTTAACAAATGGTTACAAAGACGCAGTCAAGACTTTGGATTCACCGTCTAATCGCTCCTCGCGGATTCCGTGTATTATATTTTAGTAATTCCTAATTGAAATAGGTGTTCAGACAGATGCGCGATTTTGAAGGCCGCCGTCTGCAACTTTGAAAAATAAGGGAAATTTGCCAGTTGGCCTGTAAGCCGGGTTCTGTATGGCTCCGGCCCGAAAGCCGGAACGTGGCAGCCATTCATCTGGGACAACGCTTGCGCGCTGCCTCCTGCAACCCACCCGGATGACTGACCCGGAAAAGGCCGGAACGCTTGCGCGAACCACGTCATCCCTATTCGGTTTTGCTCCCGGTGGGGTTTGCCTTGCCACCCATGTTGCCATGCGTGCGGTGGGCTCTTACCCCACCCTTTCACCCTTACCTGCCGAGGCAGGCGGTATTCTCTCTGTGGCACTTTCCCTGGGGTCGCCCCCGCCGGACGTTATCCGGCACCGTTTTTCCGTGGAGCCCGGACTTTCCTCCCCCCGCAACCTTTCGGTCCTAGCGGAGCGCGGCTGCCCGGCCAACTGGCAGGCGGTGCATAGCCGAGGTCTCCGCCAATTGCCAGTGACAAAAGCAAAAAGTGTGTGATCCGGCGCGCCTACCGGAAGCAGACTGCAAAATCTGTATCGTATTCGGGCGCATCGAGCACGCCGTTCAACAGCAGCGACGCGCCGAGCCGGCCGATTTCGTCCGAACTCTTGGCCGCAGCACCATTGCCGCCGGTCAAAACGGCGATACGATCCGTATCGGCAAAGCCGATATAGGGATAGCCGTGGCGGGTGAAGGTCGTCACACATGGGCTCCACCGCAGCGAAGCCGGCGCAAACGACGGCATGACGTGCGACAGAAGACCGGACATATGATCGGCTGCAGACCGGTTGGCTTCGCCCCGGAACCAGGCGCGGACCTCGGGCTCGGAGCCGATATTGATGTCGCTCGGATCGCCGCCGATCTTGATGTAGAATTTTCCGTCGGGATAACGGATGGGGGGCAAGAGATAATAGCTCTGGTCCTGCTGAAGTGCCGAGCCGATCAATGACGGCATCCCGGCAAACCTTTCCAGATCAGCCTGCGCCACCTCGGCAAACAGCACGGTGCGCGCCTTGACAGTGAGATCGAGCGGCCGGGCGAGCAACTGCCCGGATATCGAAAATCCGCCGGCGGCGATGACCGCACGGCCGCCCCTGAAGATCGCGCCGTCAACCGTTCGAACATTCACACTGCTTCCGACACGGGCAACTGCCGAAACCTCTAAGCGGACGATCGTAACGCCGGCTTGTTCGGCAAGAATGACCTGCGCCTTGACCAAGGCACGCGGATCGATGTGGCCCGCATTGCGAGGTTCGAACACGCCGCCATAGCCTCCCGGAAACCGGAACCAGGGAAATTGATCGGCAAGATCCTGCTCGCTGACAAAAGGCGCCTCGACACCCAGACGATTACGGGCGGCAATCACATTGTCGAGCGTGTTTTCCTCGCCGCCCGGCAGGGGAGCTGCGATCAGGCAGCCAGCCTCGCTGTAGAAATCGACACCGCTGCCCGTTTCGATAGCCGCATAGCGTTCGATCGAGCGTTGCGCCAGAAGCGCCCAGACCGGGTCGGGATCGATCGTGCGGGTGATGCGGCCATTGTCGTGGTGGCTACTAAAGACCCCACCATGGTTTGCCCAGTTTTCCGGCTCATCCGGCCCGATCAGGGCGATCTTGGCGCCGCTCTTTGCCAGATGCCGGGCGGCGGCCGCGCCCATCATGCCTTTGCCAACAATGATGAAATCGAATGTGCCTGCCATGCTGCGTCCTCAGGAAACGATCCTTCGGAATATCATGGCATTGGCCGGCTGACATCTGCGAACTTGAAAAATACCAGTGCCGGAAATGCTCTCCGGCACCCCTACGGCATCAGTTGATGATCGCTTGCACCTTGCCGCAATAGCGGCGCGACACCGGGTTCATCTTCTTGGCACCGTGACCGGCGTTGTAGCGCAGGATCGTGCCGCAGGTGAAACCGCCGGACAGTTCGTGCGCCATGGCGAGATATTTCATGCCGAACTTGATGTTGGTCTCGGGATCGAACAGGCCGTTCTTGCCGCCGGAATAGCCCATCATCCGCGCCGTCGCCGGCTTGATCTGCATCAGGCCGACTTCACCGGCGCTGCCACGGGCCTTGGGGTTGAAATTGCTCTCGACCTTGATCACCGCATGGGCAAGATCGACCGGCACGCCGTATTGCTTGGCATAGGTCTGAATCAGGCCGCTATAGACGGAAGATTTGAGCGAGGTGACGCCCGGTGCAGCATAACCGGTCGTTCTGGTCACTGGCGTGATGGAGGACGTGATGGTCTTGTCGGTGCCCCCGGCATACGACGTTTCAACCCCGGAAAACAGCATGCAGAAGCATGCCGCCGCCGCAGCAAGATGCGATATTCTCATTTAGTTTGAAGTCTCCACTTTCGGGCGCCACGGCCATGTGGGCGCACCCCGCCCTGCCGTCTCGCATCCCGATTTTCGTCATCAACAGGAAGGGCTGGAGGCCTGAATTCCCTGCGGTTTGGTATGGCCGCAAAAGACCCCGGCATCATGGTGATGATGTGGCAGTGCACAAAATTAGTTAGGAGACAGCCTGAAAAGCCCCTTGGAATGGCTGGCGCAACCGCCGTTCAGCGGCTGAACTTCGGCAAGGCCGAAAGCAGTCTATGCAGCGTGTCCAGCGTTGAAATATCGGCGATGCCATCCACCTGCAATGAGCGAAAATGGCGCTGGAATGCAGCCACGGCACCTTCCGTCTTCTCGCAGAAAACACCTGTCACTTCAATTCCGTAGCCATAGAGCGACAGCATCGTCTGCACGGCCTCGACAGGCTGGCCCTGGTCACCGCGCTGGAAAAATCGTCCGCCACCGATCGGGGCCGGTGGAACCCAATGCCCGACACCCCCGGCATGCAGCCGCTCCCAAGGAAATTTTTCTCCCGGATCAACCTTGCGAATAGGAGCGATATCGCTGTGTGCCAGCACCCTTTCAGGGGCGATCGACCACCGTTCGCCGCAGTTTCGACACAGTTCGACGACCGCATCGATCTGTACAGAGGGGAAATCCGGCAGTCCCCCGGGATGGCCGGCATTGGCAATTTCGATGCCGATCGAGCGCGAATTGATGTCGGTCTCGCCCTTCCAGTTGCTCTTGCCCGCATGCCAGGCGCGCCGATCCTCGGCGACCAGCTGATCGACGCGGCCATCCTCATGGACGAAATAGTGACTGGAAACCTGGCTTTCCTCGCGACAGAGCCAATCGAGCGCAGCGGCTGCCGTTTCCATGCCGGTATAATGCAGGATGATCATGTCGGGCTTCAGCCCACCTGCCCTTTCGCCATGATTGGGTGACGGCACACTGTGTGCAGCAGGGTAGTCACAAGCGAAGTCCGTCATGCGGCGCGACGTTCTTTCTCGATCGCCTCATAGGCGGCATTGAGTTCAGCCATGCGATCGTTGGCAATCGCCTGCAGCTCCTGCGGGACACCACGGGCAACCAGAATGTCAGGATGGTTCTCAGACACCAGTACGCGGTAACGCTTGCGAATGATCGAAAAATCGTCTTTGGGCGAGACACCGAGGATCTTGTAGGGATCGGCGCCGGCGCTGTGCACGTGGCGGGCCGTGATCTCCTGAAAACGCTCTTCCTTCATATGGAAGATCTCGGCCACCCGCGTGAGAAAGTTCAGCTCCTTCTCGTGAACGGCACCGTCGGACTTGGCGATATGAAAGAGCCCGTCGATGATATCTTCCAGCACGGGGCAATTCTGATCGCAGGAAACGCAGAGCGATGCCAGCTTCTCGGCATAGGATTCGTAGCCGGCGACGTCCTGGCGGGCCAGATTGTAGAGCCGGGCGACGTTCTGTGCCTGGTCGTCGGGAAACTTGAAGATATCGCGAAACGCCGACACTTCGGCCTCGGTGACGATGCCGTCGGCTTTTGCCATCTTGGCGGACAATGCAATCATGGCAACGGAGAAAGCCACTTTTCGGCGCGTCTCCGGATCGCCTTCAAACAGCGTCCGCACAGCCTCGATAACACCGGCGAGCGCATTGCCCGTCGCGGTGACGATGCTGAGGATGCTATCCCAGAATGACATAGGCACGTTCTTTCCCATAGTCGGCTGATCCACGTCGTTGAGGTGGGGATGGCACGGGCAAAACGTCCATGCACAAATGCAAGGTGGCTCGCACGGCTGTGCCGCCACGACAATCATGCAGCTCACCAAACAGCATGACCAGATGTTGGAACGGATTGCAAGACGCCAGAGCCGCGCATTCGGCTCAAATGACGAATTTGTGATGGCACCTCACTATTGTAGCATTCGTTGCCGTGATCATCCAATCATGCAAATGAATTTGACTTCGAACCGGCCAGGGTGCGACCGGACAATCCACTTTCCGTTGGAGTCCCGATGCGCATTTCCACCCACCCGCAGGCCATGGGCATGGCACTCGGCTTGATCGGCGTCACCATTTTCGGCGTTACCCTGCCGATGACACATATCGCGCTTGGCGGTTTTTCTCCCCTTTTCATCACCTTTGGCCGAGCAGTGATCGCCTCGATTGCCGCGGGTTTGACGCTGCTTTTGATGCGGAGAAAATGGCCCAAGGGACAAGGAGCGATGCTGCTCGGCGCCGGTATCTGCGTCGTCTACGGCTTTCCGATCTTCTCCACTACGGCCATGCAGACCATTCCCGCCAGCCATGGCGGCGTCATTCTAGGCATCCTGCCACTGTTGACCTCGATTTTCGCCGCCCTCGTCGATGGCGAACGGCCTGACCCGGCCTTCTGGGCCTACGGTCTTGCCGGAGCAGTACTCGTGGTGTTCTTCTCCATTCGCGATAGCGGCTTTCACCTGCAGGCCGGCGACGTCTGGCTGTTTCTCGCAGCCGTCACCGCCTCGCTCGGCTATGTATTGTCCGCTAAGGTCTCGCGCATCATTCCCGGCTGGGAAGTAATTTCCTGGGCATTGATCATCACTGCACCGCTCTCCATCGTCGCCACGCTTTTGGTCATGAAGGACGGAATTCAAACCCCGACAGCCGCGGAACTTGGCGCCCTCTCCTATCTCGGCCTGATGTCGATGTTCTCCGGCTTCATCTTCTGGAATGCCGGGCTGGCACTCGGCGGCATCGCCCGCGTGGCACAAGTGCAGTTGCTGCAGACTTTCGTCACCCTTGCCGTCTCCGCCGTGCTGCTTGGCGAAGTCATCAGCCCGTCGACAATCGGCTTTGCGGTTGCCGTTGCCCTGGTCGTCTGGCTCGGACGAAAAGCGCGCATTGCCTGAGCCGTCCACCGCCATAACTGCAGCATGTCATTTAACTTCCGTGGGAATTGCGCTAGAGAGACCGCGAACGATCTTGCCGCAATCTCCGAGGAGGACACCATGGCCAAAAAGAAAGTTGCAATGCTGACCGCAGGCGGGCTCGCGCCATGTCTGTCTTCTGCCGTGGGTGGCCTGATCGAGCGCTATACCGACATTGCACCCGACATCGAACTGGTGGCCTATCGCTCCGGCTATCAGGGCCTTCTGCTCGCCGATCGCATAGAGATCACCCGCGACATGCGGGAAAAAGCCCACATCCTCCACCGCCACGGCGGTTCGCCGATCGGCAACAGCCGGGTGAAGCTCACCAATACTGCCGATTGCATCAAGCGTGGCCTGGTCAAGGAAGGCCAGAACCCGCTGCGGGTTGCAGCTGAACGGCTGGCTGCCGACGGCATTACCATCCTGCACACGATCGGCGGTGACGACACCAACACGACGGCTGCAGACCTTGCCGCCTATCTCGGCGCCAACGGCTACGACCTCACCGTCGTCGGCCTGCCGAAGACCGTCGACAACGATGTCGTGCCGATCCGCCAGTCGCTCGGCGCCTGGACCGCTGCCGAATACGGCGCAAAGTTCTTCGACAATGTCAGCAACGAACAGAGCGCTGCACCGCGCACACTCGTCGTCCACGAAGTCATGGGCCGCCATTGCGGCTGGCTTACCGCCGCCACGGCCCGCTCATACATCCAGCATATTGACGACCGGGAATTCGTCGACGGTTTCATGATGAACCGGCAAATGAAGAATATCGACGGCCTCTATCTGCCAGAGACCGCATTCAATTTGGAAACCGAAGCCGAACGGCTGCGCGCCGTCATGGACAAGACCGGCTTCGTCACGCTGTTCGTCTCGGAAGGCGCCTGCCTCGATGCCGTCGTTGCCGAACGCGAAGCAGCCGGTGAAGCCGTCAAGCGCGATGCCTTCGGCCACGTGAAGATCGACACGATCAATGTCGGCGGCTGGTTCACCAAGCAGTTCGCTGCCCTTCTCGGCGCCGAGCGCTCCATGGTGCAGAAGTCCGGCTATTATGCCCGCTCCGCACCGGCCAATGCCGACGACCTGCGCCTCATCCAGGGCATGGTCGATCTCGCGGTCGAAAGCGCGCTCAACAAGGTCTCCGGCGTCACCGGCCATGACGAAGATCAGGGCGGCAAGCTGCGCACGATCGAATTCCCGCGCATCCGTGGCGGCAAGCACTTCGACACCTCGGTGAAATGGTTCGGCGAAGTCATGGACGCGATCGGCCAGAAGTGGTCGCCGGCAAACTGATATCCGGCTCATAAAAGCCTATTGACGGCTCCGTTTGCGCATGGCTTCCTCGACCGGACGCCACACCCAAACGGAGCCGTTTTCATGTCGATCGAACACTGGCTGGCCTTCGTCGCCGCCTCCGCCATCCTGCTTGCTATTCCCGGTCCGACCATCCTTCTGGTCATCTCCTATGCGCTCGGACATGGACGCAAGGTCGCAAGCGCTACGGTCGCCGGTGTGGCGCTGGGTGATTTTACCGCGATGACCGCTTCGATGCTCGGCCTTGGCGCACTGCTCGCAACATCGGCTGCGATCTTCACCGTCCTGAAATGGGTTGGCGCCGCCTATCTGATCTGGCTCGGCATCAAGCTGTGGCGCGCACCGATCGCTATTGAGGGTGCCGACGGCACAATGTCGGTGCCGGCAGAAAAGCCGCTGCGGATCTTCCTGCACACCTATGTCGTCACGGCGCTGAACCCGAAGAGCATTGTCTTTTTCGTGGCCTTCCTGCCGCAATTTCTCGATCTCAGCCGTCCGTTGTTCAACCAGATGCTGATCTTTGAAACCACATTCCTGGTGCTCGCAACCCTCAATGCAACGCTCTATGCGCTGATGGCATCGGCTGCCCGCCACACCATTCGAAAGCCCAAAGTTCAGACGATCGTCAACCGCACGGGCGGGTCGCTTTTGATCGGCGCAGGCCTTCTGACGGCGGGTTTGCGCCGGGCCGGCGCCTGAAAAGGCGCCCCGCGCTTGCGGTTCGCCGTCTCATAGGTTAATGACATCACGCGCATGGTGGCCTCTGGCTGCTGATTTGCATAGGGCTTTGGGGCCCGACAGCACGAAAGTGACAGCATGGCGAATTTCCGTTTTTCCGTTTCAAAACCGGCTGTTACGGCCTGTGCCCTGATCTCGGCATCGCTTGTCAGCGGGTGTTCCAGTGTCGAGCGAACGCCGATGGAACAGTTGATGGCGGTGCAGACGGTAACGCCGCTGCCAAAGCCCGGAACGGAAATGACGGCTTACGCTCTGCCGACGCCTGACGGTGTAGCTGCAACGACCGCAGCACTCGCAGCCGAAACGGCGATGATGAAACCCGGCGAAACGGCAGCGACACAGGTCGCCGCTGCCAATCAGGCGGCCATACCTGCGACTTCCGCCAACGCACTGGTGGCCCCCCAGACATCTGCAGCGGCTCAGGCGGCAACGGCTGCCGTTCTGCCCGAAACGGCGAACACGCTGGCATCGGCAAAGTCCGATCGCGTACCCCAGATTCCTGAAGGCATGATGATGGCCGCCATGGAATCCGATTTCGATACGGGTGAACCCGTTGGCTTGGAGACGTTGGTTGCCAGGCGCATGATCGTCCCCATGGCCAAGCCGTCGATCAGTGCCAGCGCCTATGCAATGGCGAAGTCGATACCCGCATCGTTGGGCATCACGGAAAAGCCGACCAGCTCGCGGCCGGAACTCGATCGCCTGATCGCCTACTACGCCAAACTCAACAATATCCCCGAGGCGCTGGTTCATCGCGTCGTCAAGCGCGAAAGCACCTACAATCCGCGCGCCTATCACTCCGGCAATTACGGCCTGATGCAAATCCGCTACAACACCGCCAAGGGCCTTGGCTACGAAGGCCCTGCCGAAGGCCTGTTCGATGCCGAGACCAACCTGAAATATGCGACAAAGTATCTGGCCGGCGCCTGGATGGTGGCCGACAACCAGAACGACGGTGCGGTCAAGCTCTACGCCAGCGGCTACTATTACCACGCCAAGCGCAAGGGCCTGCTCGAAACACTGGGTATGAAGTAAGGCCGTTCGGCTTCTGCCGAAACGGTTCCATTTGAGAGGCGGTCAATTCAGTTGACCGCCTCTACTATTTTGGCCTCCAGCACTCGGACATCGTAACCGCTGCGCGACGGCGTTAATCCGAGCCGCACCACCGCCAGGCCGAGCGAGGGCACCAGCATCACCGTCTGTCCGTCATGCCCCTGCAGCCAATAGGCATCATCCGGTAATGGCGGGCCACCATCACTTCCGAACTTCGTCCAGATCTGCCCTGCCCCGTAGCGGCCGCCGGATGCCTGGGTCGGCGTGCGCATATAGCTGACAAAGTCCTGTGGCAACAATTGCTCGCCGTTCCAGCTGCCGTTCTGCAGCAGGAACAGGCCGAACCGTGCCCAATCCCGTGCTGTCGCATACATGTAGGAAGAGCCGACAAAGGTGCCATGAGCGTCCGGCTCAAGAACAGCACTGGTCATGCCCAGGGGCCGGAACAGGGCCTCACGTGGAAACGTCAGCGCCTCACGGGCGCTGCCGAACGTGTCCATCCAGAGCCGCGACAGGATTGTCGAGGTGCCGCTGGAATAGCTGAACCGTTCGCCGGGCTTTACCTCAAGCGGCTTGGCTGCCGAGAAACCGGCCATATCGCCTTCGAGGTAGAGCATGCGGGTGACGTCGGTCACATCGCCGTAGTCTTCGTTGAACTGGAGGCCGCTCTGCATCGCCATGAGGTCGGCAAGCTTGATCTGGCTGCGCGGATCGTTGCGCCATTGCGGCAAGAGCTCTGTCCGGTCGAGTGCCATCTGGCCATCGCGGATCCTCAAGCCGATCAGGGCGGCCGTCACCGATTTGGTCATCGACCAGCCGAGCAGCGGCGTAGCGTTGTTAAACCCCTCGCCATAGTTCTCCGCAACGATCTTGCCGTCCTTGACGACGACGATGGCGCGCATGCCTGGCCCGGCGAGCTGTGTATCAGTCAATAAGGCCTGGACTGCGGGATTGATGGCCGTGCCGCTACCCTCGGGCCAGGGCTTACCATCATCCATCTGCGGCGCGCGGCGGCGCAGCTGCCTGTTGCCGGGAAAGGCTGCGAACTCGCCTTGGGTAACATTGGTGCATCCCAACCCCTCGCGGTAGATGGCGTGGCCTGGCGCTGCAAAACCGAACATGCGGGCGGTCACTGTCTTGCGAGTTTCGTCGACGGAGATACGAATGAGACGCAGCAGAGGATGCCCGGGCGCCTGCACGTCCTGAGCGAGAACTGCATTGGCGTCCCTGCCCGCGACGAAAACATTGGAGCAGACGATCTTGGCGGCATATCCATCGCCGACCTCGAGCAGGTCGGGTGGCGCAATGACCAGCCAGCCCGCAACAGCCGCAATGGCGGCTGAGACCGAGCCCGCAAGCCATAATAGTTTTCTGCGCATCCGCACTGCCCCTGCTTCGTTGCCGCCACAAGAACAGGATTCCACGCATTTAGGAAGGCTTTATGGCAATCACTTTGGTGCGGGAAATGTTTCTAACCTATTGATCGCAACACGAGCTTTTCAGGTTCACGCTGGAGGATCGCGATCGCTCCCTCTGCAGAAACCGGTCTGGAGATCAGAAACCCTTGCGCTTCGGAGGCTCCCAGTGCCCGCACGAACTCCATCTGCCCCTCGGTTTCGATCCCCTCTATGGTCGTCGAAACCTGGAATGTGTTTCCGAGCTGCAGGATGATATCGACGATTTCCGCATCACGCTGATTGCCGAGCATCGACTTCGTGAAGGAACGGTCGACCTTGAGTTGATCGAGCGGAAAACGCCTTAAATTGTTGATCGACGAAAACCCGATGCCGAAATCATCCAGCGCGATACGCACGCCATGGGCTCGAAGTTCGCTGAGACTGGCACTGATGATATCCGCATCGACATAGAAGATCGATTCCGTCACCTCGATGGTCAGGCGCCCGGGCGCCAGCCCAGCTTCCGCCAGGCATGCCTTGACGTAAGGGACGAAGGCCCTGTCCTTGAACTGATCACCGGCGACATTGACGGCGACGCCGGTCGGCGCCGGCCAGCGCACGGCTTCGAGGCAAGCGGTTCTCAACACCCAATTTCCAATCGGCAGGATCAGTCCCGTCTTCTCGGCGGCACCGATGAAATGATCCGGCGGGATGATGCCTTTTTCCGGGTGACGCCAGCGAATCAGCGCTTCAAAGGAGCGCACAACCCGGCTTTCGATACCGACGATCGGCTGGTATTCCAGAAAAAACTCGCCGGCAGCCAGGGCGCGGGAAAGGTCGTATTCGATCTCGCCTTGACGCGTCGCCTCTTCGGCCATCTCCGTCTCGTAGACGACATGGCTGTTTCCGGCAATGTCCTTGGCCTTGTAGAGGGCAAGGTCGGCTCGCTTGAGAACGGCCGATATCGAAGCATCCTCGGGCTCGGCATAGGCCACGCCAATGCTGCCGCCGGTCCAGAACTGCCCGGCGGAAAGCTGGAAGGAATCGGCAAAGATGCTCTTGATGGTCCGGCAGATGTCATCAACCTTGCCGTCAGACGGCGTACCGGCAACGAGGATGACAAATTCGTCGCCGCCGAGACGGTAGACGGTCGCCACGCCTGACATCGCCTGCTCTAACCTTTGGCCAAGCGCAACCAGCAATTCGTCGCCGGCATCATGCCCCATCGAATCGTTGACGAACTTGAAACGGTCGAGATCAAGCATCAGGAGTGCCGTGCGTCCCGCAGACAGCTTGCCCGCCGACAGGCGTTCCCGAAGGTCGCGCTCAAGGGCTACACGGTTGGGAATACCAGTCAGTTGATCGGTGTGCACGACGCACGACAGATCTTCCTCGGTTTTCCGCCGCAGTTCCAATTCCCGCACCAGACGGCTGCGAGCGCGGGCGCCCTGGAAAAAAAGTGCCCCGCAGATAAGCGGCACGAGAACCGCAGCAGCGGCCGTCGCTGTCGACATGCCGGCAACCCCGGCGGCGTCATTATTCAATCGGTCATAAACAATACAAATCGCGGGGAACAATGCCCCGATCACCGTGCCGGCGGCAGCATACCGCTGCTCCGACTTCGGCAGAAAAGCCTTCAACATCATGTCAGCGCCCCGAAAAATATGACCTTATCTAACACTTACAAACTTAATCAATTCTTATAGATGAGAAATCATATAAATCATGCGTCATCAAAGTGTAGCGGACTCGTCTTAGAAGCAGCTCCAACTTTAACGGATGGCAGGATGACATGACCGATCTCGCACCCGATGCAGGCTACGGCAAAAGAAACCGCAAGCTGAAGACCGCTTTGATCCAGCATAAGGCGCTGAGTTTGGAGGGCCTGTCGGAGCGTCTTTTCGGCCTGCTCTTCACCGGCCTCGTCTATCCGCAGATATGGGAGGACCCGGCCGTCGACATGGCTGCGATGCAAATCCGTCCCGAGCATCATATCGTTACCATCGGTTCCGGCGGCTGCAACATGCTGGCCTATCTCTCGGCGGCGCCCGAGCGTATCGATGTCGTTGACCTCAACCGGCATCACGTGGCGCTGAACCGGCTAAAACTCGCCGCCTTCCGTCATTTGCCCGGTCATGCCGATATCGTCCGCTTCCTGGCTCGCCACGACCTCCCTAGCAATGTCCAGGCCTATGATCTCTTCATCGCGCCGAAGCTGGACAACGCGACGCGGGAATACTGGAGCAGCCGCGGCCTGACCGGCCAGCGCCGCATCAAGGTCTTCGGCAAGAACATCTACCGCACCGGCCTGCTTGGCCGCTTCATCGGCCTTGGTCATCTGTTGGCACGCCTGCACGGTGTCGATCCGAGCGAGCTTGCCAATGCGCGCTCGATGCGCGAGCAACGCCAGTTCTTCGACGAGCGGCTGGCGCCGCTGTTCGACCGTCCTGTTATCCGCTGGATCACCAGCCGCAAGAGCTCGCTGTTCGGCCTCGGCATTCCGCCGCAGCAGTTCGACGAGCTGGCGAGCCTTAGCGCAGAAAAATCGCTGGCCGGCGTCCTGCGCCACCGGCTGGAAAAACTCTCCTGCCATTTCCCGCTCAAGGAAAACTACTTTGCCTGGCAGGCCTTTGCCCGTCGCTATCCGATGCCGCATGAGGGCGACCTGCCGGACTATCTGCAGGCCAGCCGCCACGAGACGATCCGCAACAATGCCGAGCGTGTGCATGTGCACCACGCCAGCTTTACCGAACTGCTGGCCAAGAAACCGGCGGGCTCCGTCGATCGCTACGTCCTGCTCGATGCACAAGACTGGATGAACGACCGCCAGCTCAACGACCTGTGGAGCGAAATCACCCGTACATCCGCAGAGGGTGCCATGGTGATCTTCCGCACCGCCGCCGAAGCCAGCATTCTGGAAGGTCGCGTCTCCGAAAACGTCCTCGGCCAGTGGCACTATGATGGTGAGGAGTCGCAGGCGCTCAATCTGAAAGACCGCTCGGCAATCTATGGCGGCTTCCACATTTACAGGAAAGCGGCATGACGGCGATCGAGACCGATGCGGGCAGCAGCCATGCCGACCGCATGGACCGGATGTATCGCACCCAGCGGCATTTCTACGATCTGACCCGCAAATACTACCTGTTCGGGCGCGATACGTTGATCAACGAGCTGAACGTTCCGGCCGGTGGCAGCGTGCTTGAAGTCGGCTGCGGCACCGGCCGCAATCTGGCGCTGATCGGCCAGCGTTTCCCACATGCAAGGCTCTTCGGATTTGATATTTCCGCAGAAATGCTCGTTTCCGCCGAAGCAAAACTCGGCCAACCCGGCCGCACCAAGACCAAGACAGTGCTGCGCGTCGCCGATGCGACCGACTTTCAGGCTTCCGAATTCGGCGAAACCGGTTTCGACCGGATCGTCATTTCCTATGCCCTGTCGATGATCCCGGACTGGGAAAAGGCAATCGGCGCAGCCATCGCGGCACTCAATCCGGGCGGATCGCTGCACATTGCCGATTTCGGCCAGCAGGAACGCCTGCCGGGGCTTTTCCGGCGCGGGCTGCAGGCTTGGTTGCACCGTTTCCACGTCACCCCGCGCAAGACGATGGAGACGGTGCTCAGATGCAATGCCGGCAAGTTCGGCGACATCCTGGAATTCCGGCCGATCGGACGCGGCTACGCCTGGCTCTTCACCTACCGGCGCGCGGCACAATAATCCGGCGCAAGCCCCACGACATCATCGCGTTCTACTGTTGAACCGTCGGCAAATGCGTGCCGCTGGCGTTTTGCTGCGCCGCTTTCGCAATTGCCGCTTGAAACTAACGCAATTTTTACGATGATATGGTGAAAATGAGGTTCATGCCTCCTGGGGGATTCACATCAGCGGATATCATCATGTGAGGCAGCAACGTCGATCGTTTCAGAACGGAAACCTCATGCGCCGGCTATTCCTGGCTCTTCTGCCTATTGTCTCGCTGCTTTCCGCCTGCACATCGACAGATTACGATCTCGTCTCCACCGCATCGATTCCGCCGAAATTCCAGGACAAGGATCCGCAGAATTTTGGCGCGAAGACGCCGCAGCATCACAATATCCACGGCATCGACGTGTCGAAATGGCAGGGTGATATCGACTGGGCCAAGGTGAAAGGCTCGGGCGTCTCCTTCGCTTTCATCAAGGCGACGGAAGGCAAGGACCGGATTGACGCCAAGTTCGGCGAATACTGGCAGCAGGCCCGCGCCGCCGGCCTGCCCTACGCGCCCTATCATTTCTACTATTTCTGCTCGACGGCCGACCAGCAGGCCGATTGGTTCATCGCCAATGTACCAAAGAGCGCGGTCTACCTGCCGCCGGTTCTCGATGTCGAATGGAACGGTGAATCCAAGACCTGCAAGTATCGGCCGTCACCGCTGACCGTCCAGAGCGAAATGAAGCGTTTCATGGACCGGCTGGAAGCCTATTATGGCAAGCGCCCGATCATCTATACCTCGGTCGATTTCCACCGGGACAACCTGGTCGGCCAGTTCAAGGACTATCATTTCTGGGTCCGCTCGGTCGCAGCACACCCGACGGAAATCTACACCGAGCGCCGCTGGGCCTTCTGGCAATATACCAGCACCGGCGTCATCCCCGGCATCGACGGCAATGCCGATATCAACGTTTTTGCGGGCTCCCAGAAGAACTGGAAGAGCTGGGTAGCGGCCGTTTCCAAACCCCGCGCACTGGCGCAAAACTGAGACAGACGCGGCGGCATTTCTTCTTTCCGCCCCATTGCCGTGCGACAGCCGCTGCCATATTTTCAGCGAAACAAAAGCAGCCGTTTTCCCGCTGCTTTCGGCCGGTTCCGGCCTTACAACAAGGACTTGCGATGACACGCAGCACTCTGCGCTCCGTTCTTTCGATCGGTTTTCTCACCCTCTTGACCTCATCGGCGCTGGCGCAGCAGGCAGCCAAGCCTGCCACACCGGCAGCCCCCTGCGGCGGCGATCTCGCCACCTTCCTGCAGGGCGTCAAGGCTGAAGCGGTCGCCAAGGGCATTCCGGCCGACGTGGTCGATCGTGCGCTGGCCGGTGCCGCCCTTTCCGAAAAGGTGCTGAGCCGCGATCGCGCGCAGGGTGTGTTCAAGCAGAGCTTCACCGAATTCTCCCAGCGCACCGTCAGCAAGGCGCGGCTGGATATCGGCGCCAAGAAGATGAAGGAATATGCCGCAGTCTTCGATCGGGCAGAAAAGGAATTCGGCGTTCCGGCGCCGGTGATCACAGCCTTCTGGGCAATGGAAACCGATTTTGGCGCAGTTCAGGGCGATTTCAACACCCGCAACGCCCTGGTAACGCTGGCGCATGATTGCCGCCGCCCGGAAATGTTCCGTCCGCAGTTGATCTCGGCCATCGAGATGGTCCAGCACGGCGATCTCGATCCGGAAACCACGACCGGCGCATGGGCCGGCGAAATCGGCCAGGTGCAGATGCTGCCGGAAGACATCATCGCGCAGGGCATGGACGGCGATGGCGACGGTCATGTCAATCTCAAGCAGAGCGCGCCGGATGCCATCCTGACCGCCGCCAAATTCATCAAGAGCCTCGGCTTCACCGCCGGCCAGCCCTGGATCCAGGAAGTCAACCTGCCGGAAAACCTGCCTTGGGAGAAAACCGGGCTGCAGACGGGCATGACTGCCGGTGACTGGTTCAAGCTGGGCGTCAAGCCGCGCGACGGCAACACCGCGTTCCCGCAGCTGGCTTCATCGCTGGTCATTCCGCAGGGCCGCCACGGCGTCGCCTTCCTGACTTATCCGAACTTCAACGTCTATCTGGAATGGAACCAGTCGTTCATTTATACGACCTCGGCCGCCTATTTCGCCACCCGGCTCGCAGGCGCTCCGGCCTACGACAACCATACTCCGGAACCGGGATTGACCGACGAAGGCATGAAGGCACTGCAGACGAAACTGCAGGCTCTCGGGCATGACGTCGGCAAGATCGACGGTATCCTCGGATCAGGAACCCGCGCGGCCCTCCAGAAGGAGCAGCTGCGCCTTGGTATGCCTGCCGATGGTTGGGCAACACAGACGGTTCTCAGCGCTCTGTAACATCCGTTTCAGGCTTGTTGTCAGATTTTGCCCGCCGCCGGTGGTGGCGGGCAAGCCGCAGCGCACGGTAGCGCAGCTTCAACGACCAGCGCGCGCCGGCAAGCGCCGCCCCCCGTTTCGACACTTCGTTCAGTTCGCGCGCATAGGCGACGGTAAAGGCATTGCGGTACGTCAGCAGATGTTCGGAGGCGATGTTTTCCAGCCGGTGCATCATGCTGACCCAGAGCGGCGAAACCAGCAGCGACACCGCCGTCACCGCGATTGCCACCTTGTAGGTATCAAACTGCAAGACGCCGGCGCCAAGACCTGCGGCGGCAAGCACGAACGAGAACTCGCCGATCTGCGCCATCGACAGGCCCGCCACCAGGGCAATCTGCGGCGATGAGCCGGTCTTGCGCAGCAGGAAGATGTTCAGCACGGTCTTCGCCGCAATGACGATCAGCGCAGCGCTCAGCACCGACCAAAAATTCTCACCGATAAAGGTCAGGTCGATCAACAGACCGATCGACAGGAAGAAGACCACGAGCAGCACGCTCTGGATCGGCTCGATCACCGGAATGACGCGGCTGCGTAGCGTCGAGTTGCCGATCACGATACCGGACAGAAAAGCCCCATAGGCCGGCGACATGCCGGCAAGGCCGGAAATAGCGGCTGCGCCGAAACAGACAGCAAGCGCACCGAGCGCCAGGATCTCGACCTTGTCCTCGACAGCCTCGCTATAGGGAACCCGCAACTTGCCGTGGCGTCCGAACCACCAGAGCAAGGCCGCAAGAATCCCAATGGCGATGACCATCTTGACCGCGATGATGCCGATATGCAATTCCCCGCCGCCAAGGCTTGAGACCAGGATCAGCATCGGGACCACAGCGATGTCCTGCGCGATCAGCACGCCGACGGCGATCCTGCCGGTCTCGCTGCGCAACTCGCCCATGTCTTCCAGCATTTTCATGGCAACGACGGTGGAGGACATCGCGATGACGAAGCCAAGGATCAGTCCTTCGGCCATGGTCGCGCCGGTAATCAGCGCGATCAGCCCTGCCGCTGCTATGGCTGCGATCACCTGCCCGCCTGCGACGCTCAAGGCCTGGCGCAGGCTGAGCACGAAAGCCTTGATCGACAGTTCCATACCGATGAAGAACAGGAGGACGACGACACCCATTTCGGCCAGCAGCGTGACATTGGCGCTGTTGGAGATGAAACCGAACCCCGTCGGCCCCAATGCAACGCCGGCCAGAATGAAGCCGACCAGCGGCGGCTGACGCAAGCGCAGGAACCCCAGCCCCAGAATGGCTGCGACCGCCACCACGATGGCGATGGAGATGAGCCCCTGGCCGTCATGCGCCACGGCAGCGATCGATTGTGTTGTCAAAGGCTCCAGCAGATCGTCCTTCATATCTGTGACGCGGCTCAAGAATCGGGTGGATAAATCCGACCTTACGCCTTAACGGTCGGTATGTTCCGAATGAGGCAGGGGAAGGTCAAGTCACATGCACGCGAAAACGGACGGTTTGCAGAACCGTATGACGCTTGCCACTTGGGGTCTTCTGGCTCTGCTCGGGCTGATCTGGGGCGGTTCGTTCTTTTTCGCGCGCATCGCCATCCAGCATGTGCCGGCGTTTACGCTGGTTCTGCTGCGGGTGGCGCTGGCCGCATTGGCGCTGCATATCTACGTTTTTGGCCGCTACGACATCTACCGCGAACTGAAGGCCCGCTGGCCGCAATTCCTGCTTTTGGGCCTGATCAACAATGCCATTCCGCACACGTTCATCTTCCTTGGCCAGACGCAGATCGGCGCTGGTCTCGCGGCCATCCTCAACGCCACCACGCCGGTCTGGACGGTGCTGATCGCCAATGCGCTGACGCAGGATGAGAAACTGAGCCTTGCCAAGATCGCCGGCTGCCTGCTCGGCCTCAGCGGCACAGCGGTGCTGATCGGCCCCAGCGCCCTGCCCGGTCTCACGCAGGCAGGTAGCAACATTCCGCTTTGGGCGCTGCTCTTTCCGGTCGCAGCCGCGATCAGCTATGGTTTCGCAGCAACCTATGGCAAGCGCTTCCGGGGACTGGCAGCGCCGGTCACTGCGGCCGGACAGCTCACCGCATCGACGCTGATCATGCTGCCGCTGTCTATGATCGTCGATCAGCCATGGCAGTTGCCCTTTCCGCCGGTGACCTCGGTGCTGGCGATCCTGGCGTTGGCGCTTCTGTCGACTGCCTACGGTTATATCCTGTTCTTTCGCATCATGAGCCGGGCCGGCGCCACCAATACGTCACTGGTCACCCTTTTGGTGCCACCGAGCGCCATTGTCCTCGGCGTCTTGTTCCTCGGGGAAACGCTGGAAAAAACCGACATTGGCGGCATGCTGCTGATCGCCGCCGGCCTCGTGGTGCTCGACGGCCGCCTGCTGCCCGGCCGCCGCACCTGACCGCCGATCATGGAATCAAGCAGCTGCCCGGCAAGACCGATGCTGTGTCCAATCGGTCACTCACAGCGCATTTCAGCGCGTTACATTAACCAGAGTTAAGACATTGTGAAAAAATTGTGGCAACGGACAAAACCTTTTCCGATCATACCCTTAACCCTGTTGATAAGCCTTTTGCGCACTCCAGTTGCCGCAGCGCAGCATAACTTTTCCTTTCATGCGTGACATTTTCCCCCTATCTTTCGGATGTCAACGCAAGGAGGGCCGGTTATGGGAATGACACATTCGTTGAATGTCCTCATGATAAGTGCAGCGTTCGTATTTATCGGAAGCATGCTTTTCATCTAAAAGCATTAGCCATATAGTCCAATCGATAAACAAGGACTTTAAGACCGCAATCCATTGCAGCAAGACTCAGCCAGGCAAGGCGCCCCATCAAGGACCGCAAACCTGAAGCTGCCAAAGACAAAAAAGCCCTTGAAACCATCCGGTCTCAAGGGCTTCTTTCTGTTTGCAGCAGTGCCTCGCTCTCCCGTTTCAGGCAGCGGCACCCGCCGAACGCGACTGAACAGCAGCCGGTTCCACCCGTTCAAACCCAACCAGATCGCACACGGCCGCCACCAGGGGCGAACGGTTCATCGTGTAGAGATGGAAATCGCGAAGGCCCCGGCGCGCCAGATCGACGATCTGCTCGGCGGCGATACGGGTCGCTTCCTTGAAGCGCTCTTCCGGGCTTTCATCGAGATGGACCAGCCGGGTGACGATGGCCTCGGGAACCTTTGCACCACAGAGCCCGGCAAACTTGGTGATCCCAGCCAGATTGTTGATCGGCATGATACCTGGGACGACCGGAATAGTGATGCCCGCTCGCCGGACGCGCTCAAGATAGCGCTCGAAATCATTGTTATCGAAGAAGAACTGGGTGAGCGCCCGCGTCGCGCCATTGTCGACCTTGCGCTTCAGCATATCGATATCGGCATCGACATCCGGGCTTTCCGGATGCTTTTCCGGATAGGCGGACACGGAAATATCGAAATCCCCCCTTGCCCGAATGGCACCCACCAGTGCCGCAGCATTTTCGTAGCCGTCGGGAAACGGCTCGTAGCGCGCGCCGACGCCACCCGGTGGATCCCCGCGCAGAACCACGAAATGACGCACGCCGGTGTCGATGAACTCGTCGACGACAGCATCCACCTCCGCCTTCGGCGCCCCAACGCAGGTCAGGTGAGCCGCAGTATTGGCAAAACCTTCGTCATGGATCATCCGCTGCACGGCCGTCAGCGAACGCGCCTTGGTGGAACCGCCAGCACCATAGGTCATCGTCACGAAGGCGGGATCGAAGGCGGAGAGTGCGGAAACCGTCTGGAACAGCTGGGTTTCCATGTCGTCGTTCTTCGGTGGGAAATACTCGAAGGAAAGCCGCAGGTTTCCGCGTTCGGCCGGGTAAAGAGTGTGTATCGGCATGTCATGTCCTCCCGGCATAGGCGAGAGCGCGCTTGCCCTCGGGTGTATCGATTGTCGCAGTCTGCCGCTGATCGCGGGCAAGCCAGATGGTCACCGTCAGCTGCCGGTCCCGATCCGTCTCCGGGGTCAGGTCCACCGTCTCCTCGACGGAAAGACCGGCCTTTTCCAGCCAGTCGGCCATCGTCTGGCGCGAAAAGCCCAGACGCATATGCGCGTGCTCGTCACGCAGATATTCCAGCGTATGCGGAGCAAGGTCGATGATCGCCAGCCGCCCGCCGGGCACAAGCATGCGGGCAGCCTCGGCAATCGCCGCTTGCGGCTGCGGCAGGAAGTGCAGGACCTGGTGGATGGTAACGAGATCGAACTGGCGGCCGTCGAGCGGCAGGTTGAAGATATCGCCATGCCGGATCGAGGCTTTGGTGATGCCGGCACGGTCGAGATTGGCGCGGGCCACGGCCAGCATGTCACGGCTGGCATCGACGCCAACACCACGGCGATACAGTCCTTCCAGAAGCTGGAGGATGCGGCCAGTGCCCGTTCCGAGATCGAGCAGGCCATCGACCGGCTCCGTACCGACAACCTTTTTCAAGGCCGCCTCGACATCCGCTTCGCTGACATGCAGACGGCGCAACTCGTCCCATTCGGAGGCATTGCGGCTGAAATAGTCCTGTGCCTTCTCGGAGCGCGCCTGTTTCAGCGCCGCCAACCGCTCGCCGTCGCGCGTCAGCACCGCGTCGGTAACATCGGAAGCCGACAGCAGGTCGCGTACCAGCGCAACGCCCGCCCCCTCGCCCCTCAGGCGAAAATAGGCCCAGGCGCCTTCCTGATAGCGATCGATCAGCGCGACTTCGGCAAGCAGCTTCAGATGGCGGGAAATTCGGGGCTGCGATTGACCAAGAATTTCGGTAAGATCGGTGACGGTCAGATCGCCGGCAGCCAGAAGCGCCAGAAGACGCATGCGCGTCGGCTCGCCCGCTGCCTTCAGCACGTCGACCAACTCGTCCAGCCCCAGCCCGTGTTCTCGCGCCATCATAAACCCCATCAACACATAAAGATATGTTTATGTGATTTTCGGAGTTTTCGCAAGTTGAAATGTCGTATTGGCCACAGACATCGAGACATGAAAAAGGCGGCCCTTGCGGACCGCCTGATCTGTTTTAATCCGGCAAAGCAACGGGATGCCGCCCTGCTGTACGCAGGCGCGAACGCCCGCCCTGACTAGCGCGTCAGGCGCTTGTAGCTGACGCGGCTCGGGTTGACCGATTCCGGGCCAAGGCGGCGGATCTTATCCTTCTCGTAGTCCTCGAAGTTGCCTTCGAACCACTCCACGTGGCTGTCGCCTTCGAAGGCCAGGATATGCGTGGCCAACCGGTCGAGGAACATGCGATCGTGGCTGATGATCACAGCGCAGCCGGCAAAGTTTTCCAGCGCGATTTCAAGCGCTGCCAGTGTTTCCGTATCGAGATCGTTGGTCGGTTCGTCGAGCAGGAGCACATTGCCGCCCGCCTTCAGCATCTTGGCAAGGTGAACGCGGTTGCGCTGACCACCGGAGAGATTGCCGACCTTCTGCTGCTGGTCGGTGCCCTTGAAGTTGAAGGCGCCGCAATAGGCGCGCGAATTCATTTCCAGCTTGCCGAGCTTGATGACTTCGGCACCACCGGAAATTTCTTCCCAGACGGTCTTAGTTCCATCGAGTGCATCGCGGCTCTGGTCGACATAACCGAGCTTGACGGAATCGCCGACGCGGAATGTGCCGCTATCCGGCTTTTCCTGGCCGGTGATCATCCGGAACAGCGTCGTCTTACCGGCGCCGTTCGGGCCGATGACACCGACAATGCCGCCTGGCGGCAGCTTGATCGACAGGTCGTCGATCAGCACGCGGTCGCCGTAACCCTTGGTAATGTTCTCGGCTTCGATAACCACCTGACCGAGGCGCTCGCCGATCGGAATGATGATCTGCGCATCGCCGAGACGCATCTTGTCGGCTGCATCGACCAGTTCGTCATAGGCCTTGATACGGGCCTTCGACTTCGACTGGCGGGCTTTCGGGCTCGATGCGATCCATTCCTGTTCACGGCTGATCGCCTTCTGACGGGAGGCGTCCTCGCGGTTTTCCTGCTGCATGCGCTTGGCCTTGGCCAGCAGGTATGCAGAGTAGTTGCCTTCGTAAGGAATGCTGCGGCCACGGTCGAGCTCGAGAATCCAGCCCGTGACATTGTCGAGGAAGTAGCGATCGTGGGTGATCATCATCACGGCGCCGGCATACATGCGCAGATGGTTTTCCAGCCAGCCGATGGTTTCGGCGTCCAGATGGTTGGTCGGTTCGTCGAGCAGCAAAAGATCCGGCTTGGAGAGCAGCAGCTTGCACAGAGCCAGACGGCGGCGCTCCCCCCCCGACAGGCTGGTCACATCCGCATCGCCGGGCGGGCAGCGCAGAGCTTCCATCGCCATTTCGACCTGGCTTTCGAGATCCCACAGGTTCTGACCGTCGATGATGTCCTGAAGCTTCGAGCCCTCTTCCGCCGTCTCGTCGGAATAGTTCATCATCAGTTCGTTGTAGCGCTCGAGGATGGCGGTCTTGTCGGCCACCCCCTCCATGACGTTCTCCATCGCCGTCTTGGTGGGATCGAGCTGCGGCTCCTGCGCCAGGTAGCCGACGGTCGCACCCTGAGCGACCCAGGCTTCGCCGGTATATTCCGTGTCGAGCCCGGCCATGATGCGCAGCACGGTCGACTTACCGGCACCGTTCGGGCCGAGGATACCGATCTTGGCGTCCGGATAGAACGACAGATTGACATTCTCCAGCACCTTCTTGGTGCCGTAGGACTTGTTCAGCCCGGACATATGATAAATGAATTGACGTGCCATAGAGAGAACTGCTCCGACGGAATGGGATTTTGCCCGCTATGTAGGCGAATTATCCCGGCGGAGCAATGAAGAAACCGGTTTTAGCAACGCCATTCACTGAATGCCGGCTGTATCGACGGTGCCTTTTGCGCATTTGAAATCGGTATCACCGGCGGCAAGGATCAGACTTGAAAGGCCGGCATTGGCGGAAATATCGCCCGACAGGCCGATCGTAAGCCCGGTGACAACGCTGCGCACGCCGATTTTCTGGCACCGCATCCTGACGCGGTCGCCCGCCCCCTTGCCAAAACTGTCGTCAAAGGCCTGCTTGACCTCGCTTTCCGTCACATCCCCTCCGAGCCGGCCGGCAAACAGGGTGCGCACCGCCGAGCCGTTGATTTCCGCAAGAAGACGAAGCTGCACTGCAAAATAGTCCTGCGCGGTGCCGCCGTGGCATGTGCCGCTGCGCAGCCATTGGTGCCGGTCGAGCCCGGATTGCGTTCCCGGCATGGCCACCACCAGCTGGGCTGCCGTCTCCTCAGCCATGGCCAGTTGCGGCAGATCCAGCCAGTCGCCTTTCTGGTCGCGGGCCTTGATCTCCGCAGCGACGCCACAATAGCTCTTCTTCACCGGCCAGAGGCCGTGCAGGGAAAAATGCGTCGCGTCGTGGCGCTCTGCGGTCTGTCCAGCACATTCCTTGCGGGTCGGGCGGGTCTCGCAAAATCCCGGCTGCCAGCTGACAGCGAGAATGTATTCGGTTTTGCCCTTGGGAGCTGCGGCTTTTTCCTCCGCAAAGACCGGTGAAACAAACATTGCAGCGATCAGGATCCCCCCCAGACGATGCAGAAACGGTACGAAGATAGTCCTCACATTCCCTTGCATGCCAGCCTCCTCAAGAAGAACAAAACAAGATCATTTAGCGATTAAAACGGGAAAATTGCAACCTGAAATCCATGCCCGATCGATTTTTTCCTCACCTGATGTCAAACAAGCACCAAGCGCTTGTTGCCTTTGGCTGGTAAATCAATTTGATAGCGGTTAGCGCAGGAACTTCGCCTGGGAGGATCTAAGGGGTGTTCACCACGGTCGAGACGTTACAAAGCCCGAGCGGAGCAGCCCTTGCCTGGCGCCACTGGCCTGCCGGCGCGCCGCAAAAAGGCGTGCTGCTCGTCAGCCACGGACTGGCCGAACACTCAGCCCGTTACGCCCGCTTTGCCGAGGTCATGGCCACCCACGGTTTCAACGTCTATGCGCACGATCATCGCGGCCACGGCGCAACAAAAGCCGTCGATGCACCGCTCGGCCGTTATGCGCAATCGCAAGGGGCAGCCAAGGTCGTCGACGACGTCAGGGCAATGCGCATGATGACCACCAGCCGTCATCCCGGTCTTCCCGTCATCCTGTTCGGCCATTCCATGGGCGGCCTGATCGCCCTGAACGCCGCGGAAACGGATCCGGGCCTTTACGATGGACTGGCTGTCTGGAATTCGAATTTCAATCCGGGGCTGGCCGGACGCGCAGCCCAAGCCATCCTCGCCATCGAGAAAATGCTGAAAGGCTCCGATGTGCCAAGCGGGCTGCTGTCGAAACTGACATTCGCCGCCTGGGCCAAAACAATCCCCGACCGCAGGACCGACTATGACTGGCTGTCGCACGACAAGGTGGAAGTGGCAAAATACATCGACGACCCGCTCTGCGGTTTCGATGCCAGCGTTTCGATGTGGATCGACCTGTTCACTCTGACCTTCGACGGTGCACGAACGGACCGGCTGCAGCGGCTGCCGAAAAACTTGCCGATCCACCTGGTCGGCGGCGGCCAGGACCCGGCCACCAACGGCGGACGGGAAATCCGCTGGCTGGAACGGTGCATGTTGGCTGTCGGCTTGAAACGCGTGACGACAGTGATCTATCCCACCATGCGCCACGAAACCTTGAACGAAATCGAGCGCGATGGTGTCATGCAGGATTTTGCCGGATGGTGCCTCTCCGTCGTCGAACAGCGGAAATGAGCGAAGGCCCGGCATGACCGACATTTCTGCAAACGCTGCCACACGCAGCAACGACATCTCCTTCGGTCTCGGCCTGATGGTCATCGCGGTGCTGATCTCGCCGCTGATCGATATCTTTGCAAAACTCGCGATCACCACCATTCCATCAGCTGAAATCACTGCCGTCCGCTTCGTGCTGCAGATGATCTTCATCCTGCCGATCGTCATCGTCCGCGGCACGTTGTTCGATCTGTCCTGGAAGAAGACCGGCCTGCATATGCTGCGCGGCGGCCTGCTCGTCGTGACCATGCTGTCCTTCATCACCACGCTGAAGGCGATGGAAGTGGCCGACGCCATCGCCATCTTCTTCGTCGAACCGATCATCCTGACCATCCTCGGCAGCATCTTCCTCAAGGAAACCATCGGCTGGCGTCGGTATACCGCCTGCGGCGTCGGTTTTTTCGGAGCGCTTTTGGTCATCCAGCCGAGCATGCAGGAGGTAGGCTGGATCGCACTTTTGCCTGTTGTCTCGGCCTTCGGACTTGCAATTTTCCTGCTCGTCACCCGTCTGGTGGCGCAGAACGAGGATCCATGGTCGATGCAGTTTCATGCCGGCGTCTGGGGTGCGGTGTTCTGCGGCATCCTGCTTTATATCGGCGACGGCACCGGCTCGGAAATCTTCGATCCGGTCGTGCCGGATATGACCGCCGGCCTTTATCTGCTCGGCGTCGGCATCACCGCGACGATTTCCGGCGTGCTCGGCGTCTATGCCTATCGTGCCGCCCCCGCCTCGGTGCTGGCGCCGCTGCAATATCTGGAGATCGTTTCGGCGACGATCTTCGGCTGGCTGGTGTTCGGCCACCTGCCCGACGCGCTGAAATGGCTGGGCATCGCGATCATCATCGGTTCCGGCCTCTACATCATCTGGCGCGAGCGCCGGGTCAACAAAACAGCAGGTATAGCGCCGGTATCGCCGGCCATCTGACAAATTTTATCGAAGTGCTTTGGGAGGAGCAGATATGAAGACAGGCGGAGAATTGATCGTTGAAGCGCTGAAGGCGAATGGCGTCAGGCGGGTGTCCTGCGTGCCGGGCGAAAGCTATCTCGCCGTGCTCGACGCCCTCCATGATACCGACATAGACGTCGTGGTCTGCCGTCAGGAAGGTGGCGCCGCGATGATGGCTGACGCCTGGGGCCGGCTGACCGGCGAACCCGGCATCTGCATGGTGACACGCGGTCCGGGCGCCATGAACGCGTCGGCCGGCCTGCATATTGCCCGGCAGGATTCGATCCCGATGATCCTGTTCATCGGCCAGGTCCAGCGCGATGCCCGCGAGCGGGAGGCCTTCCAGGAAATCGAATATCGCCGCGCCTTCACCGAAATCGCCAAATGGGTCGGCGAGATCGACGATCCCACCCGCATCCCGGAATTCGTCACCCGCGCCTTTGCGGTCGCCACATCCGGCCGTCCCGGGCCGGTGGTTCTGACCCTGCCGGAGGACATGCTGACGCAAAAGACGGAAGCAGTCTCGGCAAAACCCTATCAGCCGGTGGAAAGCCATCCCGGCCCAAGCCAGATGCAGGCACTGGAGCAGCTCATCGCCAAGGCCGAACGGCCGATCGCCATTCTCGGCGGCACCCGTTGGAGCGAACAGGCAGTCCGGCAGTTTCAGTCGTTCGCCGAGCGCTTCGACCTGCCAGTCGGCTGCTCCTTCCGCCGCCAGATGCTGTTTGACCATCTGCATCCGAATTATGCCGGAGATGTCGGCATCGGCATCAACCCGGCGCTGGCCAAGGACATCCGCGAAGCCGATCTGGTCCTGTTGATCGGCGGCCGCTTCTCCGAAATGCCATCCTCCGGTTACACCCTTTTAGAGGTGCCCTACCCGCAGCAGACGCTGGTGCACGTCTATCCCGATCCCAGTGAACTCGGCCGGGTCTACCGCCCGGATCTGGCGATTGCTGCCACACCCGCTAATTTCGCAGCCGCCCTTGAGACCCTGACACCAGCGCACCCACATCGTCAGTCCGAGCGGACGGCACGGATGCATCATTCCTATCTCACCTGGTCGACCCCGCCCGAAACCGGCCCCGGCGACGTGCAGATGGGGCCGGTCATGCGCCATATCGAGGCGAATACTGCAAAGGACACGATCTTTGCCAATGGCGCCGGCAACTATGCCACTTGGCTGCACCGCTTCCACCGGTTCCAGCAGTTCAACACGCAGGCGGCTCCGACCTCCGGCTCGATGGGCTACGGCCTGCCGGCAGCCGTGGCCGCCAAGCAGCTGTTTCCGGAGCGCGAAGTCATCTGCTTTGCCGGTGATGGCTGCTTCATGATGCACGGGCAGGAATTTGCCACCGCCGTACGCTACAATCTGGCGATCATCACGCTGGTGATCAACAATGGCATCTACGGCACGATCCGCATGCACCAGGAGCGGGAATATCCGGGCAGGGTCAGCGGCACCGACCTGACCAATCCCGATTTTGCAGCCTTCGCCCGCGCCTATGGCGGTCATGGCGAACTCGTGGAAAAAACGGAGGAATTTGCCGGTGCCTTTGAGCGCGCCCGCCAAAGCGGCAAGCCATCGATCATCGAGATCAGGCTCGATCCGGAAGCAATCACGCCGACGCGCACGCTGAGCCAGATCCGGCACGGCTAGGTTTCATCAGCAAACGACGGCGCGCGGTCGCAAGACAGCGCGCCGTCCAAAAATATCAGCCGCGAATGTGCTGGGTCTGCTGATAGACATTGGTCGAGCGGGCGCCGGAGCGGCAATAGCCGAGCATCGGGCGTTCGAACGTATCCAGCGCATCGACCATTTCACGCACGGAATCGGCCGTCACGCCCATCGGGCCGACCGGAATATGGGTGATGTCGAGGCCAAGCTCCTTGGCGCGGGCAGCGATCGTTTCGAACTGCGGCTGATCGGGCTGCTCGAAATCCGGGCGATGGCAGAGGATGGACTTGAAACCCAGCGCCTTGATCGTATCGAGGTCCTCGACGGAAATCTGTCCGGTGACCGAATATTCATCGTTGATCTGGCGAATGTCCATGGCTGTGCCTTCCTCAAAATAATGTCCGGACTGATGTAAGACCGGTGGCGTACCGCGTCAATTGGAAAGGCGGGCTCAGCGGATCTGGAACGCCAGCGCGTATTCCACCGTCTCGCCCGGCGCGAGCATCGGCATTGCACCGGCAGCAGCAAGCGCCGCGCGCCGGGCGATACGGTGCGAAACCGGCTCGATGCTGATGACGTCAGCCGATCCCCGCTGGCATCGCCACATCTGCAGGAACGGCAGGGTTGCTGTCGAAAAGCGGACGATCAGCGAGCGGCCGGACAAGGCTTCGAATGGTCCAAGCACCACCTGCGCCCAGCCGCCGTCGGACATCTCTGCGGCAGGCACGCAGAAATTTGCGCTCTCCCCCTCACCGAATCGCCACGGGCGCTTCTCGTCACCGAACATCGTTCCCGCGATATGGGTGTCATCGCCGAGCAGCCAGCCGCCGATATTCATGTGATACATCAACATCGGTGCAAACGGCGTATCGCCGGTATTGGTGACCCGGTCGGCGAGCAACACTTCTGCGGTATCGGCATTGACGGTCCATCGCCGTGAGAGCAGAGCGGAACCACCATTGGCAAGCGGAACCTTGGTCTCAGCAAGGCACCCCGGAGGTTCGCCCTCTGCCGCCATCTCCGTCCGGCTGACCGGCGTTCCGCAAAGCGACCCGTGCAAGGGAAACATCCGCCCTTCGCCGTCCTCTTCAATGGGTTCCGGATGGCGGATATGATCGGGACCGCAGGTAAAGAAGAAGCCCTGAAGCGCGTGGTCGATGCGCCGGTCGCCATCGGACGGGATCGCCGTTCCCGGCGAGACATCAATACCATCGACGGTAAAGGCGCCGATATCCAGCGCCGATTGCCGATCAAGGAGAATATGGAAGTCACCTTGCCCGCCGCCGCCGGACAGCTTGATCGCCATTGCGTCCTCTCCCGTATTCCCGCACCTTGATGGAATCGATCGTCCTTTCCATCAAGGCTAACGCAAATACGGCGCCGCATCACCTCCTTGAAACCGGCAAGTCACCGAATTAGATGGATTTTAGGGAACTGTTCATAATGAATTCAGTTTATTCATATTACCGTCCCATTTGATTTGTACGCACCGAGTTCAACTGCCAGACAACAGGTTTCATCGTGACGTTCGTTTTCAGAACCGGCTTTGCCCTTTTTGCCGCTGCCAGCGTGCTCGCGCTTGCCTCTGCCGCCAAGGCGCAGGAAGGCTTTGGCCGCCTGCCCGCCAATGCGGTGCTGGTGACACCACAAGGTGAAATCCTCGATTACACCCCCGAATCGGGCGACGTCCGGATGACGCGCGACAGTCGCGGACGCACCGTTCTGGTCGATGCATGGGGCAATGTCGTCGCGACAGTGATGGGATCGGGTCGGCAGCAGCGCGATGCACAACGCCCGCGCCCACGAAACCGCGATGTCTACACCAATCCGGACTACGGCTACTCCGACCCGGCCTTTACTGACCAGGGTTATTCGGAGCCTGGCGACGTGACCGGTTCTATCCCCGACTTCAGGGAGACTACACCGCGAAGCGTCGAGCGCGAGCAACTGCCGGACGGAATGTATTCGCCGCCGGACGAAAACGACATGGCGGCCCTGCCGCCAGAAGATGCAGCGCCACAGCGCGAGTCTCTGCCCGCGGCAACGCGAATTACCAAGAAATCGAGCGCTGAAATCACCGCGCTGCAAGTATTTCTCGACCGGGAAGGATTTTCTCCGGGCGTGATCGACGGCAAGACGGGATCGAACGTCACCAAGGCCATCGAAGCATGGCAGAAGGCCACCGGCGAGACACTGGACCCAAACAATACCGATGACATTCTCGAGCGGCTGCGCTTTACCGGCGGCCTGCCGATCACCACCTATACGATCACGGCAGCCGATGCGGCCGGTCCCTATGTCGCCTCCATTCCGGAAGACTATGCCCACAAGGCCGTCTTGCCACACCTGTCCTTCACATCGACGACGGAAATGCTGGGTGAAAAATTCCACATGGACGAAGCCTACCTGCGTGAGCTGAACCCAGGCATCGATTTCACCATTCCCGGAACGATCATCAAAGTGATCAATCCAGGTGAGGCCAAGACGGGCAAGGTGGCACGAATCGTCGCGGACAAGTATCGAAAGCAGGTGTTTGCCTATGACGAGGCGGGCACGCTGATTGCCGCCTACCCGGCAACGATCGGCTCCTCTGACACGCCATCACCCTCAGGTACGGTGCAGGTCGATCGCATCGCGCTTAATCCCGGTTATACCTATAATCCGAAAATCAATTTCAAACAGGGCGAGAATGACAAGGTCCTGACCCTGCAGCCAGGACCGAACGGCCCCGTCGGCACTGTCTGGATCGCACTGTCGAAGCCCACCTATGGTATCCACGGAACCCCGGAACCGTCCAAGATTGGTAAAACCCAGAGTCACGGCTGCGTACGCCTTACCAACTGGGACGCGACGGAACTTGCCAAAATGGTAAGCGTCGGAACAACGGTCGAATTCATCGACTAAAAACCCTTAAAAATTATGGGGTTCTCCCCCCATTTGGGGGAGTGACGAAAGCCGAAAGCCGTTGAAAATGAAAACGTCCGAGGTGCGTTCAGAACCGTATCTTGGGCACTTTCAAGACGTAGTCATTTCCGGCTCGGCCAGTCGATCCGGTCAAAGCAATATTGAAAATTCTTTTCGAGAAGACGGACTTTGGCACGCAAACGGAATCGGGGTCGTGGTGCGAAGCTTGGAGGCACCGCGGCCCCTCCGCCGGATCAAATCCGGCAACATCCCCGCGGCTTCATGACTTGATCAGATTTTGTCATTAAAAAACATTGCCGCAATGCTTTATCTGTCGGAAAACTGAGAGACCAATTCCGACAGATAAGGAATGCCGAAATGGCTGCCGAACGCTCCCTTCCCAATCTCTGGCATGCAACGGCACCGGCAGCGCCCGGCACAGGTCCGCTCACGGCGGATATCCACGTCGATGTCGCTATTATCGGCGGGGGCTTCACAGGACTTTCGGCAGCTCTTCACTTGGCGCAGAAGGGCGTCACCGTTGCGATCGCAGAAGCGAAGATGATCGGCTTTGGCGGCTCCGGCCGCAATGTTGGGCTCGTCAATGCCGGCATGTGGACCAAGCCGGAAGACTTGATAGCCACGCTGGGAGCGGACGTCGGTAAGCGTCTGTTGACGGAACTCGGCGACGGTCCTTCGTTGGTTTATCAGCTCGTCGAACAGCACGGCATTGCCTGTGAAGCCGTGCGTAATGGCACGCTGCATCTCGCCGTCGGAGCGGAGGGATTGAAGGACATTCAGGACCGCGAGCGGCAGTGGAAGACGTTTGGGGCACCTGTCGAGGTGGTCGGTGCCGATCGCGCCAAGTCGTTGACTGGCGCAGCCGGTTTTGCCGGCGCACTGCTCGACCGGCGGGCTGGAACCATCCAGCCGCTGGCCTATGCCCGAGGCCTTGCGCGCGCCGCCCTTGCAGCCGGAGCCCAGATCTATACCGAAGCGCCGCTCCGCTCGGCCGAACGCCAGGGCGACATCTGGAAGCTGACGGCCGGTGGCGGCACCATCACCGCCAAATCCGTTATCGTCGCCACCAACGCCTACGGTGATATGCTCGCCCAGACGCCATGGACGTCCTATACCCAGGAACTGACGATCCTGCCCTATTTCCAGTTCGCGACGAACCCGCTCTCCGACAACATCGCCCGCACCATCCTGCCCGAACGCCAGGGCTGCTGGGACACAGGGCTGGTCATGACCTCGTTCCGGATGGACCAGCAGAACCGCCTGATCTTCGGCAGCGTCGGCCGCCTGGATGCACTCGCCGAAGGCACCCACCGTGCCTTTGCGGAGCGCTCGCTGCGC
>UBTA01000059.1 GCA_900468065.1 Hyphomicrobiales bacterium | reverse complement strand
TCTGGCGCACCTTCTCGCGGTTGATGCCGGCGCCGTCGTCGGAGAGTTCGATGACGATACGGCCCGAGCGATGCTTGGCGGTGAGCTTGACCGTGCCTTCGGCACTCTTGCCGGCGGCAAGACGCTTTTCCGGCATTTCGAGGCCGTGATCGACCGCGTTGCGGATCATGTGCGTCAGCGGTTCGGCCAACTTGTCGATGACCGTCTTGTCGACTTCGGTATTTTCACCCTCGGTAACGAGGCGCACCGACTTGCCGGTGATATCGGCGATTTCGCGGACGGTGCGGGCCATGCGCTGGAAGACCGGCTTGACCGGCTGCGCGCGGATCGCCATGACCGAATCCTGGATCTCGCGGGTTAGCTGCTGCAGTTCTTCCAGACCCATATTGATCGACGAGACGCCATTCGAGTCATTCTCGATGACGCTCTGCGACAACATGGCCTGGTTGATGACCAGCTCGCCGACGAGGTTGATCAGCCGATCGACGCGATCGAGATCAACGCGGATAGTTGGGGCGGCTGCTGAGGAGACTTGCTGGGCGTTGTTCTGGGCTGCAGCGGCGGCGGCACCTTTGTCACTGGCGGCAGCGCGTGATGCATTGCCGGCCATCTGGACGACATTGGATGCGGCTTCGGCAGCAGCGACAGCTTCCTGCACGGCAGCGATCTGCTCTTCCTCTTCGACAACGCCGAGAGGCGCATCAAGTTCACCGTCGAGCGCGGAGAGATCAAACGGGACCGGCTGCATCGGCAGGTCATCGCCATTGGCTTCCGGAGTTTCGCCCGTTTCGAGCGCCGTCACCTCGAGATCGCAGTCCCACTCGGCAAATTCGAACACCGAACGCACGGCATCTTCGCCCTTGTCGGTCTTGATCGACACTTTCCAGGAGAAGTAGGCGGCTTCCGGGTCCATCTGGTCGAGGGATGGCAGGCTGTCCATGTTGCAATGGATGCTCATTTCACCCAGACGCGAGAGGTCGCGCAGGAGCAGCGTCGCTTCATTACCCTTGGTATAGAGTTCCGACTTCGGCTTGAAGACGACGTCATATGCCGGAAGATCGGCGGAGACATCATCGTCGCCGAAATCGTCGAAGGAGAAGGCGACCGGAACAAAGCCGTCGTCGCTGACAACAGGTGCAGGTGCAGCAGCAACCGGTGCGGCCTTGGGTGCTGCGGCGACCGGGGCTGCGGCAGGTGGTGCCTCGCCCTTGGCCAGCGCCTCGAGTTCGCGGATCAGCTGCGCCGAACGGGCCTGATCGACACTGCCGCCGTCGCGGGCGACATTGGTCAGGTCGGCCAAGACGTCGGCTGATTTCAGCATGACCTTCAGGACATCCTGGTTGGGTTCCAACTTGTTGGAACGAACGCAATCAAGCGTGGTCTCAAACACGTGTGCGAAAGAGACAAGATCATCCAGCCCGAACGCTCCGGCGCCACCCTTGATGGAGTGGACCGCCCGGAAAACCGCATTCACCGTTTCCGGATCACGGTCGCCGTCATTGAGCCGCAGGAGACCGGATTCCAATTCAGCGAGTTGCTCCTCGCATTCCTGGAAGAAAATCTCTTTGATTTCGTTCATATCCATGGGGAGGAATCCTGGCTTAGGCGGTTACGCGCTCGATTGCATCGATCAGCTTGGTCGGATCGAACGGCTTGACGATCCAGCCGGTAGCACCTGCCTGTCGGGCACGGTTCTTCTTTTCCGCGTCGCTTTCCGTCGTCAGCACCAGGATCGGGATTGCCCGGAATTTCTCGTTCCTGCGCACGCCCTCGATGAAGCCGAAGCCATCGAGACGCGGCATGTTGATGTCGGTGACGATAACGTCCGGATTGGCATCCTCCAGAATTTCCAGACCCTCGATGCCGTCTTCTGCCTGGATCGTTTCGAAACCGGCATTGTTCAGCGTGACGAGCAGCATGTTCCGGATGGTTCGGGAATCATCGACTGTAAGAACTTTCTTTTTCATGTCTCAAATCTCCTTTGCCATCAGGTGGTCGATATTGACCCCGATGAGCTGTGTCGTTTTCGTAAATGCGTCCGACACCTTGGCGAAGGTGAAAGACTGATTATCCTCTTCCCAGCTTTTGGCTCCGGCCAACAGGACCTGAACGCACAGCGCACCGACACGCTCGACCGCAGATGCGTCGATCGCGAGCGGATTGCCGCGCAGAGCCATCAACTTGCCATGCAGCGCGTTGGCCTCGTTGAGGTCGAGAACCGGTGCGAGGCTCAAACTTTTCCGAGCGGCTTTCTTGGCTGCCATCTCTACTTTCCTTGTCTGGCTGGGAGTAATTTACACGGATGGTTCAACTGGTTTTCGGCGCGCCCATGCGAGCGCATGGTCTGGCCCTCGAAAATCGCCGATCTTGGCAGGATGTGTTTGTGACGGCTCTGCATCAGCGCGCCCACCCGGCAAGACGGCCCTGCAGACCGAAGCCCTCATCGAACCCCTCATCGCTCTCGTCGGTGATTTCGCCCGGCCGTCCGGCGGGCGCCGTAACGGCGGGGGTCGAATAGGACGGCGCGAAGGCCGTCTTCGGCGCCTGCCGCTGGACATGGAACTGGCGGATCGTCTGGCCGAGTTCGAGAATGACGGTGTGCAGGTCGTCGCAAGTTTCCTTGGCACCGGCAGCCTGATGTGCGCTCGCACCGATTTCGGCGCCGATCCGGCCGAGATCGGATGTCGCAGCCTGAAGGCCGGTGACCTGTTCAGCGGTTTCCTCGGCAATGCCGGCGATGGCATCGTTGATACCGCGCACCTGCTCGACGATATTGCTGATGGCGTCCTGCGTGCGGCCGACGCGTTCGACGCCCGCCTCGACCTGAGATTTCGTGCTCGATACCAGCTGCTTGATTTCGCGAGCCGCGTCGCCCGAGCGTTGCGCCAGGGCGCGGACTTCCTGGGCAACGACGGCAAAGCCACGGCCGCTTTCGCCAGCCCGCGCAGCCTCGATACCGGCATTCAGCGCCAGGAGATTGGTCTGGAAGGCAATCTCGTCGATGACGCCGATGATCTGGCCGATCTTTTCGGCCGAAGCTTCAATGTCGGCCATGGCTGATATCGCCTGTCCGGCAATCTCGCCGCTATGCTCGGCCGACTGGCGGGCCACGGCGACGCTCTTTTCGGCAGCCCGTGTCTGGCCGGCATTGTGCTTGACCCGGTCGACGATGGCGCCGAGCGACCTGACGGTCTCGCTGAGCGCTTCGGACTGCTCCTGTGCCTTGAGAGCAAATTGTCCGGTCTGGCCGGCAAGATCACGCGACGAGGTTTCCATCGTGACGGCGCGGTCGGACAGACCGATGAACTCGTTCTGCATGGCATCGAGCGCCCCATTCAGTTGCTGGACCAGCGGCTGATACGCCGCAGCCACGTCACGGGACGTACGAACGGAGAGATCGCCGCGGCCGAGCGCCTGAGTGACGCCGTCAAACAGAGCCAGCGCTTCGGCTTCACCGGCCTTGCGCTGCTCGGCGAGCTGGCGCTGGTGGCTGTGACGCTGTTCATTGAAGCGCAGGGAAACGGAAATTTCGGTATCGACGAAGACGGTGCGGACCAGAGCAGCGACGAGGTCGGCCAGCTCCTTCCTGTTCGCCTTGCCGAGCGACAGCATCGATTTCGGCCAGAACTGCTCGATCATCGAACAGATCAAGCGTTCGAGCACGACGGCGTGGCCGGCGATCTGCCAGCGCGGATCAAGCCCCATCTTGCTCTCGGTATCCGACAGGACCTTGACGCGCTCGGCATAGAGACTGTCAAAGCGGGCGTCGGTGAGAACGCTCCAATGCGATGACTGGAGGTCGTGTAGCCGGTCGATCTGGCGGTCGCTGGTGAAATGGCGGGCGGCATCCGGGAAGGTCTGGAGGCGCTGGAACAGGTCGCGCAATGCGAGCTCGACCTCTGCTCCAAGCGACTGGCGATGCTTCCGCAGGACGTCGGTCTGGTCTTCATCAAGCCCGGCAAAACGCAAGCGCTCCAGCAGGCTGCCTGCCTGAGCCTTCCTCGTCTGATCTGGCGATGTTTCCTGCCTCACGCTTTTCCCCGGTCCGGTATCTCATCTCTGGAAACCCTATGGTTTTCAGAGGAATCCTGTAGAAAATCAAACTCTTGCTGCATGTCCGCAGGCCTTGGCCGGCGCACGATGCGTCCATTCATCAACGGATGTTCCAAAGGGGCGTTGCCCAAGCGGGCCGTCTTGCAAGACGCCAAGTGGCGACGGCTGCAATGCCAGCTGGCCACGGCGATCAGCCGCTTCGTTCCCAAGAGATATCCGGTGAAAGTGCATACCGGATCAGAACCGGTTCGTTGGTACGGCGTCATGCCTTGCGGGGAAGTAGATTTTCCCACTCCAACGTGTACGACCATGTTTATGGTTAATTCCTTGCTTGAAGGTTAACGGTTGATCGTCCGTATCTTCTTTCACTAAAATTAGCCGTATATTGCCCTCACCCGGCGCAACCGCCTATGAAACGGGGGTTTGCGCCCATTAGAGAAACAACAGGTTTTCAATGGTAAAACTTGGGAGTTGATCTTGAGACATCCCGCCGTTAACTACTGCCTATTCTGACCGGCGCAAGCCATGCGCAAGCATAGCCGGACAAAGTGAAGCGGCATCATGATGATGACGTAGAAGGAACGGGCAATGATTGTTCTGGGACTAAGCGCTACGCTTATCGCCACCCTTACACTGGCAGCGGTCTCCATCCTCCTGAATATCGAGGATGATCGTAAGTCATTGAATGCCCGGATTTTCTAGGACGTAGTTAAACGGCACTTGGGCCTGGAAGCATATGTGCCTCACAAGGCGATGCATTGCGGCGTGTCCTTGGATGCGAGAAGCGCCGCATACCCTTGAAGGCCGCGGCGGCCCATTTTCTTGGTTTTGTTTTCTCACCGCTCTTTGATCGCACACCGGAACAGCCGGTGAGACCCGCCCCCGAAGGCGGGCCACAGGCTCATTCGGCTGGAGCGTAGTTCACGCCCGCCGGCACTTCCACCCGCCGCGGCAGAGTGAGAGCGACGATCAGCCCCAAAACAGTCCCCACAGCGGCCAGATAGACAGCGAACCGTGTGCCTTCGATAAGACCGATGGTCGCCGTCTGACCTATCGATTCCCCCACCCCGTTGGCAACCGCAACCAGGATGGCGAGGCCGACGGCCAGTCCGACCTGCAGGCTGGTGGATGCCATGCCCGACGCCACACCCTGCTCTTCCTGGGCAACCCCGGTCGCCGACACGATCCACATCGCCGTCCACACCATGCCCTGGCCGACCCCGAGCACTGCCATGCCTGGAACCAGGCCCATATAGCCCCATTCCGGCGAAATCCCGTAGGCGAACGCAATCATTCCGGCGACGCTGAGAACCTGGCCGATTACCAGGCTGGCGCGAACGCCCGAACCGGTCGCCATACGCTCACCCAGTTGCGTGCCGATGAAGATGGCGATGGCCGGAACGAGGAACGCCAGACCGGTCCATAGCGCGTCGAAGCCGAGCATGCCCTGGAAGAGGACCGTTTCGAAATAGGGCAAGGCACCCAAGGTCGCTCCGAAGAACAGCGTCAACAGCATGCCGGCCAGCGCATAGCGGTTGGAAAACAGGCGCAGCGGCATCAGCGGATCATCGCTACGGGCTTCGATGACGAAGAAGGCAGCGAGCAGGATAAGACCGGCAACCAGCGCCAAAAGGATCGATGGAGACGCCCAGCCCGATTCCGGCCCCTGCACGAGGACGTACACCAGCAATGTGATGCCGATCGTCGCGGTCAGCGCGCCCGGCAGGTCGAAGCTGCGATGCGAGCCCTGGTTGACATCGCGTGGCATGACGATCAGGGCGCCAGCGATGATGATGGCAACGAGCGGCACGTTGACGAAGAAGACGGCGGGCCAGCCATAGGCGCTGGTGAGAATACCGCCGAGCAAAGCGCCGACGGTCAGGCCGGAGGCACCGGCGCCACCCCAGACAGCCAGGGCGCGGTTGCGTTCGCGGCCTTCGGCGAACAATGTCGTCACAAGAGATAGCGTGGCCGGAAACAACAAGGCGCCGCCGACACCCTGGATGGCTCGGGCGATGATGATGGCGCTCGGACTGGTGGCCAAACCGCCGACCAGCGACGATACGCCGTAAAGCGCCAGGGCGAAGATGAAGATCCGGCGGCGGCCGAGAAGATCGGCAGCACGGCCGCCTAAGAGCAGAAAGCCACCAAAGGCGACACCATAGGCACTGACAACCCATTGCAGCGTCTGACGCGAGAAGCCAAGTTGCGCGCCGATATCAGGCAGTGCGACGAAGACGATATTGTAATCAACGGCGATGACCAGTTGAGCGAAAGCGAGCAGGAACAATGTCCAGCCCAGCCGCTGGCGACCGCCGGATGCGGGAGAAAATGACATGATGGATATCTCTTGTTGCGGGGACAAGGCTGCGCAGCTTTGATGATTTGATAGTACGGATAGAATCGTACAATTGTCAACGCGAGGCGTCCAAAAAGTTTGACTGTACGCGTACGGTTTATTATCTTCTTTTGATGAACGACCACCATCCCACGCGTGAAGACCTTCGCCTGCCCGATGTCCTTTTGGCTCTGGGTAATCCGATCAGGCTGGCGGCGGTGAAGCAGATCTCCATCGGTGAATGCATCTGCAGCGACTTCGTAACGGACGTTTCGAAATCAACGATGACGCATCACTGGCGCGTATTGCGCGAGGCCGGTGTGATCCGGCAGAGACCGGAAGGCCGCGTCATCTATATGTCGCTTCGGCAGGATGATCTCGAAGCAAGGTTCCCCGGTCTCTTATCCGCGATCTTCAACGCCGATCAGCCGGCGTAGGCTCCCCAAAGACAGGCGAACTCTTATCCACGTGTACCGGTGGATACCGCCTATAAGGTTTGGGCGAGCCTGGTCCAGCTTGCTGCGTACGCGGCATAAGCTCCCGGAACGGGACCCTGAAATTCTACCGTATGCGCCTGCGCCCGGCTGCCATCGACAAGGCATGCCGCCCCAAGGCTGGTCCCGGTGGCGCTCTGGCTGCCGATCAGGACGGGGCGGCCGGTTGCGGCTTTCAGCATGCGCAGATAGCTGGGATTGACCGCGAACGGTCCCTCGACGACGACCTCGCCCTCAGCGCCGATCAGGTCGAGTGAACTGGCCGTCATCATCGCCAGATGGAAGGAGACGACGGCTAGCCGTTCTGCGGCCGTCAGCGACGCCTCATTGCAGGTCCATCGCGGCTTCGCGCGCGGAAATGGCCCGGAGCCTTCCGGTACCGATGGCAACAGCATCCACCCAACGGCTGCCACTTTTGCCTCGACATCCCTAGAAACCGTTGCTGCTGGATCGGGGATCAGCGTCGAGAATGCGCGTCCACCCATGAAGCGCGCTGATGGAACGGGATCGCCGAGCGCATTGACATTGATCAGCGTGTCGCGGGCCTCGTCCAAGGCCACCTTTCTTGCGCCCATCGCCATCATCACCACCCAGGTTCCAGTGGAAACGACCGAGAAAGGCGAGGCCCGGGTCAAAACATGCGGCAGCAGCGAAGAATTTGAATCGTGGATGCCGCAATAGACCGGCAGACCCGATGGAAGACCAGTGTCCTTGGCCGCCTGCGGCGCCAATCCACCCAGCACGTCGCTGGCGCGGCGCACCGGCGCAAACAGCGGCCGCCAGCCACGGGCATCGACCATGGTGGAGAAATCGGCGGAATAGGGATTCCAGAGATCGGTATGGCAACCCAGCGAGGTCAGCTCCGTCGAGAGTACGCCGGTTAGCCGGTAGGACCAGTATTGCGCATAGGTGAGGATGCTGGCGACCTTGGCAAACTGAACCGGAAATGTCTGTTCCTGCCAGTAGATCTGAGCCCCGATGTTCAACCCTCCAGGCAGTCTTGCGGCGCCGGTTTCGGCGAAGGGCGGACGAACCTTGTCATAGTCCCCGGCGACCGTATCGGGACCTGAGAATTCATAGTCGAGCAATGGCAAAGCGAGATCGCCGTTCCTGTCCAGCAGGACGGCCGTCGCGCCATGCGTGGTCACCGAGATCGCATCAATCGTGGCTTCCGCGTTGAGCGCAGCCAGACTTTCCGTGATGAAGCGCCACAGGCGCTCGACATCGAAATGCGGATAAAGGCCTTCGGAAACGACACCATTTGCGGTCTTGCGCACCGCCGTTTCCTCGAACCGGTCGAGATCGACCAAGGCGACCTTGGCATTCGTCTTGCCGATATCGATGACAGCGATGGTTTTCATGGCACTACTTCATGTGAAAGACGGTTGTCAGCGGCACGGCGACAGGCTCGTTGCCCGCCTTCGTCTCCATGATATCAGCCATATGGGCCCACCATTTCTGCATCACCGGATGGCTGGGCAAATCGGCCATGCGGTGATCATCGCGCCGCCACAGCACGCCGAACAGAAGATTGGTCTCCTCGTCCAGATGGATCGAGTAATCCGAAACGCCGGCGTCCGTCAGCAGCGCCGACAATTCCGGCCATATCGCGTCATGGCGGGCCTTATATTCCTCAGTCATGCCGGGATTGAGACGCATGCGGAAAGCGTATTTTTCCATGATGTCCTCAATGAGCCCTGCGGCGGCGGGCGCGCGACCAAAGGATCGGCAATGCGATGACGGAAATCAACAGCACGCCGATGAAGATCGACATGACGATACCAGGCACGTTCAAGAGCCCGAAGCCGAAGGTGACCATGCCCATGATGAAGGCAGCAAGCACAACGCCCGGAATGGTGCCGGAGCCGCCGAGGATGCTGACACCGCCGAGCACGACCATCGTCACCACTTCCAGTTCGACACCCAAGGCAATCGACGGGCGGGTGGAGCCGAGGCGCGAGGTCAGGCAGACCGAGGCGATACCGGCCATCAGACCCGTGAGCAGGAACAGGATGAACTTGACGCGGCCGACCCGGACGCCGGAAAACAATGCTGCCGTCTGGTTATTGCCGATGGCATAGACCGCACGGCCGAAATTCGTTTTGTGCAGCAGCACGCTGTAGACGACAGCGAAGAACACGAACAGTGCGAATTCGAACGAGAAAACCCACCAGACATAGCCCTGGCCGAAATAGGCAAAGCTTGCCGGATAGCCCGTATAGGCCTGGTCTCCCAATATGATAAAGGACAGGCCGCGAAACAGGCTCATCGTGCCAATGGTCACGACGATCGACGGCAGGCCGAGGCCGGTGATCAGCAGCCCGTTGACCGCGCCGCAAAGAAGCCCCGTGCCAAGGCCGACGACGACCAGCTTCGGCGTATCGGCGCCCATGGTGACCGCGAGCCCCATGGCTGTCGACGACAGGGCGATGATCGAGGCGACGGACAGGTCGATCTCGCCGGAAATGATCACCAGCGCCATGGCAAAGGCGATCAGCGCCTTTTCGGTGAAATTGAACGTCGCGTCGGACAGGTTCCACGGATCGAGGAAATAGGGCGAGGCAAACGAGTTGATGGCAAAAATCAGGATCGCTACGACCAGGAGCAGGCTCTCCCAGCTTTTCAGCGCACGGCTGCCCCGGCTCTGCAGCCGGTCCGGAATGATCCTCGGTGAAAGATGCGTTTCCGCCATCAGACCGCCTCCGCTTTCTTCAAAATGACACGGCCCTTGCGCTTTTCGGTGCGGGCATTGACCGCCACAGCGATGATGATCACCGTTCCGGAAATCGCCAGCTGGGCAAACGGCGAGATATTGATGACCGGCAGCGCATTCTTGATGACGCCGAGAAACAGGCTGCCGAGGACGGCACCGCCGACAGAACCGATGCCACCGGCAATCGAGATGCCGCCGATGACGCAGGCCGCGATGATATCGAGTTCGAAACCGGCGGCGATATCGACATAGGCAACCGCATAGCGCGACACCCAGAGATAGCCGGACAGGCCGGCAAGACCGCCCGACAGGCAATAGGCGAGGAACCGCGTGCGGCCGACATCGATGCCGGTATAGACGGCGGCATGCGGATTGCCGCCGACGGCAAAGAAGGCACGGCCGACCGGCGTGCGCGTCATCAGGATATAGACGGCGGCGATGGCCAGAACCGAGAGCCATGACAGGACAGGAAAGCCGATCAGCGGCGCACGCGGCAGCGCCTTGAAAGCATCGCTCATCTGATGCGCATTGATCCACGCGCCCTTGCTGAGCAGAAAGATGGTACCGCGATAGATCGTCAGCGTACCGAGCGTGACGACAATCGGCGGGATATCCAGTTTCCAGACCAGGAGGCCGTTGATCGAACCAAGAGCCGCACCAAGCGCGACCACGACGAGAATGACCAGCGGGATCGGTATGCCCGGAAAGGCGGCATTGACCATGGCCGCGACCATGCCGGACAGCGCCAGATTGGCGGCCATCGACAGATCGATGCAGCGCGTGAGGATGACGGCCATCTGGCCGAGCGCCAGGATGATGAGGATCGACGTGTCATTATAGACGCGCGCCAGATTGGCGGGCGCCACAAACCCCGGGAAGCGCAGCGCGATCAGGAAGACCAGCGCGATGATGGCGATGACCAGAAGGATTTCTCGGTTCTTCAGCAGCGTTGCCATTATGCGGCCTCCGCGATGCCGGCGGCCGCCCGGACCAGCTTTTCCGCCGTCAGCTCAGTGCGTTCGAAACGCCCGGCAATGCGGCCTTCGCGCATGACGATGACGCGGTCGGCCATGCCCATGATTTCGGGAATTTCCGAGGAGACCATGATGACGCTCAATCCCTGCCCTGCCAGTTCGCTCATGAACGCGTGCACCGCAGCCTTGGAGCCGATATCGATGCCCTTGGTCGGCTCATCGAGAATGATCACCTTCGGCTGCGTTGCCAGCCATTTGGCGATCACCACCTTCTGCTGATTACCGCCGGACAAAGTGCCGACATCCTGATCGAGCGAGGCGGCGCGCAGATCGAGACGCTGGGTATATTCGCGCGCCAAAGCAAACTCATTGGCAAGCTTCAGGAAGCCGGCCCGCGAAGTCTTCTGCAGCGAAGGCAGCGTGACGTTCTGGAAGATCGGCAGGCCGATGATTGCGCCCTGGCGGCCGCGCTCTTCCGGCACATAGACGATACCGGCCTCGATCGCTTCTGCGGGAGAGCGGATGACGAGGACGTCGCCGTTCAATTTGACGGCACCGGCTGATGGCCGTGTGATGCCGATCAGCGACTGCATGAATTCGGAGCGGCCGGCGCCGATCAGACCATAGAAGCCGAGGATTTCGCCGCGCCGCAGCTCGAAATTGATGTCTTCGAATTCGGTCGGGTGGCGATAGCCCGAAACCGTCAGCACCGGCTCGCCGATGGCAACATCCACCTTGGGGAAAACCTGGCCGACATCGCGGCCGACCATCATCTTGACCAGCTTATCCTGGTTCACATCGGCAATCAGCCCCTCGCCGACCATGCCGCCATCACGAAACACGGTATAGCGGTCGGCGATGCGGAAGATTTCATCGAACTTGTGGCTGATGAACAGGATCGCCTTGCCGTCCGCCTTCAGCCGGTCAATCAGTTCATAAAGCTCATGGATTTCCTTGTGCGACAAAGCGGCCGTCGGTTCATCCATGATGACAACGCTGGCATCGATCGACAAAGCGCGGGCAATGGCCACCATATGCTTGTTGGCAATGCCGAGATCGCGCAGCCGGATGGTCGGATCGATTTCGGCGCCAACGCGGGCGAGCAGGTCGCGGGCATTGCTGTTGAGTTTCTTCCAGTCGATCAGGCCGAAGCGGCCGCGCGGCGCATGGCCGAGAAAGATGTTTTCGGCGACCGACAGTTCGTCAAACAGCACCGTTTCCTGATGGATGGCGGTGACGCCGGCATGGGCGGCGGCCATAGCTGTCGGAAAATGGGTTTCGGCCCCATCGACCAGGATCGTGCCGCCGTCCGGCTGGTAAATGCCCGTGAGGATTTTAACGAGGGTCGATTTGCCCGCACCATTTTCGCCGATCAGCGCCGTGACGGAGCCCGGATACAAGGCGAGCGAGACGTCGGACAGCGCCTTCACGCCCGGAAAGGACTTGGATATGCCCTCAAGAGCAACGGCGGGCTTCATCCGCGATGTGGTCGTTTCCTGCAGCAAGAGGCAATCCACCGGTCTGATTGAATTTGAAAAGTTGTCAGCAGGCTATCGCTAACGCGATTGCCCCTCACCCTAGCCCTCTCCCCGCATGCGGGGAGAGGGGATCACGGAATTTGCCGCTTGGTCCTTCTCCCCGTGACAACGGGGAGAAGGTGCCCGATAGGGCGGATGAGGGGCAGACCGCCACAACCAGATCAAAAGATCTTGGCGAACTCTTCGACGTTCTTGGCGTCGTAGACGAACGGGTCGGCCATGGCGCCTTCGTTGTTGTCGTCGAGCTTGACGGTGCCCATACGGCCCATCTTCAGTTCAGCGCCCGGCTTTGCTTCCGCGCCGCCGATCAGGTCATAGGCGATCATGGTGGCGGAATAGCCGAGGTCGATCGGGTTCCAGATGGCGAAGGACTTGGACGAACCGGCCTTGACGTGGCCAGCCATTTCCGAGGGAAGGCCAAGACCGGTGACGTTGATCTGGCCGACCTTGCCGGCGTCTTCAACGGCTTGGGCTGCAGCAACGATGCCAACGGAAGTCGGTGCGATGATCGCCTTCAGGTTCGGGTAGGACTGAATAAGGCCCTGCGTTTCACGGTAGGACTTGTCGGCAAGGTCGTCACCGTAGACGGTGGCAACGACATTGATGCCCTTATAATTGCCCTGAACCTTCTTCATTTCCGCGATCCAGGTGTTCTGGTTGGTCGAGGTGGCGGTGGCCGAAAGGACGGCAACGTCGCCGCCATCAGGCAGCTGGTCGGCCGCAAGCTTGATGATCATGTTGCCGATCAGCGGGCTGGACGACGGGTTCAGATGCATCGAGCGGCCGTCCTTGGCGACGCCCGAATCCCACGAGATAACCTTGATACCGCGCTCCATCGCCTTCTTCAGGGCCGGAACCAGAGCGTCGGTGTCGTTGGCGGATACGGCGATCGCATCGACCTTCTGGGCGATCAGCGAGTTGATGACTTCGATCTGGCCTTCGGCCGTCGTCGTCGTCGGGCCGGTGTAGATCACCTCGACATCGCCGAGTTCCTTGGCGGCTTCCTGCGCACCCTTGTTGGCCGCTTCGAAGAAGCCGATGCCGAGCGCCTTGACGACCAGCGCGATCTTCTTGTTTTCCGCATGTGCGGCGTTCGTCATCAGTGCCAGCGAAACCGCTGTCGTGACCATCAATGCCTTCAAAATTTTCATGACGTTCTCCTCCCAGAAGCCGCGCGGTCACAATGATCGCGTTCATTCGGCTGTATGCTCTCAAAACTTTGCCGGGCGTGAAGCCATCGGCGGTTCCCACTCCCCTTCTTGCAGCTTTACGCCGACGAAGAAGCATTCTCCTCAACAATGCCTGACCGCGTATTGGCGATAACCAAGCCGACGCCGGCATCTTCGAGCATCTGGACGTGCCTGTCCTCGATGCCCGAATCCGTGATCACCGTGGTGATGCGCTTCAGCCCGCACAGAATGAGGCTGGAGCGTTTGTGAAATTTCGACGAGTCGATCAAAACGACGAGTTCGTCGGCCTGGTCGATCAGCTTCTGCTCCGCCTGGATCAGCAGCGGATCGCCTTCCATCAGGCCGAGCGGACCCAGCCCCTGCGCGCCCATGAACATGCGGCGCGCATAGAAATTGCGCGTCACGTCATTGTCGAACGGGCTCAAAATAATGTTCTGCTCGCGGTAGATCGTGCCGCCGGAGAGCATCACCGTGTTCTTCGAATGCTTGAGCAGATGCTCGGCGATCGGAAAGGAGTTGGTGAACACCTGCATTCGGCGATTGGCGAGAAAGTGCACCATCTGGAATGTCGTGGTGCCGCCATTGATGATGATCGGCTCGCCATCCTGACACAGCGCCACGGCTTCCTTGGCGATCGCCTGCTTCTGGCGGGCATGCAGGCCTTCATTGACGCTGAACGGACGGCCCGCAAGGCCGACAAACTGCGGTGGATTGATGGCTTCCGCGCCGCCGCGCACCCGGCGCAGCCGTTTCTGGACATGCAGAGCCGCGATATCCCTGCGGATCGTCGCTTCAGAACTATCAGTCAGATCGACCAGTTCAGGCACGGTAATGACCGGCTTGTCCTGGACAGCTGACAGAATGATCCTGTGTCGCTCTTTCTCGTGCATTAGGCTCCTCCAATATTGTCTATGCTTCCATCACGACCGCGCATTGTCAATCACAAACAATCATATTTTTTCATTGTGCAGTGCAATATGACTGATTTTGATCGTTTCTGATTGACATGCAGCCAATCTTTGTGTGATTTGATCGCAACGAATGCGCTCTTTGCCCCGCGAAATCTACCGGGCCGGCGCAGAATTGACCGGGAGGAAATGCAGATGCTCGACAAGCAACAAGGCTCGCGCCTTGCCAATCTCTGGGACGACGCCAAGGCAGCGGCAATGAACGAAGCCGAGCGGCTTCTGTACCGCTCCAACCTGCTCGGTTCCGATAAACGCATCACCAATTACGGCGGCGGCAACACCTCCGCCAAGGTGATGGAAAAAGACCCGCTCGGTGGTGGCACGGTCGAGGTTCTCTGGGTCAAGGGTTCCGGCGGCGACGTCGGCACCATCAAGATGGACGGCTTTTCGACACTATATATGGCCAAGCTCGAAGCCCTGAAGGGGCTCTACCGCGGCCTCGAACATGAAGACGAAATGGTCGGCTATCTGCCGCATTGCACCTTCAACCTCAATCCGAGCGCCGCTTCGATCGACACCCCCCTGCACGCCTATGTGCCCCGCAAGCATGTCGATCACATGCATCCGGACGCCATCATTGCCATTGCCGCCTCGAAGAACAGCCGCGAACTGACGCAAAAAATCTTCGGCGACGATATCGGCTGGCTGCCCTGGAAGCGTCCCGGTTTCGAGCTTGGCCTGTGGCTTTCGAAATTTTGCGCTGAAAACCCCAACGCGCGCGGTCTGATCCTTGAAAGCCACGGCCTCTTTACTTGGGGCGATACGGCCAAGGAAGCCTACGAGACCACCGTCGAGATCATCAACGAGGCGATTGCCTGGTTCGAGACCGAAAACACTGCGCCGGCCTTTGGCGGCGCCGTCAAGCCGGTTCTACCCGCCGCCGAGCGCCGTGCGGTTGCGCAAAAGCTGATGCCGGTCATTCGCGGCATGATCAGCGCCGACGAGCGCAAACTCGGACATTTCGACGACAGCCAGGCCGTTCTCGATTTCGTCACGTCGAAGAACCTCGAGCCGCTGGCAGCGCTTGGCACATCCTGCCCCGACCATTTCCTGCGCACCAAGATCTGCCCGCTGGTGATCGATTTCGATCCGGCAAACCCGGATATCGACAAGACGCTCGCTGGCCTTGAAGCCGAGATCGCCGAATACCGTGCCGGTTATGCTGCCTATTACGAGCGCTGCAAGCGTGACAACAGCCCAGCGATGCGCGACCCGAATGCGGTCGTCTATCTCATCCCCGGCGTCGGCATGATCACCTTTGCCAAGGACAAGGCGACGGCGCGCATTTCCGGCGAATTCTACGTCAACGCCATCAATGTCATGCGCGGTGCGTCCGGTGTCTCGACCTATGTTGGCCTGCCGGAACAGGAAGCCTTCGACATCGAATACTGGTTGCTTGAGGAAGCGAAACTCCAGCGCATGCCGAAGCCGAAAATGCTGGCCGGCAAGATCGCACTGGTCACCGGCGGTGCCGGCGGCATCGGCAAGGCGACGGCTCACCGCTTGATGCAGGAAGGCGCCTGCGTCGTGCGCGCCGATATCGACGAGGCAGCGCTTGCCTCGGCCCTCGGCGAACTCGGCGGCCGCTACGGCCAGGATTTCGTCCGCGCCGTCAGCATGAACGTCACCGATGAAGCCGCGGTCGAGAAGAGCTTTGCCGATACGCTGCTGGAATTCGGCGGTCTCGACATTCTCGTTTCCAATGCCGGCCTTGCCTCCTCCGCGCCAATCGAAGACACGACGCTGGCGCTGTGGAACAAGAACATGGATATCCTGGCAACCGGATATTTCCTCGTTTCGCGCGAAGCCTTCCGCATCTTCCGCAACCAGAAGGCCGGCGGCAACGTCGTCTTCGTCGCCTCCAAGAACGGCCTTGCCGCTTCGCCGGGTGCATCGGCCTATTGCACGGCCAAGGCAGCCGAAATCCATCTCGCCCGTTGCCTGGCGCTCGAAGGCGCATCCGCCCAGATCCGCGTCAATGTCGTCAACCCGGATGCCGTCTTGCGCGGCTCGAAGATCTGGTCCGGCGAGTGGAAGGAACAGCGCGCCGCCGTCTACAAGACGGATATGGAAGGACTTGAGGCCATGTACCGGGAACGCTCGATGCTGAAGCTCAGCGTCTTCCCGGAAGACATTGCCGAGGCGATCTACTTCCTCGCCTCCGACATGTCGGCCAAATCGACCGGCAACATCATCAATGTCGATGCGGGTAATTCCCAGTCGTTCACACGCTGATCCGGAGAACGACATGACACGGATGATCACACAAGACGTCATCGACGCCGACAACGCCGCGCGCATTGCCGACCTGAAAGCCGACTATGACCACCTTGGCACGCAGCTTTCTCGCCGGGGCATCAATATCGGCGCCATCAAAGCGAAAGTATCGGCTTACGGGGTTGCCGTCCCCTCCTGGGGCGTCGGCACCGGCGGCACGCGCTTTGCCCGCTTTCCCGGCACCGGCGAGCCGCGCCATATCTTCGACAAGATCGAGGATTGCGCGGTTATCCAGCAGCTGACCAAGGCGACTCCTACGGTCTCGCTGCATATCCCCTGGGACAAGGTCGATGACCTCACGGAACTGAAGGAAAAAGGCAATGCGCTCGGGCTTGGCTTCGACGCGATGAATTCCAACACCTTTTCCGACGCGGCCGATCAGGCCCATTCCTACAAGTTCGGCTCGCTCAGCCATGCCGACGCCGCAACGCGCCAGCAGGCGGTCGATCACAATCTCGAATGTATCGAAATCGGCAAGGCGCTTGGCTCCAAAGCCCTGACTGTCTGGATCGGTGACGGCTCCAATTTTCCCGGCCAGAGCAATTTCACTAAGAGTTTCGAGCGTTACCTCGAGGCGATGAAGGCGATCTACAAAGGTCTGCCGGACGACTGGAAGATCTTTTCCGAGCACAAGATGTTCGAACCGGCCTTCTATTCGACCGTGGTGCAGGACTGGGGCACCAACTACCTGATCGCCCAGGAACTCGGCCCCAAGGCCCACTGCCTGGTCGATCTCGGCCACCATGCGCCGAACGTCAATATCGAGATGATCGTTGCCCGGCTGATCCAGTTCAAGAAGCTCGGCGGCTTCCATTTCAACGATTCGAAATATGGCGACGACGATCTGGATACCGGTTCGATCGATCCCTACCGGCTGTTCCTCGTCTTCAACGAGCTGGTCGATGCGGAGACACGCAAGGCGGAGGGTTTCGCGCCGATGCACATGCTCGACCAGAGCCACAATGTCACCGACCCGATCGAAAGCCTGATGAACTCGGCGACCGAAGTCAGCCGCGCCTATGCTCAGGCACTGCTGGTCGATCGCAGGGCGCTTGAAGGATATCAAGACGGCAACGATGCGCTGATGGCGGCCGAGACATTGAAGGCGGCTTTCCGCACCCATGTCGAGCCGATCCTTGCCATGTCCCGCTTCGAGGCTGGCGGCGCTATCGCACCGGTCTCAGCCTATCGCGCCAGCGGTTACCGCGCCAAGGTTTCGGGCGAACGTCCGGCGTCGAAGAGCGGCGGCGGCGGCATCGTGTGAGCCACTCGCTATCAGCGGCGGGACAGGCCCTCATCCGGCCTGCTGCCCGCCTTCTCCGTCGAAACGGGGAGACGGGCGAAGCGGCAAACTCAGCAGTCCCCTCTCCCCCGCCTGTGCAGAGAGGGCTGGGGTGAGAGGCATTTGCTGGATTTTCCGCTCCGACGTTGAAATCGCCGATATTTTTGAAAACTTCCCCTTATCGCGAGGCGGTTCCTGCACTAGTTTCTTTCGAAGATACAACGGAAAGGAACCATCCATGGGTATCGAGAGCATTGTTGTCTTTCTTATTGTCGGCGCCATTGCAGGCTGGCTTGCCGGCTTGATTGTTTCCGGTTTCGGCTTCGGCCTGATCGGTAATATGGTCATCGGCATTATCGGCGCCTTCATCGCCGGCGTGCTGTTCCCCTATCTTGGTGTCAGCATCGGCAGCGGCATTCTTGCAGCCATTATCCATTCGACGATCGGCGCCGTCATCCTCCTGGTGCTAATCCGTATCGTCAAGCAAGCTTGACGCATCATGGCATAGTGCCGGTCTGCCGCTCGGCAACCGGCACCTCCACGGCCTTTCTTCTGGAGACATCATGTCTGACCTCTACGATTCCCGGATCGAACAAGCGATTCAATCCTTCATTTCCGATCATCCCGGCATGCACACGCGCGACGAGGCAATCGCCGCCATCCTGATCAACTGGTTCACCAGCCATGGCTATCTGCCGCATGATCAGGAAGGAACACGCCCGGAAAATCTTGACGCATCGAACGACGACTGAAAAGATCGCCAGCAGTCTATCGCCCGGACCATCCGGGCGGCACCCATCAGAAAAGTCGCGCCATCCGATGAGCATCGCTTCCGTCAGGACCTTCTTTGCCGAACACGCCCCCGATATCGCTGTCATCGAACTCCCGCAAAGCACCGCCACCGTGGCACTTGCGGCAGAGGGACATGGGGTCGAACCGGCGCAGATTGCCAAGACGCTGGCCTTGAGGGTGGCGGACGAGGTGATCCTGATCGTCACGCGCGGCGATGCCCGTCTCGACAACAAGAAATACAAAGCCCGGTTTTCGACCAAGGCCCGCATGCTCGGGTTCGACGAGGTCGAGGAGGAAACCGGCCATCCCGTCGGCGGCGTCTGCCCGTTCGGCTTGGCCAAGCCACACAAGGTCTATTGCGACATCTCGCTGAAGGCCTATGACGAGGTGGTGCCAGCCGCCGGCGCGCCGCATGCAGCCGTGCGGATCAACCCGGAACGGATGGCTCTGCTTTCCGCGGCGGAATGGATCGACGTTTCTGAGGTTTAGTCCCCTCTGCCTTTGAATGGACACAAAGGTTTCCTTGAAGTTAAGACGGATGTGACGGCGCTTCGACCGGAGGCGCCCTTTCCATTTGCACTTTCTGACATGACGAGGAGTTGATGACGCAATGAACAGGCTTGTTTGCCCGCTCTTGCTGACAGTCGCCATCGCGGCACCAGCGGCAGCCATGGATCAGTCACTGGTCAAGCAATTCGAAAAGCTCGACCCGCAGACGCGCCTGGAACAGCGATGTGACACGGAAGCGATGTGGAAGATCAACTCCGACAAGACGTCATTCAAACCTGACAAGGTCATTGCCTATACGTTTGCCGATCCGATCGTCGAGGACAACGATATGCGGGCGCCGGGCGCGGTTTTTCGCAGCAATGGGGAATGGTACAAGCTGAAATTCAAGTGCAGCACGGGACCGGACCATATCCAGGTCCTGTCATTCAACTACAAGATCGGCGACATCATCCCGCATGACGAGTGGGACGCGCATTATCTCTATCCGTGAGCAACGGATTCTTGCTGCTGTTGTTACACAACGACGAACAGGACCATGAGGGCGCCGAACGACAGCGCAGCCATGATGTTCAAGAGCGTCTTCATGATATGGTCGGTCATGTCGAGCATCCTCTGATCCGCAGGAATGCGAGAGACCGTCTGGCTCCCGGCCTGCGGTGATCTTCGCCCGCCCCGGCAGGACTATTCCGCCGATTGCGTCAAATCTCCTATCGAGTAACGCACCCAGCAAACGATTTAGGTGCACTCAAAGAGCGATTCTGCTCAAATTTGCGCCTGAAAGGTTAAAATAACGTCATATCGATCTTCAGTGCTGGTGCAATTTGTTAACCATGATCGGCAAGCTAAACGCGCGCGATCGACGGGAACTCACCGTCTCGGCGGCTATCCAATTGAAGATGCGGCGGCATCCATTATGAATGCGGCGCAAACAGGATCGCTGGAAAAATAGTCTGGCGGTGACGATCAGCCATCCACTCTATGGGCGCGGAACAACAGTCAACGCGCGATGGCAGCGCCGCATGGGCGCACGATGTCCGCAGAGCGCGGCAATCGGAATTCTCAGCCTGCCGGCCTGTTCAGGATTTCGGCTTCTGTTCCTCACGCACGGCTTCGTCGTGGTACCAGTTGCTGTAATCGACAGTGAGAACCTGCTTCGGCCGAATATCTGCGATCGTCGCAGACTGCTCGAACCGGCGGCCACCCAACTTCCGCCCACCGGCGGGGAACTCGTAAATCTTGGCCGTATCGGCCGGAGACATCATTGCCATAGTGCCTTTTCCTTTTTCACAGCCCTCGGCAGGGCTGCTTGCAAAGACCATAGCAGACTTGCGTGCGATTTGCGCGGATTGATTAAAAAAAAAACAATCCGCCTAAAAAATAGGCCATTTTTTAGGCACGCCATTTTCCAGGGAATTTTTGATTTAAATTTTGGGCGTGTGCACTCAAGTCAAATTGTCGCAAGTTCTGCGCATTTTTTGGACAAAATACTGCGTCTCCCTCCAAAACCCGCGGCAAGACGCTGCGAAAAGATTGAAACCGGCGCCAAAAAGATCAATCTCGCCAGTGACTTCAACTTTTCCCGCCGGGCACAGCTTGGTGCCGCACGGCCCGCCTGTTTTGCGCCTTTCCGCAGAAAATCGGGGTGCGGCTCCGCGTCCGCCGCAAACTGGCATGCCCCGTGCATATAAGATGGCAGCCGTTGGCGGCGCAGCGTAAATGGACTTTTCCAGATGTTGTGCATCATCAACCCATGAGAGGTTAGAAATGACGAAATTTAAGCTCGAGTATATCTGGCTCGACGGATATACCCCGGTCCCGAACCTTCGCGGTAAGACACAGGTCAAGGAATTTGACGCATTTCCGGCGCTCGAGCAGCTGCCGCTCTGGGGTTTCGATGGCTCCTCGACCATGCAGGCCGAAGGCCGCAGCTCGGATTGCGTTTTGAAGCCTGTTGCGATCTATCCGGATCCGGCCCGCACCAACGGCGCGCTCGTCATGTGCGAAGTGATGATGCCCGATGGCATCACCCCGCATGCCTCCAACAGCCGCGCAACCATCCTTGACGACGAAGGCACATGGTTCGGCTTCGAGCAGGAATATTTCTTCTACAAGAACGGCCGTCCGCTCGGCTTCCCGGAAACCGGCTATCCGGCTCCGCAGGGTCCGTACTACACCGGCGTCGGCTATTCGAGCGTTGGCGATATCGCCCGCACGATCGTCGAAGAGCATCTCGACCTCTGCCTCGCAGCCGGCATCAACCATGAAGGCATCAATGCCGAAGTGGCCAAGGGCCAGTGGGAATTCCAGGTTTTCGGCAAGGGCTCGAAGCGCGCTGCCGACGAAATCTGGATGGCCCGCTACCTGTTGCAGCGCCTGACGGAAAAATACGGCATCGACATCGAATTCCATTGCAAGCCGCTGGGCGATACCGACTGGAACGGTTCGGGCATGCATGCCAACTTCTCGACCAAGTACATGCGCGAAGTCGGCGGCAAGGAGTATTTCGAGGCGCTGATGGCGGCTTTCGAAAAGAACCTTCTGGACCACATCGCTGTCTACGGCCCGGACAACGACAAGCGCCTGACCGGCAAGCACGAGACGGCACCGTGGAACAAGTTCAGCTACGGTATTGCTGACCGCGGCGCATCGATCCGCGTTCCGCATTCCTTCGCCAACAACGGCTACAAGGGTTACCTGGAAGACCGCCGCCCGAACTCGCAGGGCTGCCCCTACCAGATCGCTTCGCAGATCCTGAAGACGATTGCCGAAGTCCCGACAGCCGGCAGCGTTTCGGCCGCCGCTTAAGCTCTAGCCGCTCCTTCGATACGAGAATTCATGGCGCCGCCCGCTCGGGCTGGCGCCATGACTGTATCTGTTGACCGATTTTTCGAAGACGGCCCGACCTGCCGGCCAAGGCCAACGGTGACCTTTGTCTCCGATACAATAGGCCAATTCCCGCACTGGTATTCCCCCCGCACTGTTACTAAGTTTGAGGCTCAGAGCGCCGAAGATCCTGACGGGGTGTATTCATGCAAGTTCCATCCAGCGCAACTTCCAGCCTTGTCCGCCAAAGCGCTAACGCGCCACCGAGCGACAGCAGCAGCATCATCGAATGGCTGATGACCGAGACGCGCGACGAGCGCTTCATCGACAATATCTTCATCGATATGTGTGACAGGCTCAATCAAGCAGGTATACCGGTCTCCCGTGGCACGCTTCACTTCCGCATCCTTCACCCGCAATGGCTGGGCGCCCGTATCCTATGGCAGAGAGGGATGAAGGAGGCTGATATCCAGACGTTCGGTTACGGCATCGAAGATAGCGACCGCTATCGCAACAGCCCGGTCAACGAACTCCACAGCGGCGCAAAGATGGTCCGTCAACGCCTCGAGCCGGAAGCCTCTGCCAACGCCCCGCCATATCCGCTCTATGACGAACTACGCACTGAGGGACATACCGATTACATCGCCTGGCCGCTCGAGCACACATTGGGCAAAAACCACATCATCACCTTTGGCAGCGACAGACCGGGCGGCTTCAGCGATGACGACATCGCGGCTCTGGCAGACCTGCTGCCGGCCTTTGCCCTGGTCAGCGAAATCCGCCTGAAGAACCGCCTCGCCCGGACGCTGCTCGAAACCTATGTCGGCCCGCATGCCAGCGAACAGATTCTTGCCGGCGCCACGACGCGCGGTAGCGGGGTTACCGTCGGTGCGGCGATCCTGATCTGCGACCTGCGCGACTTTACCGGCATTTCGGACATGTGGCCGCGCGACGACGTCATCGAACTGCTGAACGGCTATTTCGACGCGATGGCAGAGCCGATCGAGCGGCATGGCGGCGAAATCCTGAAATTCATGGGAGACGGCTTGCTGGCGATTTTTCCTCTCAGCAGCACCCATGCCTGCGGCGATCTTCTCGCGGCGATCCGCGAGGCGCAGGCCGCGATGGCGGCGCTGAACGAGGAGAACGTCCAAAAGGGCCACCAACCTCTGGGTTACGGCATCGGCGTCCATGTGGGTGATGTGATGTACGGCAATATCGGTTCGCGCAGCCGCCTCGATTTCACCGTCATAGGCCCGACCGTCAACATCGCCTCGCGGCTGGAAAGCTTGACCAAGGAAATCAAGCGTCCCGTCCTTCTGTCGCAGGCGTTTGTGGAAATGGCCGGATGCCAGACCAAGCTGGAAAATCTCGGCTCTCATACGCTAAGGGGCCTCAGCGAACCGATTGGGGTCTTCGCCTTTTAAACCTCTTGCGCCTCTCCTACCTGTTTGGATAGACCGAACCGAACGGATGGATCACAGGCTGCCTCGTTTCGCCGGCAAATTTCGGCGACAGCAGCGGCACGCTTTGTGGCGCCGGCATGGTCAGCTTTCCGGCGGCGATATAGAGCAGAAACGAGCCGATCTGATACGGGAAGATAACGTCAATTTCCGCAAAGGAGCGCACGAACAGCAACGCGGAAATGCCAAACAGGACCAATGGTTCGAAACCCTGCCTCTCGGCCAGTACGCGTTTGAGATGGCCGAACAGGCCGGCGAGAAACAGCGCAGTCAAAAGAACAAGCCCGATCGCGCCGGTTTCCACCATCGTTTCGATATAGGTGTTGTGGAAATGAAACCCGCTGCGCGAACCGATGAAGAACTCCTCCCACAGCCGTTCCGGTTCGGAAAAGCCCTGTACCCAATAAGCCTGATAGCCGATGCCGATCACCGGGGATGCGCCCGCTGCCTCGATCCCTTGCTGCCAAAGATAGGTTCGGCCCGTCAGGGTCGAGTCCTTGCCGAAGGCGCCGAGAACGCTATCGATGGCGCCACCGTAGATGGCCCCAATCACGGTGATGACACCAAACACCGTGGCTGCAATGAACAGCAACTTCCGGCTTTTGGGTGGAAGCAGCGAAAATAGCTGCATGCCAACAATGATCCCAACGACTGCCAAGGTGGTGAGAACCGATGTCGCGGACTGGGATGCATAGAGACAATAGGCGGCGAGAAGGCCGATTACGCCACAAATCGGAAGCCAGAATCCGCGCTGCTTGAGCAGGACAATAGCGGAAAAGCAGAAGAAGACGGCAAGCGACGCATAAAACCCGAGCTGGTTCTTGGAATCGAACGCGCCGACGAAGCTGACAGTCCCGTCCAGCGGATCGAAATGATAAACGCCGAACAGCAACGAATAGAGCAGCACGACGCCAGCGCCCGTGACCGAACCGAGCGTCAGTGTTTTCACATCCAGGGCCCGCATGGCAATCAGTGCGCAGATGACGTGGGTAAGATACTGGACACCCGCTCGAGCGGTCGTGCCCGGAGCTGCCGACCAGAAGACGGAGAGCAGAGCGAAGACCGCAAAGGCGAAGATCCAGATATATTTGAGATAGTTTCCCAGAGCCCGCCGGTAGTCGATCAGTACCAGTGGCAGCCAGACGGCATAATAGAGCAGGATAGAGATCTGGCCGAAGCGGCCGGAATAGGCGAAGACGAAATAGGAAACGGTGAGCGCGAAAACCCCGTACACGACGTTCTCGCCCGGCCTTACCAAGCTGGCCTTTGCAATCTTCATTCCGGTCGCCTTACTGGGTATTGAGGGCCGGTTCGACCTTCACGACATCGCCCGGCTGCACGGGCGTCCCCTCGTCTGCTGCTATCGTCTTGGGCTTTCCATCTGTCTGGCGCACAATGGAATAGCTGATTTCTGCATGCGCACCGGGCCGCGGCGTCTGCGACGCATCGGCGGACTGAAGCAGCGCTTCGGTCATCAAGTCGCGGCTGGTTACCTGTTTCAGAGAGAGCTTGTCGAGCTCAGCCTCGGTGTTCTGCAGCTCCTGGGCAAGCTGGGCATCCCAGTCGTTGCGCAGGGTGATCTCGTCCTGGTTTGCCTTGCTGACGTCCTGCTTGGCCTTGAGCGAGGCCGTATCGATATCGAGCAACGCTGCCTGTAGATCGGCGACCCGCTGTTCGATGGCCAGCTTGCGGGCACTCAGGGCAAGCCCTTTTTCCGCAAGGGCATCGACACGGCCCTTGTCTTCCACGACCAGCGTCAACTGCCGGTTCTGGGTCACAGACTTTTTGCCGAGCGATTCGATCTCGCTTTGCAGCAGCGCTTTCAGCTCTGCCAGTGCTGTCAGTTGCAGCTTGAGCCGCTTGTCGCGGGAAACCATCAATGACTTTTCGCTCTCGACGAGCTCTGCAGCGTCCGCCACATCCTTCAATTCACCGGGAACGGCGATGTCGTTCTTCTCGGCAATTTCCGCCTGCACCCGTGCACGCCTGACAAGCAAGCGGTTTCGCTCCGCGACCTGCACCGAGGCGTCGCCCTGCGCGTTGATGAAATCGCGCGCAAAGCGCTGACCATTTTCGCCCCGACGCAGACCGCCCCCAAGGCTCACTGCCTTCAAGACGGTCATGTCGGGTGCGAAGGGATATTCCCCAGGCGTCTGTACATCGCCGGCCAGATAGATCGGCCTGTATTGGGCAAGCTCGACGGAGGCGGACGGGCGGTCCGGCAAGCCGAACAGTTTTTGAAGCTGCAAGCCGACTTCGTCGGCAATCTCTGATGTTGTCTTTCCAGATGCAGGCAGAGTGCCAAGGAAAGGCAGAGAGATGGCGCCGGATGCACCCACGGTGTAATCGCCACTGATGGCAGACCAGTCCCTGAGCGAGCCTTCGGCGGTCTGCCATTCCACGACGCGTATTTTCAGCCTGTCCATGGCACCGAGCGTGTAATCGCCGGCAAAAGCCGTATGGAGGCCGGAGACACCGATGGCGAAAGCGAGTGCGGAAAGACGAGCGGCACCCCAGGCTTTTCTGCCAAAGGCGGGAAGTCCTTTGCGAAGACTTCTGTTCATGAAAATTCCTCACTTAACAACAAAGCCGATTCCGGCATGACGACGGAAACGGCGCATTCGAGCTGGCGACTGTAATCAGTAACTGCCTCGGGATAGGCAGACAGCAGGAATTGTTTTGGCAACGATGACCACATCGTTGAACAGCGACCAGTTGGTCACATAATGCGTATCGAAGGCGATGCGTGCGGCGTAGGAAACATCATTGCGTCCACTAACCTGCCACAATCCCGTCAGGCCTGGGCGCGACTTCAGATAGAAGACGGCCGAATGTTCATAGAGCTCAAGTTCGTCTTCAACGACGGGACGTGGGCCAACGACACTCATTTCACCACGGATGATATTGAGCAACTGCGGCAGTTCATCCAGGCTCAGTTTGCGTAAAACGCTTCCAACGACAGTAACACGCGGATCGTCATGCAGCTTGCGGGTTGCCTGCCACTCTTCGTATGCCTTGGGATTCTTGTGCAGATGGTCCTGCAGGATCCTGTCGGCATCCGGCGCCATCGTCCGGAACTTCAGGCAATGGAAGAAACGGCCGTTATGGCCGACGCGACGATGCCCGTAAAAGACTTTACCACCATCGGAGAACTTCACCAACGCCATCAAAAGAAGAAAGAGCGGGCTAAAGACGATGAGCGCCAGTGACGCGGCAAAGATATCGAAACCTCTTTTTGATATTCCCCCTATCGGCCGGTGTCCCCCGGATTCGATGGTCGTAAAATACGGCGAGCTTGCCGATCGAGTCGCAGACTTCATGGGAGATAACTCCATTTGGGTTGGCGATTGGTCGGGTCCCCTGAGGGCACTAGGTGTCAATTGCATTTGAGAGTGTAGAGGGAGAATTTGATTTTTAAAGGCAGGATTCCTCCTGATGCCTTGGTTCAGCCCATATATGCATCAGTTAAAAATCAAAGACACATTTGCTAATTCATAAAAAATGATCAACATCAGAATTTATATAAGTAAAGCAACAACAAAAATTTCAAATGAACGAGAATAAATCGATCACATAATAGGAAGTTTTTCAAATTTGAACTCAATAAACTGTTTATTATATTTTAATAATCTAAAATAGATAAATTTATACGGTTTTCCTTCTTCCGCGCAAAAAAATTAATGCACTGCACCATTTTTCCGCACTGCACATTCTTTTATTCAAAACCTCTAAATTTGTAACAAAAGTTGATCACAAACTTCAAGTCGCCCCTGACAGGAGGCGGGAATAGCGACGATGGGGACACCGGTTGTGTTATATATGGCGATGCACCTGTCAAATGTGGCAAAAACCGTCCGCTGCGGTCAATGCGCGCGAACGAAGCAACAACGCGGCCCTCACAGAGCCTCGCTTTGCATGTCGCCGTAGCACCTTCACTCAAAAAAACATCGATTCCACTGAAATAGACAGATGAATTTAAACCCGGGCTAAGAATTAGCATCGTAAACAGCGTGATCACTATGGAACATTCGCGCTTAAACTGCGGTTGAAAGCACAAAGCATGTTCGATATGTTGATAGTAGCCTAAGAGGAGAAGGTGGCTTTATCCATGATATCTGCAAATCAAGACATAGCCTTGAGGGCTTTTTGATGTTTGCACCGCGTGTTTTCATCAGCATGATCGGGGCACTAACCGTTTTTGCCGTAGCGACCTTTATTTTAACTGGATCGGCGTGGACGGCTGCTTGGCAGACATTACTGTGTGCAGTGCTTCTGCAAGCCGGCTATTTTATCACTGTTCTCATTCTCGTCGCAAAAGAGGCCCATGATCGCCGGAAGCTGGCACAAGGTCCGCTCGCTGCCTCCCCGGCGGCCGGCGACGAAAAAGAAGCGAAGGCTTTGCATGTCTCGAACAATCCAGGGCACTTCAACTCCTGAGTGAGAGATTGAGCAGGAACTGCTCGCGTGGTTTTCTCTGAGATTACCGGCCTTCGCGCGTGTGAAAGACCTCACCAAGTCTTCGCATATGCAACATCTCGCCTTGTCGCCCAGCAAAAGCCGACTTAGGTTCGGCATGACAGCGATAAAGGAATGCACATATGAAACCGAATGCTGACGTCTGCGTCATCATCGCCGCAAAAAATGCGGGCCAGACAATTGGCCGTGCCATCACATCAGCGCTGCGAGAGCCCGAAACTGCCGAAGTGGTTGTCGTCGACGACGGATCAAGCGACAGCACGGCTAGTGTTTCGCGCCAGATGGATGACGGGACGGGACGGCTGACAGTCGTCAGCTTTGACGTCAACAGAGGCCCGGCCGCAGCCCGTAACCATGCGATTCTGATGTCGAAGTCGCCAGTTCTTGCAATCCTCGATTCCGACGACTTCTTCTTCCCCGGACGGCTGCACAATCTCCTGTCCCAGTCCGGCTGGGATTTTATCGCCGACAACATTGCCTTTGTCGACGAGGACAAGGCATCGACGGCGCATCTGGCGCTCGAGGCCTTTCCGGCCGCGCCCCGTATTCTTAATCTCAATGAATTCATCGCCGGCAACATCTCAAAGCGCGGCGTAAGGCGCCGGGAGATCGGATTTCTAAAGCCCTTGATGCGGCGGGAGTTTCTGGACAAGCACCGGCTGCGCTATCAGGAAAGTCTGCGTCTCGGCGAGGACTACGATCTTTATGCCCGGGCACTGACAAAGGACGCGCGCTACAAGATCATCCACAGCTGTGGATACGGCGCAGTCGTGCGCAGCAATTCACTGAGCGGCAGCCACCGGACAGTCGACCTCAAGCGTCTGTACGAAGCCGATAGGGCCATCCTGGCACAGACAGGCCTCTCGCCTCAGGTACGGGCGCTGATTGCCCGGCATGAGCGTCATATTCGCGGGCGTTACGAATTGCGGGAATTCCTCGACATCAAGCGGCAATCCGGCTCCAAGGCAGCCTTGGCCCACGCCCTTGGCAATCCATCGGCGATCCCGGCGATCGCCGCCGGGATATTCGCTGACAAGACCGATTACTTCCGCCGCCAGCCCGAGGCGGCGCCAGCCGCCCTCGGTGGATCAGGCGGTTTGCGCTATCTGCTGCAACCACCCTCCAGAGCCGTTTGAGTAAGAAGTTCAGAAATGACGTAGTGGCCGCGGCTTAAAAATAGTCGCGGCGCACACCGGCAATCACCTCAAGAAAACGGTCTTTCCGCTCTGCCAGAATATGATCGGCACTGAGTTGCGGTGTGGCGCGCGTCGCCTGCCAGAGCGACAGTGCCGACGGCACGGCCAGAAGCTGTTTTGCGGCGACCCGGAACGAAGTCTGCTTGGGGGACCGGGCTGCGACTATCACACTTTCATCGATCTGACGCTTATTCGGATCGTCCAGCGCCGGCTGATGTGCATCGAAATCGACCCCCCAGAACCGCGCGCCCTTGATAATGGCCTCCGCCCTGCTGGAAACAGGAACGTGACGCGGACGATAGGTGACGCCAAGCGTATGGGCCCAGTCGTTCCATTTGAAGCTGTTGATGCTTTTGGAGGTCGTCACGGCCACCCACGGCACCCGGAAGGCATCGGCGAGAATGGCGCCGTGCATCGATTCGGCCATGATCAGTTCCGACTGGGCGATCTCGCGGATGACGTCCTTGGACTCGCCGCGCGGATCAATGTAATGCAAGCCGACCGTCTGGCAGATCACCGGCCACAGGCCGGCAATCGCTGATTCCCAATGGGGAACGAAGCTCTTCTTGTACTTTTTCGGCAGGTTCTTGAACTCATCCATTTCGGCGACCATAACGGCCGGATCGATGATGCCGAGCTTCGGATCGACGCCGACTTTCTGCGCTGTGAGCGGGCCGCGAACGCAGCGGACATCCCATTCCGCACGATTGCTCATGTCCGGCAAGGAGCCGTAGCCGAAGCCGCTGCCGATCACCAGCTTGTGCCGGCCCTCGGGCAGAAGTGCCTTGTTGAGCACCGTACCGACCCCGACGAGAAGTGTTTCCGGATGAACGGCGCGAAAACCCGGGATAAGGAAGTCCCAGAGCCACAGATTGAGATCATCACCGAAATTTCCGTGCTCGGATTCCCAGTAGTAAGGGTCCATGACCGTCTCCTATTTGCTTTACGCAAGGAACTGCAAAGGCGTGACATGCGATGGCATTCACGTATATCGATGGGCGCGGCAAAAAAATGCTGCACCTGCGAAGGCTAGCGTGATAACTTGCCGACCGCAAGCTGGAGCGCACTCTGCAACAGCTTCGGATCACGCCAGATCCAGCGGGCCAGCAGATTGAACTGCGGCATTTTCCGCTGCTTGATAAGCCGGGCTTGGCTCCAGAGAGCCTGCCGCCGGGCTGTATGCTTGTAGGAATGAATCGATGCGATTTCCGCCGGCTTGCGCGAAAAACGCCCTTCCAATGTGTCGAGCGCAACCCAGGTGTTGAACTGCTGCGACAGGAACTGCGGAGAATCGCTATCGATGCTGTGGAAGATGTTGACGCCCTCACCGCGCACAGCGCCCGGCTCGTTGCACAGGACGATGCGACCGGCTGCAATGGCGCAATCGCAGAAGAACAGTACGTCCTCTGCCGCCAGGCGCAGTTCGGCCTCGAAGCGCACGGTCTCGAACAGTTTTCGTCCGATCACCATGCAGGATAGGTGCAGGAAGCTCCAGTTGCGCAGCATCACCTGCGAAAACTCCGGCACTTCCAGAACCAGGGGCTTTTCAGAGAGCCGCGTGACCTTCTCGGTCTTTTCCAGTTCGGCCATGTCGAAATGGTAGTAGAAGGCATCACCGCCCGTAATCGATGCCCAATAGCAATCGGCCCCGAAGCGGGTCATGGTTTCCTGCGCGTTCTGCAGATGATCGGGCGTCCAAAGATCGTCGGAATCGAGAAACGCCACAAAATCGGTTTGTGCCGTGACATTGTTGAGGCCGGTGTTGCGCGCCCCGCCCGGGCCTGCGTTCGGCTGCTTGATCACACGGATGCGCGCCTGCTGCTCGACGCTCAGGGTTTCAAGATCGGTTTCGATCGGGAAAGGCGACTGGTCATCGACGATGATGACATCGAAATTCTGGCAGGTCTGCGCGAAGACAGAGCCCAAGGCCCGGCTCAGAATTCCTGCCTGTTTCTGGTAGTACGGAATAACAACTGTAAACTTCGCCATCTTTTTGCCCCTGCGGTTTTCCTAGAAGGTGCTTCCTGGTTCCTCCCATCAGGTTGCGGCTGCGTATCTGACGCGTCTCCTCTGTCCTTGATCCTCCCCGTCGCCACACAGGATTTACGCCATGCCCCCTACAGTTAACGTCAAATCCGTCACGAGCAATGTCGGTTGGAGCATTTTATCCAAGACAAGCACATTCGGGCTTAAGTTTGTCACGGTGCCAATTCTTGCTCGTATCCTGACGCCGGAAGAGTTTGGCGCCGTCGCGGTGGCGCTCACCGTGGTACAGTTTCTGGCCATGATCGGCGGCGCGGGATTGACTTCGGCGCTGGTCATCCAGCGCGAAGAAGAGATGGAGACGGTCCATTCCGTCTTCTGGGCGAACCTTGCGATTTCCTGCCTGATGGCGCTTGGCCTCTTCATCTGGGCCGACTTCTTCGCCACGCTTCTCGGCGCGCCCGAGGCCGCTTACCTTTTGAAAGTCATGAGCTTCCTTATTCCTCTCCAGCTCGGAGGAGACGTTGCCTACTCGTTACTCGCAAGGCGCATGAACTTCAGCAAGGATGCCGTCTGGAGCATGATTTCCGAATCGCTTGGCGCCATCGTAGCCGTCGTGCTGGCGATTTTCGGGTGGGGGGTCTGGGCCTTGATGGCACAGCTTTTCGTCTCGGCGCTGGTGCGGCTCTGTGGCCTCTACGCCGTATCACATTATATGCCGCGTTTCGTTTTCCACCCACGGCGGGTTATCGGATTGAGCCGGTTCAGCCTGGGCATGATGGGCTCGGAAGTTGCCAACTTCATTACTTTCCAGTCGCCGATGGTGATCATCTCGCGCTATCTCGGCCTTGCCGATGCCGGCGCCTATTCGGCGGCCAACCGGTTTGCCAGCATCCCAAACCAAGTGGTCCTATCGGCCGTTATGGGCGTTCTCTTTCCCGCTTTCAGCGGCATGATGGATGACAAGCAGCGCCGGTCTCAGGCACTGATGTTCAGCACGCAGGTGACCACAGTGCTGCTCGCGCCGATGATGTTCGGCCTCTGGGCCCTGGCAGAACCGGCCATGCGCGTTCTGTTCGGCCCGCAATGGGCCTATGCCTGGCCGGTGCTCGGATTGCTGGCGCTGTCCAAAGGCATTCTGACACCCTGCAGCACCTTCATTCCCTATCTCAAGGGCGTAGGCCATGGCCGGGCACTGTTCTGGTCGGCCATCATTCGCGCGATCGCAACCTGCGCGGCTGTGGCCTATGGCGCAAGCACCGGCACACTGATCAATGCGATGATCTGGTTGTGCATCATAAACGCCGTCACGCTGGTGGGTTATTCCTGGGCGGTGTTCAAGGCAGATGGAACGCCGTTCTTCAAGGGCCTCTATATCAGCAGCCGCCCCATGCTGGTGGCTCTGGTGATGGCGCTTGCGGTCCGTTATCTCCTCGATACTTTCGGCACTCTCATGCCAAATCCTATCGTGCAGATCCTTGCAGGCGCAGTTATCGGCGGACTGATCTATACCCTGTTCATTGTTTTGTCGGAACGGCCGCTGCTGATGAGAATCTATCAGCTGGTGAAAAACCGGCGGGCAAGCAAGCCAGTGTGACCTGGAAATGCGCCTGCCTCAAACATTGGGCAGGCGCCTTATTTTGACGCAAGCGCGCCCGCAGCGAGCCAAAATGATAAACCATGGCGCGCAGTTTGAGGCATTTTCCAACTTATTTTCTGCCGCGGAAATTCACCGGAAACAGGCGCTGATTGGAATATCCGGATATTCCGCAACCTCCCACCCACACGCGGTTTTTCCGCAGATATCGCGTGAAAACAGAGTATCCATATATTGGATTTTCTCGCTTTTTCGCCGCGTGCATTGCAGCATGAAGGCGAATTTTTCTGCTGCAGTGCCATATTTTTCGTGACGTCCTGCTCTATCTTCAAGGATGCAGGTTCAAGCCTGCTCTGATTGAAACGACCGCTTCTGGCAGGAAATGGTCCAACATAGGATGCCATCTTGGTTATCGACGCGAACATATCATCGCGGATCAATCTGATGCGCATTCTGCTCATCTCAGGGATTGTTTTCGTTCACGTTCCTTTTGATCCGCAGACCAGCCCGTTCCTCGGCGCCAATGGCTTCGTTGATTGGGTGAGGGTCTTTCTCGGTGACAGCCTTTTCAGGGTTGGCGTGCCATGCCTGAGCGCGATTTCCGGCTACCTCATGTTTCGCCGCGGGCTTGACGCCTTCGACTACGGCAAGACGATCCGCTCCAAAGCGCGTACGGTTCTGCTGCCCTTCCTGATCTGGAATCTGTCCTTTCTGGCCCTCGTTTTGCTTGGGCAGAAGGGTGGTATCGGCTTCGGTTACCTCCCCGATGCGATCAATGCGGCGCCGCGCGATTTGGCAACGCTGACCTTTGCGATCGAGGGCTTGCCAATCAATGTTCCGCTCTACTTCCTGCGGGATCTGCTCTTGTGCATCCTGCTTGCGCCGGTTCTCGGCATCCTGATCAAACGCTATCCGCTGACAATGCTGGCACTTTTCTTCGCCTATGCCGTGTTGCCGATCCCGAGCGGCATCTTCCTGAAGAAATCGATCCTGTTCGGCTTCAGCTGCGGCATCTACGCAAGCCTTCACCAAATCAACATCCGGACACTGGATCGGCATGCTGCATTAATATCCACGCTGTTTCTAACGGCGGCCGTCATGCTGGCGACTGCACTTTACTGGACAGGACCTGACTATCCGGTGTGGATCGACATGCTGCGCAGCCTGACGGCCATCTGCGGCATTGTCGGATCCTGGGCGATCTCGGCGATCCTTATCCGCTCACGGCTCGGCGAGCGGCTTTCCGGGTCGGAGGGCCTCAGCTTCTGGATATTTTGCGCCCATTACCCCTTGCTCATTGCATTCTGGATGCTTTGGAACCGGACGGCGCATCCCGGTCTCTACCCGCTATTCTACTTCGCAACACCCATTCTGGCCCTCTTGATTTTGGTCGCTTCCCACACTGTAGCGAAGCGCCTGGTACCCAAGTTACATGCCGTTTTGACCGGCAGCCGTGCAGGCCATTCTACCTCCGCAGCAAAGCGCTTGACGGAAAACGGGGCAAACCAGAAGGGCTTTCCCGATACCTCTTCTCCAAAGGAAAAAGCGATACGATGACCCAATCGATCTCAAAAATGCTTCTCGTCCTTTCGGCAATTTCCGCCGCCATTCCCGTATCCGCCTTTGCGCAAGGAGCCAAAACAGGCACATCCTTCGTCGACAATTTCGATGGGATCGACCAAAAAACATGGTATATTTCGGATGGCTGGGATAACGGCGATCATCAGAACTGCACCTGGTCGAAACGGCAGGTAGCGGTTCACGATGGCGTACTCGAACTAACCTTCGAACAGCGCAAGGCCGGCAAGCGTGACTATGCCTGCGGCGAGATCCAGACGAAAAAGCGCTTCGGCTACGGGACCTATGAAGCGCGCATCAAGACGGCCGAAGGCTCCGGGCTGAACTCGGCCTTCTTTACCTATATCGGGCCGACCGACAAGAAGCCACATGATGAGATCGACTTCGAAGTGCTTGGCAAGGATTCTGCCAAGGTGCAGGTGAATCAGTATATTTCAGCCAAGGGCGGCAACGAGAAACAGATCGATGTCGCAGGCGGCGCAAATGCCGGCTTCAACGACTATGCCTTCATCTGGGAACAGGGCCGGCTGCGTTACTATCTCAATGGCACCTTGGTGCAGGAGGTCACCGATCCGACGAAAATCCCGGTTAATGAACAGAAGATTTTCTTCAGCCTCTGGGGAACGGACACGCTGACCGACTGGATGGGAAAGTTCGACTACCAGGGTCCGGCAAAGATGCAGATCGACCGCGTTGCTTACACGGCTCCCGGCGAGAAATGCCTGTTTCCGGAGTCCATCACTTGCACGGTCGATTGAGCTTATTAGCAATTGCAACAGGAATGTTGCGGTGCACAAAAAACTGAACTAAGCTCGGTTCAAGCTGAGCGGGGAACAGGAAGTTTTCATGCTGGATGTACTCTACCTGGCACATGATGTGGCAGACCCGGCGATCAGGCGTAGAACTCTGACGCTTGAGGCGGGTGGTGCGAATGTGACTGTGGCGGGTTTCCGGCGCGGCGCAGGCACGCCCGTCGCCAACGGTATCATCGAACTGGGCGTTACCCGGGATGGGCGGTTCGGCCAGCGGGTTGCGGCGGTCGTCAAGGCGGCACTGCTCCTGCGTCACAAATTGCGCGGGGCAAAGAAGCCCGGCATCATCATCGCCCGTAATCTGGAGATGCTGGCGCTTGCCAACCGGGCAAACGCCATTTTCGGCGGCAACGTTCCGATCGTCTACGAATGCCTGGACATTCACCGGCTTCTGCTGCGCAAGGACTTTGCAGGGCGTGCTTTGCGCGGCGCCGAGCACTATCTGGGCCGGAATGTCAGCCTGCTGATCACCAGTTCACCAGCCTTTATCGAGAACTATTTCCGGCCGGTCTCGCGCCTCAAGGCGCCGACGATGCTGTTGGAAAACCAGGTGATAGAGCTTGAAGACACCGCCAGCATGCAAACCGCCCGCCCCCGTCCGCCGCAGCCCGGCGAGCCCTGGAAGATCGGCTGGTTCGGCGCTTTGCGATGCCACAAATCGTTGAAACTGCTGGCCGAATTTACCCGCGCTATGGACGGGAGGTTCGAAGTCGTGCTGCAAGGGCGTCCCGCCTATTCCGAATTCGACGACTTTGACGGCTTCGTTGAAAACGAACCCTTCATGCACTTTCACGGCGCCTACAAGAACCCGGAGGATCTCGCCCGGATCTATGACGAGGTCCAGTTCTCCTGGGGCATCGATTTTTTCGAGGAAGGCCAGAACTCCAGCTGGCTGCTGCCGAACCGGCTTTACGAAGGATGCCGCTACAACGCGGTTCCGATTGTCATGCGCGGCACCGAAACGGCGCGTTATGTCAGCGCCAAGCACATCGGCCTCGTTCTGGGCCAGGCCGACAGCAAGACGTTGTCGGCGCTTCTCGCCGAGATGACGAAGGAACGGTATCTGGCGGAATTCGGCAAGGTCGCAGCCACGAGTTCACACAACTGGATATTCGACCGCGCCGATTGCCAGCGCCTGGTTAACCGGCTCGCAGCACTGAGCACCAGCGATGCCCATGCTGCATCGATGCAAGAGCTTTCCCAAACGCACAGCAACAAAGGTGGACTGCTATGAACACCAATGATCCGAAGCATGGCCGCAGCCTTATTGTCATTCCCTGCCTCAACGAGGCCAAATATATAGAAGCCCTGATCATCAAGCTTGGCGGCGCCATGAGCGATCTCGGCGCGGATCTGGTCGTGGTCGATGGCGGCAGCACCGACGGCACGCGCGAGATCGTCCAGCGGATCTCAACCGTCAATCCGAAAGTTCGGCTGCTCGACAATCCGAAGAGGATCCAGAGTGCTGCGATCAACCTTGCCGTCGCAACACTCGGCGCGGATTACGAGTACATGATCCGGATCGATGCGCATGGCGAATATCCGGACGACTATTGCCAACGCCTCATGGAGGACGCCATCGTCACCGGCGCTGATTCCGTTGTCGTTGCCATGCAGACCGTCGGCTTCAGCACCTTCCAGAAAGCCACGGCCTATGCCCAGAATTCCAAGCTCGGCAATGGCGGATCGAAACATCGCACAGGTTCCATCGGCCATTGGGCAGATCACGGCCACCACGCCCTGATGCGGATTTCGGCGTTTCAGGCGATCGGTGGCTATGACGAAATGTTCAGCCATAACGAGGACGCCGAATTCGATTACCGCCTCAACAAGGCCGGTTTCCGGATCTGGATGACCGACAAGACCAGCATGATCTATTATCCGCGCAGCACCGCGGGCACGCTTTTCCGTCAGTATTTCGGCTATGGCCGCGGCCGGGCGAAAAACTTCCTGAAGCATCGCGCCATGCCGAGCATTCGCCAGATGCTGCCGCTTGCCGTCGCACCTGTTGCGGTTGGCGCCTTGCTGGCGATCATCAATTGGGCTGCCGTCATTCCCTTTGGCCTGTGGGCCGTGGCATGCCTTGGTTATGGTGCATGGATGGCGCTGGGTCAGAAGAACCCGTATGGCCCACTTGCGGCCGTTTCGGCCATGGTGATGCACTTCGCGTGGTCTGCCGGCTTCTGGCGTGAGCTGCTCGACTTCCGTAACCGCCGGATCTCCGCATGACGACAGACATCAATCGCATTCGCATCGATATCGGCGTGTGTACCTATCGGCGCCCCGAGCTTGAGCAGACGCTCAAATCGCTGGCGAAGATGACGGTTCCCGGCAATGTCGAAATCCGGATCATCGTGGCCGATAACGATGACAGTCCGAGCGCCAAAGGACGAGTGGACGCCATGCGCGCCTGCGTGCCGCACACCATCGTCTATGTGCATTGCCCGTCGTCGAATATCTCTATTGCCCGCAATGCCTGCCTCGATAATGCCAAGGGGGATTTCCTGGCGTTCATCGATGACGACGAGACGGCAAGTGAAGACTGGATCGTCAGGCTGATCGAAACGGCGCTCACGACGGGTGCGGATGCGGTGCTTGGCCCGGTCAAGGCCACCTACGGCACGGATGCGCCGGGCTGGATGCAGCGGGGCGACTTTCATTCGACATTCCCGGTCTGGGTTGGCGAGCAGATCGTCACCGGCTACACCTGCAATGTCCTTCTGCGTCTTGCAGCGCCTTCGCTTGCCGGACGCCACTTCAACCTGGCGCTTGGCCGCAGCGGCGGCGAAGACACCGAATTCTTTACCCATATGCACCGGATGGGCGGCAAGATTGCTTACGCACCTGCGGCCTGGGTTGAGGAACCTGTGCCGGCCAAGCGCGCCACTTTTTCCTGGATCGCCAAGCGAAAATTCCGCTTCGGCCAGACCCATGGCCGGCTGATCGATGTCGGGACCGGGGCGGCCGGCAAAATCCGTGAACTTGCGCTTGCTGCAGCCAAAAGCGGTTTCTGCGCGCTTGCCGGCCTCATCCTGTTTTTCTCACCTGTTCGCCGTAACCGCTACGCCCTGCGCGCCTCAATGCATGCGGGGGTCGTCGTGGGGCTTCTCGGCGTTCGGGAAATCGAGCAGTACGGTGCAGCCGAGGCGAGGTCGTCCTGATGGAACAGCATCGTCCTGACGCCACATTCATCGTCGCCGCCTTCAAGGCCGGAGAGACGATCGAGCGCGCCATCGACAGCGCGCTGGCGCAAACCGGTGTCAACGTCGAGGTTGTCGTGATCGACGACTGTTCGCCGGATGACACGGCGGAAATCGTCGATGCCTATACCGATCCGCGCGTCCGGCTAATCCGGCTCGACAAGAACCGCGGCCCCGGCGGCGCCCGCAATGCAGGCCTTGCCGCCGCACGCGGGGACTGGATCGTCATTCTGGATTCCGACGATGCAGTGTCGCCGGATCGCACCGCGCGCATGATCGCGCGCGCGAAATCCGCCAAGGCTCAGATCGTCGTCGACAATGTCGACGTCGTTCCGCTGGACGGCCAGATCAAACGGATGTTCGAGGAAACCCAGCTTTCCACACTCGAAACGCTGACGCTTCCGGCTTTCATCGGGTCCAACGTGCTGTTTCAGTCCGAGCATAATTACGGCTATATGAAGCCGGTCTTCGAGCGCCGGTTTATCGAGGAGCATGGCCTGCGCTTCGACGAGAGCCTGCCGATTGGCGAGGATTATCAGCTTCTGGCATCGGCCCTGGCCAAGGGCGGCCGCTGCGCGGTGGAGCCGGTCGCCGGCTACACCTATTACATCCGAAGCGGGTCGATCTCGCGGGTGCTGAAGCTGCATCAGGTGGATGCGATGCTCGCCGCCGATGCCGCGTTTCTCACGAATCACCGGCTGGACGAGGCCTCGATGGCGGCCCAGGGCCGGCGTCACCGTAGCATCGAGGATGCGCGGTCTTTCATCATGCTGGTCGATCAGATCAAAGCACGGTCCCTTTCCGGCGCGGTCAAAACCGCGTGGAAAAATCCGGCGGCAATCCGGCATCTGCGGATGCCCATTGCCGTCAGGCTGCGGCGCCTCATGGCGCCGTTCACTGCAATTCGCCCTTTCGGTCCCCCGCCGAAAACGATGAATAGAACCACCCCGGGCAACAGCCCGCACAAGAACAAAGGATAGTTCTATGGCTCCTATCAGACCCGTTCGCAAAGCCGTTATTCCCGTCGCCGGCAACGGCACCCGGTTTCTGCCCGCAACCAAGGTGATGCCGAAGGAAATGCTGACCATCGTCGACCGTCCCGTCGTGCAATATGCCGTCGAGGAAGCGATGCAGGCCGGCATCGAGCACATCGTGTTCGTCACCGGCCGCAACAAGCAGGCAATCGAAGACCATTTTGATGATGTGCCGGAGCTGATCTCGTCGCTGACGCGCTCAGGCAAGGATGCCCAGCTTTCGGAGCTGGCGCGCATGCTGCCGACCGCCGGTTCCGTCAGCTTCACCCGCCAGCAGGCGCCGCTTGGCCTTGGCCACGCGGTCTGGTGCGCCCGTGATCTGATCGGCGACGAGCCGTTCGCGCTGCTTTTGCCCGATATGATTTCCTACGGTGCGCGCGGCTGCATGGCCGGCCTGATGGACCTCTACAACGATGTCGGCGGCAATGTCGTCGCTGTCGAGCAGTGCGCCCTTGAGGACACCTCGAAATACGGCATTGTCGGTATGGGCGAGAAAACCCGGCATGGGTTTGAAGTGACGCAGATGGTGGAAAAACCGCCCGTTGCCGAGGCACCGTCCACCTACTACCTCAACGGCCGCTACATCCTTCAGCCGGAAATCTTCTCTATTCTTGCGCACCAGCAGCGTGGCGCCGGCAACGAAATCCAGCTGACCGACGGCATGCTGCGCCTGTCGGCAGACCAGTCGTTCCACGCGCACCCCTACGAAGGCCGGACCTTCGATTGTGGCTCCAAGCAGGGCTTCATCGAAGCGAACGTCGCCTTCGCGCTAGCGCGCGCTGATATCGGCAACCTCGTGTTCGAATCCGTTCGCGAGATGGTTCTGTCGCACGAGCAGGCGATGCAGGCTGCCTGAAAACGATGATTTTCAGCCAGTTTGACGCTGGCAGCAAATCCGGTCTCACCCCTGACGTTATTCTGGGGTGAGATCAGTCCGCAAAAAATGATCTGGAGACCGAGCGGCCCATGAATCAAAGACCTCTTCCGTTGAACACTGTCCCATCGCTGCGAGGCGATGAGTCTGACTCGTTCATCGATCTGAACCGGCTGACCGCGATCGCGTTTCGCCGTTCAAGGGTCGTGGCCGCTTGCGTCATCGCCTGTTTCCTTGCCGGCTCCATCTATCTGCTGCTTGCGACACCGATCTATACGTCGCAGACACAGATCCTGCTCGACGATAACCTGTCGAAATATGCCGAAGAAACCCCCTCGCCGCAGAACGCACAGCTGGCCGACACGCAGCTTTCCAGCGCCGTGGAAATTCTGAAATCGGGTGAGCTGGCCTTGCGCGTCACCGATGCGGAAAATCTCGGCGAAAACGGGACCATTCTCAATCCACCGCAATCGCTGATGTCGATGGTGAAATCCATGCTTCGGCCGCTCGCTGGAATCTTCGCGACCCCGCATGAGCTTTCCGCAGAAGCCGTGCGCAACGGCAAGCGTGAGACAGCGGCCGCCTATATCCAGCAGGCACTGACTGTCGAGCGAGTGGGCAGAAGCTCCGTTGTCGCGCTGTCCTACAAATCGACAGATCCGCGGCTTGCGGCCGTCGTCACTCGTGCCTACGCAAACGCCTATCTAACCGACCAGCTGAATGCGAATTTCGACGCCACCGAACGCGCTTCCGTCTGGTTGCAGGAGCGGCTGACAGACCTTCGCCAGCGCGCGCAGGCCGCTTCCCTCGATGCGGAAAAATTCAAAGCCGAAAACGGCCTGACCTCGGCGCGCGGCGAACTGATGTCGGAGCAGCAGCTGTCCGATCTCAACAGCCAGCTGATCGTTGCGCAGGCGGACAGCGCCAGCGCGTCCGCCCGCTATAACCAGTTCAAGTCGATCACCGATCAGGGGGCGGAGAACGCCGTCAACAATGCGACGATTTCCTCGAACCAGACCGACAACTCGGTTATTCAGGATTTGCGGACCCGCTATCTGGCTGTCAGCAAGCGTGAACAGGTCATCGTCCAGAACTTCTCTGCCGACCATCCGCAGGCGGTCGCGCTCCGCGCTGAAAAATCGGAACTTGCCGGCCAGATTTTCCGGGAACTGCAGCAGATTACCGGCAGCTACCGTAACGAAATGGAAGTCGCCAAATCCCGCGAGGCGTCGCTGCGCAAAAGCATTGAAGGCGTGATCGGCAACAACTCGGAGGCTAACCGCTCGCTGGTGCAACTGCGCGAACTGGAACAGCGGGCAACTGCACTGAAGACGCTCTATGAATCCTATCTCGGCCGCTTCGAGGAGGCGGCCCAGCAACGCTCCTTCCCGATTGCAAAAGCCCGGATCATCTCCGATGCCGGCATCCCAGTCTCGCCATCCAGCCCGAAGCGGACGATGGTGATTGCGCTCTCCATCGTGCTGGGCTTCATGCTGGGTGCTGTCATTGCCGGCCTTCAGGAGTTCCGCGAGCGTTTCTTCCGGCTGGAGGAGGATATCCGCTCCGTTCTCGGGCACAAATCGCTCGGCTACCTGCCGTTGGTCGGGAAGAAGACCGTCAGCATGTGGAGCAAGACGCGGGAGCGTCTTTCCAAACAGGAACCGGATAAAACAGACACGCCGGCCGACGCGGACATTCCGCTGACGCGGATGACAAGGATTGCCGTCGATTCGCCTCGATCGGCCTTTGCCGAAACGCTGCGCAATGCCAAGCTTGCCAGCGATGTCATCCTGCAGGGTCGCCCCAACCGGGTGATCGGTGTCGTCTCGGCGCTGCCGGGCGAAGGGAAATCAACCATCGCTGCGAATTTCGCCGGGCTGCTCGCCGCCAGCGGTAAACGGACGTTGCTGATCGACGCCGATATCCGCAATCCGGCAATCAGCAAAATGATCTCTCCGCCGCCGAAAACGGGTTTGGTGGAAGCTGTTCTTGGCGAAGAGGAATGGACCGCCGGGCTGAGGGTCGATCCGCAGACCAGACTTGCGATCCTGCCTATCGCACCCCGCGACCATCTCTACCACACCAACGAACTGCTTGCCTCGCAGGGCATGGAAGCCCTGATTGCCAATGCCCGCAAGAGCTTCGACTATGTCATCGTCGATCTTGCGCCGCTGGCTCCGGTCATCGACGCCAAAGCATTCTCGCCGTTTGCCGACGGCTTTCTGATGGTCATCGAATGGGGCAAGACGCCGGCCCGCCTGGTTCGCGACGTGCTGCAATCCGATCCGCAATTCAACGCCAAGATCCTTGGCGTCATGCTCAACAAGACGGATATGGACGAGCTTGGAAAATACAGCGATTTCGGCGCGGCGGAAAAATATCGCAAGAGCTACGAGAGCTATTATATCGAACAGCCATTGAAGACCGCGCGCTGAGGGGCCCGTCTCAGCGCAGGCCGGGCTGACGCTCCGCATCCAGCCCGAAGATCGCCACAAGCACCATGAGAAAGACCACGGCGGCAATGGCGACGGCACATACCAAGCAAGCGACCAGATATTCGAGAAGGCAGGGGATAAAAAGCAGGGCACGGACAAAAGCGGGCTTCGATCGCGCCCAGCCACCCATGCCATTTCTCATATAGTTTTCGAAACGATGTGAGATGCTCGTCATGCGCAGATCGCTCCGTCAGTTCGGTCAACCTTTAGAAAAAATTTACCAAAAATGGGAGGCAAGCGCAACCGATGCCCGCCCCTCAAATCTGTTAGGAGCGGTGCTCTTGCGGGTTATCTTCCGTCTGACGATCCTACCTTGCATCATGAAAAATGATGCCGATGGTATGGCGCATGCCGGAGCGAATACGGCTGACACCATGCCGCAGATTGACCCTATAATTGCCTCTCCCGCCCTGGACCGGCCGATTATGGACCGCGAATGCGACGGCATCGCCCTGGCGTAGCGGCACGACCTCGGCACGGCTCTGCATGCGCGGCCGTTGTTCCGTCAGGACGAATTCCCCGCCGGTAAAATCCTCTCCTGGCTCAGAAAGCAGGATCGCCACCTGGATGGGGAATGCAAAGTCACCATAGAGATCCTGATGCAGGCAATTGAAATCGCCGGGGACATATTGCAACAAGAGCGGCGTCGGCCGGATCTGGCCGGCATCGCGGCAGTGTTTGAGGAACGTCGCATGCTCGGCCGGATAGCGTTCAGCCATGCCCATGCGCTCGCTCCACACGTTGGCGACATCGGCAAGCCGCGGATAGAGCGCTGTGCGCAAAGCTCCGATGAGGTCCGGCAGCGGATATTTGAAATAGCGGTACTCACCCTTGCCGAAACCATGGCGGGCCATGTGGATGTGGCTGCGGAAGTGTTTTTCCTCTTGGTAGAGCCCGGCGATCTGCCGGCATTCCTCGGGCGACAGCAGCTTTTCGAGGACCGCGCAGCCGAAGCCGTTGAGCCCTTCGCCGAGCTGGTTCCATTCGTATCGGGCGACACGCGCCTCAGCGGACAGCGCGGCAGAAACTGGCGGAGTTGTCGAATACGCATTCATGGCAAAGCCTCCCTTGTGGGGACGTCGGATGCTTCCTGAATGACGGCTTGAGCTGCAGGTCGCCACCCGTTTCCTGCGCAATCTTTTACAGCGGCGAAGAGTGTCGTAAGATATCACTTACATTCCAACAACACAGGCGCCCCCCGTCAACCCCGCACCCGCAGCAGTCAGCAGCAGTTTTTCTCCGGGCATGAAGGGAGAGGCCTGATGGGCAAGCGAGAGGGAAAGAGGAATGGTCGCAGCCGACGAGTTTCCGTACGTATCGATCGTGCGGACGGTTTTTTCTGGCAGAATGCCGAGATCGCTGCAGACGGCATCGAATATCCGGGCATTGGCCTGATGCGGAATGAACCGGTGAATATGCATGGCGCCGATCCCTGCATGGTCCAGAGCCCGGCGCGCGCAATCGCTCATCATCCGGACGGCTTGCGTAAACATTTCCCGTCCATCGCGCATCGTCATCAGGCAATCCTGTGCCGCCATATCAGCGGTAAAAGGACGATTGCTGCCGCCGGCCGGGATCGAAATCAGGTCGTAACGGCTGCCGTCTGCGGCGAGATCTACACCCAGCAATCCGGTTTCCGTATCCTGCGAGGGCATCAAGACGACCGCACCGGCTGCGTCGGCGAACAGGACGGAGCTTGCGCATTCGGCAGGATTGATCCGGCGGCTCAGAATATTGGCGGCGACAACTAGGACCGGTCGGCCTTGAGCTCGCACGAAGCCATCGGCAAGCGTCAACGCATAAAGAAACCCGGAACACGCCCCGGCAAGATCGATAGCACCGGAATTTGCCAATCCAAGGTGATGGGCGAGCAGCGGCGCCGATGGCGGCAAAAGATGATCGGGCGTCGAGGTGGCGAGCAGCGTCAGGGCGATGTCTGCCCCCACGATACCCGCGTCCTCGATTGCCGCCTCGCCTGCCTTGGCCGCAAGCCCGGATAGCGTGTCGCCGGGCGCTGCCCAATAGCGCGTCCTGATGCCGGTCCGGCGTTCTATCCAGCCCGGTTCAAGGCCGATCCGCCCTTCGATTTCGGCGTTTTCGACACGCCTAGCCGGGACGCTGTGACCGAAGCCGGCAAGACGGGATGAGCGTGCGCTTCTCACAGGCGGCCCGCTTCAAACCAAGCCGCCGCCTCTTCGATCGCATCATAGGCCCGGTCGAGTTCGGTAGCAGTGACGCAATAGGGCGGCATCAGATAGATGACGTTGCCGAGCGGTCGGATCAGCAGTTTTCGCTCGCGGAAGAAGGCCCTGAGCTTCGGGCCAACGTCGGCCAGATATCCCGCGCTCGGAACCGTGAGATCGAGTGCTGTGATCGTGCCGATCTGGCGGACATTGCGAAAGCATGGATTGGTCTCAAAGCGTGTCAGCCTCTCCGTTTGCATCACTCCCAGCGACCGGAGGCGCTCGTGCACCGGTTCGGTTTCCCAGACAGCCAGATTGGCGACGGCGGCGGCGCAAGCAATCGGATTGGCGGTATAGGAGCTGGAATGAAAAAATGTCTTCCGGCGGTCTGTCGACAGATGCGCCTCGAAGATTTCGGCGGTGCATAAAGTGGCGGCAAGCGGCAGAGCGCCACCGGTCAAACCCTTGGACGTGCAGAGGATATCGGGCGACACACCTGCCTGTTCGCAGGCAAACACGCTGCCGGTACGGCCCCAGCCGGTCATCACCTCATCGGCGATCAGCAGAGTGCCATGCCGTTCGGCAATCCGCTTCAGTTCGCTCAGCACTGAGGTGGGATAGGTCAGCATGCCGCCTGCCCCGAGAATAAGCGGCTCGATCAGCAAGGCCGCGACATCGCCGGATGCGCAGAACCGCTCCAAGGCGTCCAGCGTCTTCTGCTCATGGCCGAGGGTCGGAAACGGCAGGCGATCAACGCCGAACAGCATCGGCTCATAGGCCGCGTTGAAAACACCGCGCTCGCCTGCCGACATCGTGCCGATCGTGTCGCCGTGATAACCGTGCTCCAGAACGCAGATGCGGCGGCGCGGCGCTCCGGAATTGTGGAAGAAGCCGAGGGCCATTTTCAGCGCGACTTCGACGCAGGTTGATCCGCTGTCGGAATAGAATACATGCGCAAGCCCTGGAGGGGCGATCCTCAACAGGCCGCGTGCCAGTTCCTCGGCCGGTTCATGGGTGTATTCGGCAAAGATGATCTGGTCGTAACGTTCGCATGCGGCCTGAATGGCCGCCATGATCGCTGGATGCCGGTGGCGATGCGTGATCACCCACCAGGAGGAGATGGCGTCCAGAATGCGCGATCCGCCATCATCGATCAGGCATGCGCCGTCCGTCTGGAGGATGCGCCTCATCGCCGGTTCCAGCGCGTGCTGGGTAAAGGGGTGCCAGACAGGCGAGTTCATGGCGCCTTCCCGGTGAACGAGGAAAGAGGAAAGTTTTCCGGGAAGGCATGGCCGAGGCTTTCCGGCGTCAACGGATCGAGACGCGGCAGGCGGCCGAGAATGCGCACCCGGCCCATCGCGGCGATGATGCGTTGAGTTTCGGTCTGTTCATCACCGATGAACGCAATTCCGAAAACCGGAATAGCGCGGGAGCGCAGCGCTTCGAGTGACAGCAGCGTATGATTGATCGTGCCGAGCCCGGTGCGGGCGCAGAGGATGACGGGGAACTGCCAGCGCGCGAAGACATCGGCAAAGACCTCCGTTTCCGTGAGCGGCACCAGCAAGCCGCCAGCACCCTCGATGACGAGAGGCGCGTCCGTCACCGGCGGTGTCAATTGTAAGGTATCGATCGCCACATGATCGAGCCGGGCGGCGAGATGCGGCGAGGCCGGTGTCCGCAAGCGATAGGTCTCCGGAAGGATGCGATGCGGCGGCAGGCGGCCGAGCCGGTGGACGACCTGGCTATCGGTTTCCTCATCCAGCCCCGATTGCACCGGTTTCCAATAATAACCGCCAAGCGCTGCGGTGAGTGCGGCCGAAAAGATCGTCTTGCCGATGCCGGTATCGGTGCCTGTCACCACGAAGCGCATCATGGTTTGTCCTCCGCGATGACGGTGGCCAG
>UBTA01000071.1 GCA_900468065.1 Hyphomicrobiales bacterium | reverse complement strand
GACCAGCAGAACCGCCTGATCTTCGGCAGCGTCGGCCGCCTGGATGCACTCGCCGAAGGCACCCACCGTGCCTTTGCGGAGCGCTCGCTGCGCAAGCTGTTTCCGGCACTCGGCAATTTCCGCTTCGAATACTGGTGGGACGGCCGCATCGGCATGACGACGAACAACCTGCCGCAGATGCACGTGATGGCCCCGAACGTCTTTTCCGTCAGCGGCTATAACGGCCGCGGTATCGCACCCGGTACGGTCTTCGGCCGCGCACTGGCAAACCACGTCATGGGCGAGCCCAACGCGCTTCCGTTGGCCGAAACGCCAGTCACCCCCGACCCTTTGCGCAGCCTAAAGTCGGCCTTCTATCATGCCGGCGCCCAAGCCAAGCATTTCGTCGATCGCAGATTTTAATCCCGGATACGCAAACGCCGCGCGAAGAAGCGCGGCGCTTGAAATGTGTGATGGCTTGGCAATTTCAAGCGGCGCGGCGCATGCTGCCGGTCAGCCTGAGCGGAACGAGCCTACGCACTTCGTCGCCGAAAGCGCGGGCGTTCTGACAGGCCTTGTCGAGATTGCTGACCCGCATCGGATCCATCGTCTGCAGAGTGCCGCCACAATCGAAGATATCGCGGAAAGCCGCGCGCTCGATGATCGGCGTATCGAGTACCGGCACGGAACGCTCGGAGAGCAGTTGCTTGACCACCTGTAGGGCCCGCGTCGTCACCAGCGAGTTGACGCGCGTCAATACGACGGAGTGATTGATGCGGATACCGGCCTTCTCTTCGAGATAACCCAGCAACTCCAGCACTTGCGCGCCGCCCTTGGCATCCATGGCACAGCCCTGGATCGGGATCATCACATGATCGGAAAGTCCAATGGCGGTCGCCATCAGTGTATTGCGCGCACCGGCGAGATCGACGATAAAATAGTCGGTATTTGCCCGGTTGTCATTGATATGCGTCTGGATCGACGCCATCGTCACATAGGAGATCACCTCGATATTCGGAACCTTGCCCGAAATGTCGTGCCAATGGGAAATCCAGTGTTGCGGATCCGCATCGAGAATGGTGACACGGGCGCCGTTACGCGCCAGTTCCGTCGCCAGGATCAACGCAGCGGTCGTCTTGCCCGCTCCACCCTTGGTATTTGCGAATGTAATGACTGGCATGTCTGTTCCTGTCTGAAAGGTTAGAGCCCCTGCATGGCTCCCGGAGAACGCAGATCACATCGCGCTTCGATGAACCAAACCTTTCAGATCGTGGTTAACAAAGACTGAATACGCCCCTCCCGAGAATTAACGATTGCCCTGCCGCAAGACACGGAAACTGAGCCGAGACCGGCGACGGACATATTCGGAAATTGAGAAGATAGACCGATGACCGGCGCTTTATGCCATTAAAGCGAGAGTCCGGCGTGGGCGGCAAAAGATGGCTCGGCCGTGGTCACGGACAAGGAGCTGCTCGCCAGCGTCTTGTGGCACATGCGAGCAAAAGGCCCGCTCGATTGCGGATAGGATGGCATGCCCAGAAAATGCTGAACGTCGAGCACCAGAGCCTGCATGTTCCGCTGCGCCTTGGCAAGATTGCTGACCTTGGCCGGGTCGATCGTGTAGAGCGTCCCCCCATGTTCGAACATATCGCGATAGGCGCTGCGTTCGATGATCGGCGTATCCAGAAGGTTTATGTTGCGGCTGGCCAGAAGCGCCTTGACACTGCGCATAGCGCGCGTCATCACGAATGAGCTGACGCGGGTCAGCACCACCGCATAGTTGATATGGCTATGCGCATTGGTTTCGACCTGCCCGATCAGATCGAGCACATGGGCAGCCCCCTGCGCATCCATCGCACATCCCTGCACGGGAACGAGAACAAGGTCGGACAAGCCTGCTGTCAGCGCGATCAGCGCGTCGCGCGCGCCGGAAAGATCGATGATGATATGGGCGCTCTGCCCCTGTTGCGCACGCAGGTTGCTACCGAGATTGGCGAATGTGATGCCGGTTACCACCGAGATCGCGTCAACCCCGCCGCGCAGGCGATGCCATTTGGTTGCAAACGCCAGTGGATCGCAATCGAAGATCACGACCTTCTCGCCCCTGTATGCAAATTCCATCGCAAGAAGCAATGCGACGGTGGTCTTCCCAGCTCCACCCTTGGCGTTTGCAATTGAAATTACAGCCATATCATTCCTGCCGGCATGCCAGAGCTGCCATCGCTTCTCACCGCCTCCATTCGCGGCAGAGCATCCTCAAACATGAAGCCTTGCAAAACACGATTAACGAAGAGCAAACGAACGCTCAGAAATAGCGTGTTCCATGACATTTCGATGACGATTCTACGACAAAAGCACACAAGGGAAACTAGCAGTTTTCATGATGTGATTTTATTAGCCGGAAAATGAAAATGGAGCCGGCATCGCATGCCGGCTCCATCGTTCAAATCAGTGAAGAGACGACGGGCAAGGCTCCCATCGCCAAGCCCGCCCGGTCCTCATATGCACTCGCGAAACAGTTTCTTGGCGGCATCGAGTGTCAACTCGACCGGATTGCCGCCGGCCGTCGGATCGACGATCGCCATCGCCGCCATTTCATCGATTCGGTCGGTGCCGACGCCGAGTGCTGCCAGCTTATCCGGCACGCCGAGTTCTTCGCGCAGCTTCAGCACGTAGTCATAGAAGCCATCGAAGCCACCGGAGATACCGAGATAGGCAGCAGCTAACCCAATTTTGCCTTCGATTGCGGAGCGGTTGAAACGAAGCACCGGCGGCATGACGACGGCATTGGTCATGCCGTGATGGGTGTTGTAGATCGCGCCGACTGGATGCGACAGCGAGTGGATGGCGCCGAGCCCCTTCTGGAAGGCGACGGCCCCCATCGCGGCGGCCGACATCATGTTGGCGCGGGCTTCAATATCCGTGCCGTCCTTGTAGGCGCGCGGCAGATATTCCTTGACGAGGCGCAGGCCTTCCAGCGCGATACCGGCCGACATCGGGTGGTAGAACGGCGAGGAATAGGCTTCCAGGCAATGGGCAAAGGCATCCATGCCGGTACCGGCAGTGATGATCTTCGGCATGCCGACCGTCAGCTCGGGATCGCAGATGGTGACGGCGGGCAGGAACTTCGGATGGAAGATCACCTTCTTCGTATGGGTCTGCGAATTGGTGATGACCGAAGCGCGGCCAACTTCCGAACCGGTACCCGCCGTCGTCGGCACAGCGATGATCGGCGCGATCCCCTCGACGCTGGCGCGGGTCCACCAGTCGCCGACATCCTCGAAATCCCAGACCGGGCGGCTTTGCCCGGCCATGAAGGCGACGCACTTGCCCAGATCAAGGCCCGAGCCGCCGCCGAAGGCGATGACGCCATCATGGCCACCAGCCTTGAAAGCCTTGACGCCGGCATCAAGATTGACGTCGGTCGGATTGCTGTCGACATCGGCAAACAGCGCGCGGCCAAGACCGGCAGACTCAAGGATATCGAGTGCATTCTGAGTGATCGGCATCGGCGCCAGGCCGCGGTCGGTGACCAGAAGCGGCTTCGTGATGCCGAGCGCCTTGCAATGATCGGCAAGCTCCTTGATCCGGCCGGCGCCGAACTTGATGGATGTCGGGTAGCTCCAGTTGGCAGTGATGGTCATCGTTTCAGGCTTTCTTCAGATGATAGGATTTCGGGCGGGTCAGATTCTGGAAACCGATGACCGACAGCGAGCCGCCACGGCCGGTTTCCTTAACGCCGGTCCAGCACAGCGCCGGATCGAGATAATCGGCGCGGTTCATGAACACCGTACCGGTCTCGAGATCATTGCCGATCCGGGCAGCGCGGTCAGCGTCCTTGGTCCAGAGCGAAGTGGTGAGACCGTATTTGCAATCGTTCATCAGCGCGAGTGCTTCCGCGTCGTTCTTCACCTTCATGATACCGACGACCGGGCCGAAGCTCTCTTCGGTCATCACCTTCATCGAGTGATCGACATCGACCAGAACCTGCGGTGCCAAATAAGCGCCGCCATCATCCTGCGGAAACAGTTTTGGATCGACCAGCGCCTTGGCGCCCTTGGCAATCGCTTCGGCGGTCTGCGCCCGCACTTCGGCGGCAAAACGCTTGTGCGCCATCGGCCCGAGCGAGGTTTCCTGCTCCAGCGGGTTGCCAAGCTTATAGGCCGAGGCAAAGGCGACGGCTTTCTCGACAAAATCGTCATAGAGGTTTTCGTTGACATAGATGCGCTCGATGCCACAGCAGCACTGCCCGGAATTGAACATCGCGCCGTCCATCAGCGTATCGACGGCTGCATCCAGATCGGCGTCTTCCATGACATAGCCCGGATCCTTGCCGCCGAGTTCGAGGCCAAGGCCGGTGAAGGTACCGGCGGCCGCCCGCTCGATCGACCGGCCGCCTTCGACCGAACCGGTGAAGTTGACGAAATCGAAGCTCTTGGCTGCAATCAGCTGCGATGTCGTAGCATGATCGAGGAAGATGTTCTGGAAGACGTCTTCGGGAACACCGGCCTCGACAAAAGCGCGCACCATGCGTTCACCGACCAGGATCGTCTGGCTGGCATGCTTGATGATCACGGTATTACCGGCCATCAGCGCCGGCGCCACCGTATTGATCGCGGTCATGTACGGATAGTTCCAAGGCGCGATGACGAAGACGACGCCGTGGGCGACGCGTTCGATGCGGCGCTCGAAACTGGCACTGTCCTCGACAATGATCGGCGCCAGCGCGTCGGCGGCAATCGACGCCACATAGTTGGAGCGCTCGTTGAAGCCGCGGAACTCGCCGCCATAGCGGATCGGACGGCCCATCTGCCAGGCAAGCTCCGGCACGACCTCGTCAACCATCTCGTTGAGGCGCGAAACGCCCGCAAGCACCAGCTTGACGCGGTCCTCGACCGGCCGCTTGGCCCAGCTTTTTTGCGCGGCACGCGCACGCGCGATGGCCGCCGAAGCAACGGCGGCATCAACCGCCGGGCGTTCGGCATAAACCTCCCCGTTCACTGGGGAAATGCATTGGATCATGGTCATAAATTCAACTCCAAAGGCTCAACAAGCGAGCGTCCTGACGTGTCCGGCCGCACCATATTCCAAAATGGCTCGGTCGCGTGTGATGATGGTGAGATCGTGTTCTCGCGCTGTCGCGATGAGAATTCGATCCATGGGGTCCCGGTGTAGCGGTTCGGGAAGGTAAGCAGCGGCGATCAAGACAGCGGGTGTGGCTGCATGGACCACGAGGTTGCCAGCCGTCACGAAATCTTCAAACCATGGCAGCGCATCCTTGATGGCAGACAACCTGCCGCGCGATATCAACATCCCGATTTCCCATGCAGACATGGCGGAAACACACAGCACACCTCCGTTGATCGTTATGGCCTCAAAGGCGTCCATGGCCGCGTGTGACATCTGTCTGCGCGTTGCCATCCAGATCATCGCGCAGGTATCAAGGAGAAGCCTGTCATTCATTATAAAGTTTGTCGCTCCACTCGACATCGATCGGCGCCGTCAAATCCAGATCGTCCGGTATGGTCATAGTTCCCGCCATGCATCCGAAAGCAGGATGAAGCTCCAGCAATCTTCCATCTGGTCCTTCCATCCAACGTTTCCCATCCTTGTAGACAACATCCGCTTCGGTAAACATCCTCATGGGCAGCTCGTCTTTCGGTGCACCAATTCCCGCCAGATAAGGGTCCTGTTTCGATTCGGAGAAACCCAAAGGCTCACCTCGGCGGCGCGCGGCAACCTCTTCGATACTGATGCCGAAGAAAGCTGCCACCTGATCCTGCTCCTCAGCGCTCATCTTGCGTTCGCCTTTCAGCATGCGCGAAACTGCACTCGGATCGACGCTCATAAACCGCGCAAGCCCCCTCACCGACTGGTTGTGAACATCAAGCTGGCGGTGGAACCACGCAGTATCTATAGGGGTCATTTTACACCCTCCGGAAAGGGTATGACCATCTCATATCGCGGCGGCACCGTCAATATTCACAACATGTTGTGATAATCTCACGCCCGCTCGAACCCTCTTGCAACTTCCCAATCCGTCACGCGGCGGTCGTATTCCTCCTGCTCCCATTCGGCAGCGCGGGTGTAGTGTTCGATGACATCCTCGCCGAAGGCATCGAGCAGCATCTTGGAAGAATTCATCGCCCGCGTCGCATCGCGCAACGTGCCGGGAATTTCGCGAATGTTCTTGCCGCCATAGGCATCGCCGACGAAGGCCGGTTCCAGTTCCATCTTGCCATCGATCCCGGCAATACCGGCTGCAATCAGTGCCGCCATGGCGAGGTAGGGGTTGATGTCGGAACCGCCGACCCGGCATTCGATGCGGATCGCCTTGGTGCCTTCGCCGCAAAGGCGGTATCCGGCAGTGCGGTTATCCTTGCTCCAGACGGCTTTCGTCGGAGCGAAAGTGCCGGCCATGAACCGCTTGTAGGAGTTGATATAGGGTGCGAGGAAATAGGTGATTTCGCTCGCATGCGTCAAAAGCCCGGCGACGTAGTGGCCCATCATCTCCGACATGCCGTATTGCGCTTCCTTGTCGAAGAACTGCGGCGTCTTGCCGTCGGCGCTCCAGAGCGACTGGTGGATATGCGACGAAGAACCGGCAGCATTATAGTTCCACTTGGCGAGGAATGTGATCGCCTTGCCCTTGCTCCAGGCGATTTCCTTGCAGCCGTTCTTGATGATCACGTGCCGGTCGGCCATCGTCAGTGCATCGGCATAGCGGACGTTGATTTCCTCCTGGCCGGCGGATGCCTCACCCTTGGAGTTTTCCACCGGAATGCCCGCGCCCTGCAGGCCGTTGCGGATCGCCCGCATCACGTCTTCTTCCTTGGTGGTCTGGAAGATGTGGTAGTCTTCGTTATAGCCGCTGGCGAGCTTGAGGTTGCGATATCCGCTTTCACGCGCCGCGTCGTAGGTCTGGTCGAACAGGAAGAACTCGAGTTCCGTAGCCATATAGGCCTTGAGGCCCATGGCCTCCAGCCGGGCGATCTGGCGTTTCAGGATGGCGCGCGGCGAATGTGGCACTTCCTTGTGCGTATGGTGATCGAGCATGTCGCAGAGAACCAGCGCCGTGCCTTCGAGCCATGGAATGCGGCGAAGCGTCGAAAGATCGGGCTTCATCGTATAGTCGCCATAGCCGCTCTCCCAGCTTGTCGACTTGTAGCCGCTGACCGTTTCCATTTCGAGGTCCGTCGCCAGAAGGTAGTTGCAGCTGTGGGTCTCTTCCCAGGCGCTATCGACGAAGAACTGCGCGTGAAAGCGCTTGCCCATCAGGCGTCCCTGCATGTCGACCTGGCAGGCCAGAACCGTATCGATGCGGCCTTCGGCAACATCCTTCTTCAATTCTTCAAACGAATAGCTCACGCTCATTGCAAAAAATCCCGTGCTTGATCGTAACGCGGCCTTGGCGGCTGCGTCTCGTGGACCTCCGGTGAAAGCCGCACCAACGCGGCTTCCACCCTGTCTTTATTGGATCACTTCTGCCCAACTGCCTTTTCGGCCGCTGCGATTTCCGCGGAGCGGCGCGCAACTTCCTCGCCGATTGGCGGGCCCTTGAAACGGCGGCGCTCAAAGCCGAACCAGACGATACCGGTCAGGACCAGGAAGCCGACGGTCACGTAGAGGGCCGGAGTGTTCGGAGGCTGGACGCCAAGCACGAAGATAAGGATCATGGCCAGGATCGTCAGCACGGCAAACAGCTTGAAGACGCCTTCGCCGAGGTTCCACGGGCCCATCTTGTCCCATTTCGACGTGCCCCAGGCAAACAAGCCCAGCGTGATCGGGATAGCGAAGGAGAAGAACAGGAAGATGACCGTGCAGGACACGACGATGGTGTACACCGGCGTCTCGCCGATTGTGACAAGCGACGAACCCCAGACGAACAGCACCGACAGGATCGAGCCGGTCCAGATCGCAGCAACCGGCGTGCGATAGGTCGGGCTGACCTTTGCCAGAGCCTTGGAGGCCGGCAGGCCACCGTCACGCGAGAAAGCGAAGATCATGCGGGAAACGGACGTCACCGTTGCCAGGCCGCACAGCCATTGGCTGACCAGAATGGCGAGGTAAAGGATGTCCTTGATGGTCGAATTGACCTGCGTATCCATCGCCCAGAAGAACACGTTCCAGCCCTGCTTGGCGGCCTCATCCATGCTGGGGAGCAGCAAAACGAAGCTGCACAGCATGATGTAGCCGAACAGCGCCGACCACAGAACCGAAGAGACCATACCGCGCGGAACAGACGTTGCGGCCTTGACGGTTTCTTCCGACGTATGGGCGGAAGCGTCATAGCCGGTGATCGTATAGATCGGCAGCAGCAGGCCGAGCAGGAAGACCCAGGTGCCCGAGGTTGCCGGCCAGACGTTGCCGCCGGCTTCGCCCGAATAGTTGGAGAAGGTGAACAGACGGCCGAACTCGTAGGTATCCGCTGCAGCCAGGCACACGACCGAAAGGGCGATCGCCGTTGCAAAGATCAGATAACCGGAGAAGTCCGTCAGCTTGGCCGTCAGGCCGATGCCCATATGATTGACGATCGCCTGAGCGCCGGTGATGACGACCAGGAAGAGGATGCGGATGGTCGTTGTATCTTCAAGGCCGAAATAAGGTGTGCCGAACGATCCCATGAAGAAGTAATAGGTGCCGACATTGATGGCACCGAGAACAGTGACAAGACCGAGCAGGTTGAACCAGGCGGTAACCCAGCCGGTAAAACGATTGCCGAGGATCGAACCCCAGTGATAGAGGCCGCCAGCCGTCGGATAGGCTGAGCTGATCTGCGCCATGGCAACGGCGAAGACGAGGGAGACGAAACAGCCGAGCGGCCAACCGATGCCGATCGCGGCACCGCCCGCACCCGAGGTTGCCTGAGCGAGCGAGTTGATGCCGCCGGAAAGAATGCAGATGATCGAGAAGGAAACGGCAAAGTTCGAGAAAGAGCTCATGCGCCGTTCGAGTTCTTGCGCATAGCCCATCGAATGGAGGACCTTCATGTCCTCGTGTTTATCGGTATCTGAATAGTCTGACATGTTTTTCCCCTGTATCAGCCAGCCTCCAGCGGTATTGCCGGATGCCGAAATGCCAGTGTGTCCATGGAAGCCCATGGACCAGTCTCCGCGGACATGCCGCTCCCCAGGTCTTTTTATTGCGACAGTGCGTCCAGGCTTTCGCCGAGGATGCCTGTCAGATAATCGGCCATGACCTTTTGGCCGACTTCATTGAAAACGAGATCATTGCGGATCTCGATCATTACGTTGAGCAGGCCATTCTTCAAGCCATGCTGGATTAGAGTATGCGTGACGCCGTCTGCCGGTCCATAGGGCTCGTTGTGGCGCACCGCATAGCGTGTCGTTTTCCCGGCAGCAGCCAGCATAGCGTCCGCCAGCCGGCTATCCTCGTCATGCAGGATGCCGATTTCGACGTCGCGCTGCTTGCCGTGATAAACCGGCGTGAACGTGTGCATCGTCACCAGAACGGGTGGGTGGCCGGCGGCCTTTCGCGTGGTGATGAAATCCGAAAGAGTGTTGGTGAAAGGCACATAAAGTGCTTGCGTACGCGCCATCCGTTCGGCGGCCGAAATCCCGGCATTGCCGGGTATTTCAAAAACTTCGCTGACGGCCGGCATCGCAGCTTCAGCCTCCGGCGGGCGGTTGCAATCATAGACCAACCGCGAAAAACGCTGGTAGATCAACGCGGCATCGAGGCTCTTGACCAAAAGCTGCGAGACGGCAAGCGCGCCGGGATCCCAGGCAATATGACTTTTGAGGGCGTCTTCGGAAAGCCCGAGCGAACCCATCTTTTCCGGAAGGCGGCGCGAGGCGTGTTCGCAGACCAGCAGCACCGGGCTCAGCGCATCCGGGTTTTCCACTGCTACGGGCGATCCATCCGCCTCTGTCAAAAGTCCCGTCAAATCCGGTCCCCTTCCGGTTGCCTGATCGGCACCACGCATATCCCGGACAGGCTCAAAGCCCCTGAAATCATACGTGGAAGCGAGTCACGAACAGCCGGTGATTTTCCTCAACGCACGCGTGACTGCCGATACTGAAAAGAATTCTTCACGTTTTGACCCATGTCAACCGGAATCTGAAACGATCTCTTCAAAAAATCAATTGACTCGAATTGTGACAGCGATGTTTACTCTGTCACAAAGCTGGCAGAGACCGGCTCGGGGGTGAATTTTGACCAATACCGCAGGCGCCATGACGGTGTCGGATGTGATCAACGCCCATTTTTCCGTGCTCACCCGCGCGGAAAAGCAGCTGGCCGAGACGCTTCTCGACAACTATCCGGTTTCCGGACTCGGCAGCATCACGACTGTGGCCGAGAATGCCGGCGTGTCCACGCCGACGGTCGCCCGCATGGTGCAGAAGATCGGCTTTCGCGGCTTTCCCGATTTCCAGTCGCGGCTTCACCAGGAACTCGAAGCGACCATTTCCAACCCGATCAGCAAGCACGACCGCTGGGCCGCCAATGCACCGGGCACTCATATCCTCAACCGCTTCGCCGATGCGATGATGAACAATATGCGCGCAACGCTGGCGCAGATCGAAACCGCCGAGTTCGATGGCGCCGCCGCGATGATCGCTGACCGAAAGCGCAATATCTATCTCGTCGGCGGACGCATCACCCGCGCCCTCGCCGACTATTTTTTCACCCATCTTCAGGTCATCCGTTCCGGCGTCACCCAGATCGCCTCCAATTCCAGCTCCTGGCCGCATTACGTGCTCGATATGAAGAAGGGCGACGTCCTCATCATGTTCGACATCCGCCGCTACGAGCAGGAGATGGAAACGCTGTCGCGCATCGCCCGTGACCGCGGCGTCGAGATCATTCTGTTCACCGACCAGTGGAGCTCGCCCATCGCCAAATCGGCGCGGCGAGTCTTCCGCATCCAGATCGAGGCTCCTTCGGCCTGGGATAGTTCGGTCGTGACCCTGTTTGCCGTCGAAGCGCTGATCGAGGCCGTGCAAAGTTCAATCTGGGACGAGACGCACGACCGCATGAAAACGCTCGAAGGTCTGTTCGATTCAACGAGGCTTTTTCGAAAGCCACTTTAGGAGGAGCAAGTGGTACGGACCGTGGCGCCGGGTTGACTGGCGCGGGGATGTCACGGGCCGAAATTTGGGAATGCAACAAAAACGCCAGCGCCCAGGCGAATGTAAATTTTGAAAATGAAATGAAGGTGTTCCGCCTGCGAACCCCTGGTCGCAAAGGAGACAACACCTGTCACATAAGCTTCATAGGACCCCAGTATCAGCTTCATCGAAGTTGACTGATATAACCACAAGGAGAAGACCAGTGATTTCACACATGCGCCGCCTGCTTTCGCTTTCGACCGCCATGGTCATGGCATCGACTGCCATCGCCGCTGCCGAGCCGAGCGCCGAACTGATCGCCGCTGCCAAGGCAGAAGGCACCCTGACGACCATCGCCCTGCCCCACGACTGGTGCGGCTACGGCGGCGTCATCGAAGGATTCAAGGCCAAGTACGGCCTGACCGTCAACGAACTGAACCCGGACGCCGGCTCGGGCGACGAAATCGAAGCCATCAAGGCCAACAAGGACAACAAGGGCGACCAGGCTCCTGACGTGATCGACGTCGGCCTCTCGTTCGGTCCGTCCGCAAAGGCCGAAGGCCTGATCCAGCCTTACAAGGTTGCAACCTGGGACTCCATCCCGGACACAGCCAAGGACGCTGACGGCTACTGGTACGGCGACTATTACGGCGTCATGGCCTTCGAAGTGAACAAGGACCTGGTCAAGGAAAGCCCGAAGGATTGGGCTGACCTGCTGAAGCCGGAATACGCCAACATGGTGGCTCTTGCCGGTGATCCGCGCACCGCCAACCAGGCTATCTCTGGTGTTTTCGCAGCTGGCCTTTCGGGTGCCGGCGGTGACGTTGCCAAGTCCGGCGAAGCAGGCCTTGCCTTCTTCAAGGAGCTGAACGCAAAGGGCAATTTCGTTCCGGTCATCGGCAAGTCGGCTCCGCTCGCACAGGGCACGACACCGATCATCCTGCGTTGGGACTATAATGCTCTGTCCGACCGTGACACGCTTGCCGGCAACCCGCCGGTCGACGTCGTCATCCCGGCTTCTGGCGTTGTTGCCGGCGTCTACGTTCAGGCGATTTCGGCCTACGCTCCGCATCCGAACGCTGCAAAGCTGTGGATGGAATACCTCTATTCCGATGAAGGTCAGCTTGGCTGGCTGAAGGGCTATTGCCATCCGATCCGCTTCAATGATCTTGCCAAGAACAACAAGATCCCGAAGGAACTGCTCGACAAGCTGCCGCCGGCCGCTGCCTATGAAAAGGCCGTGTTCCCGACGCTCGAACAGCAGGAAGCCTACAAGGAAGTCATCACCAAGGGCTGGGATACAGTCGTTGGCGCCAACGTACAGTAAGACTGTCGCAACAAGGCCTTCCCGCGACCGCGCGGGAAGGCTATTTTTCAATTTTTTCAAAACGGTTTCCGGATGAGCGCCAACAGGGCCATTGATTTGAAGAAGACGGCCATCGACTGGCTCGGGATCACACCATTCCTGCTGTTTGCAGTGATGTTCCTGATCGCCCCGACGCTCTATCTCGTCACAGGCGCTTTCCTCAATCCGGCGGGCGAATTCACCTTCGAGAACATTGGCGGGCTCTTTACCGACAAGATTCTCGCATCCTACTGGATCTCCATCAAGATCAGCCTAGCCTCCTCGATCGGCGGCGCCCTGATCGGCTTCTGGCTCGCCTGGGCCGTGGTGCTCGGCGGCCTGCCCTCCTGGATCCGCTCGTCGCTCCTGACCTTTTCGGGCGTCGCATCCAATTTTGCCGGCGTGCCGCTCGCCTTTGCCTTTCTGGCAACGCTCGGCCGCACCGGTCTCGTCACCATGTTGCTGCGCGACTGGTTCGGCATCAATCTCTATGCCTCCGGCTTCAATCTGTTGAGCTTCATCGGCCTGACGCTGACCTACATGTACTTCCAGATCCCGCTGATGGTGCTGATCATCACACCGGCGCTTGACGGTCTGAAGAAGGAATGGCGCGAAGCCGCCGAAATTCTTGGCGCGACCAACACGCAATACTGGACCAAGGTCGCCCTGCCGATCCTTTTCCCGAGCATTCTCGGCACGACGCTGCTTCTGTTCGCCAACGCTTTCGGCGCGATCGCGACCGCCTATTCTCTGACCGGCTCCACCTTCAACATCGTCCCGATCCAGCTCTACGCCCAGATCCGCGGCGACGTTCTGCACAATCCCAATCTCGGCTACGCGCTCGCCCTCGGCATGATCGTCATCACCGGCATTTCCAACCTCATCTACATCTGGCTGCGCATGCGCGCCGAACGGTGGCAGAAATGAAGACACAAAAAATCGGCGCCTGGCTCGCGATTTTCTTCGGTGCGTCCTATTTCATCGTGCCGCTGATCGCCACGTTCGAATTCTCGCTGCGTATGCGCCGTGGCGAATATTCCTTCGATGCCTATCGCTCCGTCTTTTCCGACGTCCAGTTCCGCGAATCCTTCAGCTATTCGATCGTCATGGCGATCCTGACAATCATCTTCGGCGTACTTCTGGTGGTACCGACCGCCTACTGGGTTCGCCTGCGCTTGCCGCAGATGCGGCCGGTGGTCGAGTTCATCACGCTGATGCCACTGGTCATCCCCGCCATCGTCATCGTCTTCGGCTATCTCCGCATCTACAACTCCTCGTCGTACATCCCGTTCACCGGGTCGGCGCGCGGTACCGATGCGCTTTTGATGTTCTCGTTCATGACGCTGTCGCTGCCCTACATGTACCGCTCGGTCGATACCGCGATGCGCACGATCGACGTCGGCACCTTGACGGAAGCAGCCCAAAGCCTTGGCGCCTCCTGGCCAACCATCATGTTCAAGTGCATTTTCCCCAATGTCATGAGCGGCGTTCTGTCCGGCGCCTTCATCACCTTTGCCATCGTCATCGGCGAATTCACCATGCCGTCGCTGCTCAATCGCCCGGCCTTCGGTCCCTACCTGCAGCTGATCGGCGCCAACCGCGCCTATGAGCCGCCGGCGCTCGCGGTCATCGCGTTTGCCATCACCTGGGGGTGCATGGTTCTTCTGCAGCTCGTCTCCCGTTTCAGCAAATCGGCTCCTTCCAAGCCATAAGGTATTGATCGTCCCATGTCCTTTCTCGAACTCGCCGGCATTCAGAAGAGCTTTGGCCCCGTACAGGTGGTCAAGGATTTCGACATGACCATCGAAAAGGGAGAATTCGTCTCCTTTCTCGGACCGTCAGGCTGTGGCAAGACGACAATTCTGCGCATGATCGCCGGCTTCGAGACGCCGTCTGCCGGAACGGTCGTCATCAACGGCCGCAACCAGAATGAGCTGAAACCGAACCAGCGCAATATCGGCATGGTCTTTCAGGCCTATGCCCTGTTTCCGAATATGACTGTGCACGACAATGTGGCCTTCGGCCTGAAGATCGCCGGCATGGAGAAATCGGCTGTCGATGCCCGCGTCAAGGAAATGCTGGGCCTGATCCATCTCGACCATCTCGCCGACCGCTATCCCTACCAGATGTCCGGTGGCCAGCAGCAGCGCGTGGCGCTTGCACGTGCCTTGGCACCCAAGCCGCAGGTCCTGTTGCTCGACGAGCCACTGTCGGCCCTCGACGCCAAGATCCGCGTGTCGCTGCGCGAAGAAATCCGCATGATCCAGCAACAGCTCGGCATCACGACCGTTTTCGTCACGCATGACCAGGAAGAAGCCCTGTCGATCTCCGACCGCATCGTCGTCATGAACGGCGGACGGGCCGACCAGATCGGCACGCCGTTCGACATCTACAACAAACCGGCCACCCGCTTCGTCGCCTCGTTCGTCGGAACGCTCAACCTGATCGAAGCCAAGGTCGTCGATCCCGCGACGAACCGGATCATCATCGGTGACCAGGAAATCACGTTGCGCGAGCCGCTCGGCTCGATTGCCAAGGCCGGCGACAAGGTTTCGCTGGCATTGCGCCCGGAAGCAGGCTCGATTGCCGAAGGTGCCAAGGGAGATACCGCGCTCACCGGCGCAGTCATCTCCTCGAACTTCCTCGGCTCGGTCATCCGCACCCGCATGAAGGTCGGCGACGCCGTCATCTCGTTCGACATGTTCAACGCACCGGGCCTGATGCCACCGGCCGTCAGCGAGATCGCCACGCTGCGCTTTACGGCAAGCGACCTGCTGATCATCCGCGAATAACCGCGACACCCGAAAAAATATGTTTCAGGCGACAGATTTTCAGGAAAAATCTGTCGCCTTTTTCATTGTACACGTCGCTCGCCGCATTTGACGCCCGCTGCCCAATCCTTATAGTTGGTCTCGCACGTTCTCAGGGCGGGGTGAAACTCCCCACCGGCGGTAACGGGAAGCAATTCCCGGAGCCCGCGAGCGCTTCATGTTCCTATGTTTGCATAGAGGTATGAAGGTCAGCAGATCCGGTTGAATTCCGGAGCCGACGGTTAAAGTCCGGATGAAAGAGAGCAAGCAGACCAAGTGGCACCTTATCACAAGGGGTCGCTGCGCCTGCGTGTTCGCCCAAGGGGATCATTGAAAAATGGCAACCTTGAAAGGCCAGACTGACATGACAATCGCTTCCCACCCGACCCAGAAAATCGCCATCATCCGCGCGCGCTGGCACGCCGATATCGTCGATCAATGCGTCAATTCCTTCGTCGCCCATTGGCAAAAGCTCGGCGGCAACGCCTCCGATGTCGAGATCTTCGATGTGCCCGGCGCGCTTGAAATCCCGCTACATGCCCAGACGCTGGCCAAAACCGGCCGCTTCTCGGCGATCATCGGCTCCGCCTTCGTCGTCGATGGCGGCATCTACCGCCACGATTTCGTCGCAGGAACCGTGCTCGACGGCATGATGCGCGTCCAGCTGGATACCGGCGTACCGGTGCTGTCGACCGTTCTCACCCCCCACAATTTCCAGGAATCCGAACAGCATATCCGCTTCTTCCACGACCATTTCCTCGTCAAGGGCGTGGAAGCGGCCAATGCCTGCTCGCAGATTTTAGCAGCACGCGCACAGCTGGCGCTCGTCAACGCCTGATACCAAGCGCTTGCGAAGGGCAGGTTAACCTGCCCTTCGCACTATCGCCGCTCATCCAGCCAATACTTCAGGGCACACCCAAACCGCGGCGCGGCGCGGCGCCATCATTGGCAATGATCGACGATAGCTGCAGTTGCTTGCGGCCACCCTTGACGGTGCGCCCTGGAACGATGATGTAACCGCTACTGACAAGCTGCAGCTTGAATTCGTCGAAATGACGCTTGAAGCCGCTTTTCACATGGCTCAGGGGATATCGCCATCCGCTCCTGCAGGCTTTCATCAGAATTGCCGAATAGAGCCGCGCACTGATAATCCGTGCGTCGTCATCGGAGATAATTTTGTCAGGAGACAACTCGTCGCCCGGCGAAGTCGGCGGTACGCTCGAGAAAACCAGAGCAAGCGCGATGCATCCCCCCAATGTCGCTTTCACGGCAACCTCCCTCGCAACCTCAAGCCAGCCCGTCCCCTCCGCCTTTCAGTCGGTGAACAGGATGACATGCGGAAGGCAGAGTACAAGATCTTATTTTAGATAATATGAATATATAAATCCGCGAAGGAACGCTTGCCGGCGATCAAGAAGACGGTGCTGGCCTCCGGTGCAAAAGGCGACAACGGAGCGGGCGCCGCTAATCGAGCGCGATGTACCCGATCCCTTTCTTGGCGATTTCATCCAACGACTCCTCATAACCGGCATCGGCATAACGGATGACGCCGAGCGATGTGTCATTGGTCAGCGCATGGCTGAGCCGCTCCGCCCCGGCTTCCGTACCATCGGCAATGACAGTCACGCCGCAGCTGGTCATATAGCCGGCATAGCCGCCGCCGCCGGAATGGACGACGACGAGATCTGCCATCGACGAACACAACAGCATCGCATCGAGCAATGGCCAGTCGGCAATGGCGTCGGAGCCGTCCTTCATCCGTTCGGTCATGATGTTCGGATGCGCCATGGCACCGGCGTCGAGATGATCGCGCGAAAAGGCAATCGGCCCCTTGAGGTCCCCGGATGCGACCAGCGCATTGACAGCGACCGCCAGTTCCGTCCGCTCGCCATGGCCGAGCCAGGCAATGCGGGCGGGCAGGCCTTCAAAGGGGACGTTTTCACGCGCCAACTTGATCCAGTTGGTAACGATCTTGTTGTCCGGAAACATCTCCAGCAAAAGATCGTCGATACGGGCGATGTCGCTCTCCTCACCCGACAGTGCCATCCAGCGAAACGGCCCGATGGCCCGGGCAAACAGCGGACGCAGATAAGCCTCGGTAAAAATGCGGATATCGAACGCGTTGGCGACGCCGCCTTCCCGCGCCTGCGTCCGGATCAGGTTGCCATTGTCGAAGACTTCCGCGCCCTTCGCCTGGAATTCGAGCATTGCCCGGACGTGATCGACGATCGAAGCGCGGCTGGCGGCCATCAGCTGCCCTTGGCCCTCGACGCGAAGCCGCTTGACCTCCTCGATGCTCATGCCCTTCGGCACATAGCCGTAGACCAGATCATGGGCCGAGGTTTGGTCGGTGACGATATCCGGCACGATGCCGCGTTTGGCAATTTCCGGATAAAGGGCCGCCGCATTGCCGACAAGACCGATGGAGGTGGCGCGTTTTTCCTTGACGGCCTGATCGATCATTGCCAGCGCCGTATCGAGGTCGGGCGCCACATGTTCGAGATAGCCGATGTCTTTTCGCTTTTCGGCGCGGACGGGGTCGATATCGATGCAGAGGATCGCAGCACCCGCCATGCGGCCTGCCAGCGGCTGCGCCCCGCCCATGCCGCCAAGGCCCGCCGTCAGGATGAAACGGCCGGCGAGATCGCCGCCAAACCGGTTTTCGGCGATGCGCATGAAGATTTCATAGGTACCCTGGATGACGCCCTGGCTGCCAATATATTGCCAGGCGCCCGCCGTCAGCCCGCCCCAGCAGATCAGCCCCTGCTTTTCCAGCTCATAGAACACCTCGGCCTTTGCCCATTGGCCGACGATATTGCAATTGGCCATGATCACCAGCGGCGCCTTGGCATGGGTCTTGAGTAGCCCCACCGGCTTGCCCGACTGGATCACCAGCGTCTGGTCCTCGTCCATCTCCATGAGCGTCTTGACGATCGCCCTGTGGGACGCCCAATTGCGCGCAGCCTTTCCAAGCGCCGCATAGACGATCAGGTTGTCCGGATCCTCGCCAACCGACAGCACATTCTCCAGCAGCCGCAACAAAGCCTCTTGCCGCCAGCCCTTGGCACGCAGTTCCGGGCCGCCGGGAATGGGGAAGTTGGGGTGACGAGGGTTTGGTTTGGGCATGGTGTTGTCCTCTGTAACTTTGAATGGGACCAGAAGGCCCCTCACCCTAGCCCTCTCCCCGCAGGCGGGGAGAGGGGATGACCGAGGTTGCCACTTGTCCCTTCTCCCCGTT
>UBTA01000072.1 GCA_900468065.1 Hyphomicrobiales bacterium | reverse complement strand
GGCCACCCCGGGGATCGCATCGCCAGCCTCAAGAACAGTAAAGCACAAAAGTCACAGACAATTCCTGTGCTCGTCACGGGAATCCAGCCAGCTCAAGTCTTTGGGCTGAAAGGTCTTTTGACCCGACGGACGTCGGGTCACTGTATCCCCGCCACAAGGGCGAGGATGAAGGAGAGTGGAATATCCACTTTGGTCAAACCACCCTTCAATGTTTGTCATTGGCGTTAAACAGAACGCATAGCGTTATAGCCTTCAAGGCGACGATCAAGCCGCAAAAGCACTGGTGACCCGGACATCGCCGACATGGATGCCGTTCCAGTTTTTCATCGCATGGTTGGCCTGCGCCATCAGGCTTTGGTGCAATTCCGGTTCGTCGGTGAAGAAGCGCGCGAGAGTGGCGGCGATCATGGCTTCGGCGGCACGGGTGGTACCGTCTTCGCATTTGAGCGCAATGGCGATGCCTTTTTCCGGAATGGCGGCGCAGAACACGCCTTCGGCACCGGTCTTGGCAAAGATGCGGCCGGGGGCCGTCTGCATCAACCTTGTGCAGGCGCGCTTGCTGCCTGCGACATAGAAGGGTTCGGCCATGCAGGCCTCGATCAGGCGCTTGGAAGCCTTGGCGCGTAGCGATTCCAGGCCGTTGCCGGTCGCCATCTTGGCAAAGCCATGGGCAAGCCCCTTCAAGGGCACAGCATAGGTGGGGATCGAGCAGCCATCGGTGCCGCAATTGTCGTGAGCAAGCACCGCCCCCGTCAGGCTTTCCATGGCGCCACGGATTTCGCGTTGCAACGGATGGTCATAACCGACGTAACCGGCGGGCTCCTCGCCGCTATGGCAGCAGGCGCAGATGAAACCGGCATGTTTTCCGGAGCAGTTGTTGTGCAGTGCCGTCGGGTGTTCCAGCAAGCGCGCCTGGCTAACGATGGTATCCTGATTGATCGACCAGTGGGCGCCGCATTCCAGCGTCGAAACGTCCCTGCCCGCTGCCGCCAACATTTCGGCGGCGAGCGCCACATGTTCCGGCTCGCCATTGTGCGAGGAACAGGCCAGCGCCAGGGCCCGCTTGTCGAAACCGTAAGCATCGGCAGCGCCCGTTTCCATCAGAGGTAGCGCCTGCATGGCCTTGCAGGCCGAGCGCGGAAAGACGCCGGCGTCGGTATCGCCGAGCGAAAATACAGTCTTCCCGTCGCCATCGACAACGATGACCATGCCGCGATGGCGGCTTTCGACCAAATTGCCGCGCGTGACTTCAACAAGAACCGGGTTCGACATGGTTGTGCCCTCAAAAATCCAACTTCTCCCCTGTCTTTAGACCAAGACAAAGCAACGCAAAACCCGGACGTACCCATGAAATTTCTTCGCAGGCTGTTTCTTGCAATCCTGTTTGTCTATCTGCTGCCGGCGCTGGCGTCTGCCGGCTGGTGGTATGTCAAGGAAAGGCCGGTCAACTGGCGGGAAGCGGATTGGACGTCGGCCCATATCCTGCCCAAGCCGAGTGACGATCAGGATGCTGCGATCTACATTTTTTCCGCCACAACCGGTGGCATGAAGGGCGCGGTCGCCAGCCACTCCTGGATCGTCACGAAGGGACAGGGCGATACGGCCTACAATCGCTACGACAAGGTCGGCTGGGGCTCGCCGATTCGCCGCAACGGCTATCCGGCCGATGCGCGCTGGTACTCGAACACGCCGAACCTGGTCACCAGCGTCAAGGGCGCGGAAGCCACGCGGCTCATCCCGAAGGTCGAGCAGGCGATCCAGTCCTATCCCTATTCGAAGCCCGGCGGCTACCGGATCTGGCCCGGGCCTAACTCCAACACCTTTGTCGCCCATGTGCTGCGCTCGGTGCCGGAGCTTGGCGCGGTGCTGCCGCCCGATGCCGTCGGCCGCGACTATCTGCCGGAGGGCAAGCTGTTTTCGATCGATGCCGACGGGATGGACATGCATGCGACACTGTACGGGCTGCTTGGGGTCTCGGCCGGCCTGCGCAGCGGCTTCGAGGTGCATTTCATGGGGCTGGTTGCCGGTTTTGATGTGCGCTACCCGGCCATCAAGATACCAGCCCTCGGACGCTTCGGCGCCTGAACACGCAGGCACCTCACAAGGGCAAGGAGTCACGCACTTTAGATTGCATAAGTTTTCACTAAGCAATAATAGGCTGTTAATCATGTTATCGCAATAGTTGTATATCTTCAGTTGCGAGACACGCCATGAGAACGCGATCTTCACTTCTGCTTGGGACATCATGCCTGATGGCGCTGTCAGTCTATTTTCAATCCGGAGAGGTCCGGGCAGAATCGCTTGTCGATGTCTGTTCCGGTCTCAGCGTCGATATTCCGGTGCTGAATCAGGTCGCAAATACAGCGACAGGCATCCTCGGCGGCTTGCTTGACCCGGTATTGAACGCAATTATCGGCGATGTGAACGTCAACGTTGTCGATGTGCTCAGCGGCAAGAATATCGGTGCCACGGTGCGCGACAAGAACGGTAATCTGGTGACCGCACCCGGCGACTGTGGGTTGAGTGCGAAGAGTGTGGAGATCGACAGCACCAAGGGCATTTCCATCGGTTCCGGCAAGATTGACGGGCTGGGCGCGGTGGGTGCGGCGGCCCCCGTCGCCAACGATGCCAACGCCATCGCCATGGGCACGGGAGCCGTGACCGCCGTCGGGGCAGAGAACGCCCTCGCGTTCGGCTTGCGCGGCAGCGTCACCGCCACCGATGGCATCGCCCTTGGCCGCGACGCGGCCGTATCGGCCGCCGGCGGCGTTGCGCTCGGTTCGGATTCGATTGCCGACCGGGCCGGCATGAACGGCGGCCTCGAAGCTTTCAGCAATGTCGCCGTCGCCTCGACCAGGGGCGCGCTTTCCATCGGTTCTGCCGGTAGCGAACGCCAGATCACCAATGTGGCCGGCGGCACGGCGGATACCGATGCCGTCAATGTCCGCCAGTTGCAGGCGGTCAACGACAGGGCGGCTGCAAGCGACGACGAGCTCGCAACCGCACTTGGCGGCGGCGCCTCCTTCAACAGCACGACCCGGGTTTTCACAGGCCCGCGCTATACGTTGCGCGGCACGGACTATACCGATGTCGGCTCAGCGCTTGCGGCACTCGAGAGCTTCAATACAGTCGTCCAATCCGGGGTGATCTCCGGCAACAATGCCGCCGGTGCGGCCAATGCCCAGGCCTCCGGCGACAACGCGCTAGCTGCCGGTTTCGGATCGACGGCCTCGGGCAGCAATGCAACGGCGCTGGGCAGTGGAGCATCGGCGACGCATGCTAACGCCACGGCGGTGGGCGCCGGCGCCACCACCAGCCGCGACAATCAGGTGGCGATCGGTACCGCGTCGAGCACCTACACGATGCCGGGGATCGATTCCGCTGCCAGCCGGGCAGCGCAGCAGGGGCCGGTGCGGATCGTCACCAGCGATGCATCCGGCAATCTTGCCACGTCGAACTTCGATATCAACGGTCTTTCCGACGATGTGTCATCGCTCAAGCGCAGAACGTCGAATCTTGAAAAGGAAAGCCGGCGCGGGATTGCTGCCGCCATGGCGATGGCTGCGGCGGTGACGCCGTCCGGCCCCGGAAAGACGGCCTGGGCCGCCAATATGGCAACATTTCATGGGGAAGTGGCCGGAAGCTTCTCGCTCGCGCATACGCTGGACCTGACAATCCCGGTCACCGTCAATGGCGCGATCTCGGTGGCCGCGGGAACCGCACCCGGCGTGCGGCTTGGCGTTGCGGGTGAATTCTGAGATTTTCACTGTCGTGAATAGCGGACAACAAAAAGGGCCGCTTCACAGCGGCCCTCCATGAGTTTTGGCCAGGTAAGAGGCCCGGACCGTATCTTCTCAAAGACACGACCCGCAGGAAGGTGGGTTCAGATCGAGGGCTGCCTCGTTCCGATCACTACAACTCCCATGCCCGTTACGAGGTTTAAAATCTCATTAGACACTGGATCACCTTCCTTTCGTTCAATTGATGATGAGATAAAGGTAATCCGAGTCTTGCCGATTGCAAGAGCCCCTGCTTTAGACTTTAGAACGTCATGACGATCTTGCCGATGTGATCGCCGGCTTCCATCAATCGGTGTGCCTCGGCAACCTTTGAAAACGGCACGATCGCATGCATCACCGGCGCGATATCGCCGTCTTCCAGAAGCGGCCAAACATTGTCCTCCAGATCGTCGCGGATCGCCTCTTTTTCGGACGCAGTGCGCGGCCGCATGGCGGAGCCCATGATGTGCAGGCGCTTGCCGAGAATGGCAGCAATATTGGCCTTTTCGACGGTGGCGCCACCGAGGAAGGCGATGATCGACAGGCGGCCATCCTTGGCGAGGCTCGCAATGTTGCGGTCGAAATAGGGAGCACCGACCATGTCGAGGATGACATCGACGCCGCGTCCGCCGGTTTCCTCAAGGATCACAGACTTGAAGTCCTCCTCGCGGTAGTTGATCGCCCGCTTGGCGCCCACCGACACGCAGGCGTCGCACTTGTCCTTGCTGCCGGCCGTCACGAAGACTTCGGCGCCAAAGGCGCGGGCCAGCTGGATGGCGGTGGTGCCGATGCCGCTGGAGCCGCCATGGATGAGGATCTTTTCGCCTTCGACCAGATCGGCCATCTGGAAGACATTGGCCCAGACGGTGAAGAAGGTTTCCGGTAGTGCGGCAGCGCGTGCCGCGTCATAGCCTTTCGGCCAGGGCATCGCCTGCGTTGCCGGCAGCGCGCAGAATTCGGCATAACCGCCGCCATTGGCCAAACCGCAGACCTTATCGCCGACGATGAAGCCTTCGGCGCCCTCGCCCATCGCCACCACTTCGCCGGCAACCTCCAGCCCGAGGATCGGGCTTGCGCCTGGCGGCGGCGGATAGTTGCCGAGCCGCTGCAGCACATCCGGCCGGTTGACACCCGCCGCCTCGACACGGATCAGGATGTCGCCGGGCTTCATTTCGGGCAACGACCCGCGTGTCAAAACCATCTTTTCCGGACCGCCAGGGGACGGAAGATCGACATAGGTCATTTCGCTCGGCAGGCTCACGGTGTTCTCCTTGATCGGTGCTGACCGGTTATCTAGCGCGCCGGGCTGAAACGGCAAAGCGGTTCAAATTGCCGACAAACACTGAAAACCATTATCTGTGGAGAGCGGCACCCCACTCTCCGTCATCCTCGCCCTCGTGGCGGGGATCCAGCGACCCGACGTCTGTCGGGTCAAAAGACCCTTTCAGCTCAAGGACTTGAGCTGGATGGTTTCCTGTGACAAGCACAGGAATGACGGATGGTTTGACAATCGCAAATTTCCCAATCGACCTCCCAAATGACGAGAAAATAACTTTTTCTACAGTCTGAACGACAAAGCCGCTGTTTTTCATCCGCCACCCGTAGCGTTTCGACTCGAAAGGCCTTGAGCAGCCAACGCTGCGCTGCATAATGGCAAAATTGCGCCGTCCGCAACCGCGCAAACATTAAGTTTCTTTAATTTGAAACCGCCAAAAACCCGGCCTAGCGTTACAGTCGAACCGGGAGCCGCCGGCGGCTCCCCAGCCGCGACGCGACGGGCTTCGGACGGTTTTGAGACGGTCCCGATGCGAGACCAAACAAGGACGACACCATGCGTGCTCTTCTGACCTCATTGACGATCCTTTCCGCCATCTTCCTGTCATCGGCTGCCTTTGCGGCCAGCACCACGACCGGCACCATCCGCGCCTATGACATGAAGGCGATGACCGTGACCTTGAAGAACGGCACCAAATATATGCTGCCGGCGTCCTTCAAGAATCCGGGTCTCAAGGTCGGTGAAAAAGTGACGATCGCCTATGAGACGATGGGCAAGAAGCATCAGGCAACCGCAGTGACGCCGGTTATGCACTGATACCGTCAGCATGAGCGTACCCGATCGCGGTCAGACGCTTCGGGATCATGCAGAAGCGGGCTGGAACCCATGATGGGTTTCAGCCCGTTTTCGTTTGAAGATTGGCGCGATGTGCCATCAGCCCTGCACGGCACCAAACGTTTCGAAGACCAGGCCGTCATCGCTGTCCTTGGCGAGGGCCTTGATCTCGGCGATGCGGGCGCTGACGGCTTGGGCGTCGGAGAAGACAAAGCCTTCCGGCAGGATGAGCACGGCAATCGAGCACCGCATCAGCGGAAAGACGGAGGTCTCGCCGCTGCGGCCATGGCCGGTCATATAGCCGGCCTCGCGGTGATCAGGCGAATAGAGCAGGCGCACGTCGCTGCGAAATTCCGACAGAACGCGGGAAAGAACGGTCGAGACCTCCTCCCGTGTCCAGCCGCTGACGCCGATGAAGAAATCGTCGCCGCCGACATGGCCCAAAAACTTCTCCTCGCCGATGAAATGGCGGCGCATCAGGGCGGCAAACAATGAGATGGCCAGATCGCCCTTCTGAAAACCATAGTGATCGTTGAACGGCTTGAAGCTGTCGAAATCGCAATAGCAGAAATAGCGTGCCTCGTCGGCATCAAGGACTGCGCCCTGAACATAGTCGCGAATGGCGCGGTTGCCGGGCAGGCCGGTCAGCGGATTCTGCTCCTGCGCCGTCTTCAGCTGCTTTTCGCTGATGATCTTCAACAGCGACGACGCCGACAGGATGCCGGCATAGCGCATGTTTTCCGTCAGGATCACACAATCGCTGCCGTCCATGCCGGCAAATATCTTCAGCATCTCATCGGCCGGCGTTTCCAGATCGGCAATCGGCGCCGGGCTGACGAAATGCGAGATATGACGCTGATAGAGACGGTTCTTCAGCAGGTCGCGGCCGAAGGGATGATAGATCATTTCCTTGACGTGATATTCATGCAGCACGCCGCGCGGCTCGCCATTGGCGTTCAAAACAGGAAAGAAGCTGCGCTGTGGCGAGCGGCGGAAGAGTTCGAATACCGAATCCAGATCGTCATTCTCGCGCAGCGCCGGCACCTGCTCGATCTGCTTGCGGATGAGGATACTGTCGAGCGAGGTCGACTGGCGCCGCGCGCCGGCGGTCTGTTCCAGATGCGGATAGGCAGGCTGCAGATCGGCGAGATGCACGGTCGGACGGGCGACGAAATAGCCCTGGACGAGATCGCAGCCGAGATCGCGGCAGATGGCGAATTCGGCTTCGGTCTCGACCCCTTCGGCGATCACCCTTGTGCCGAGAACATGAGCGGTATTGACCGTGTGGCGCACCATATGACGCTTGCGCGGGCTGGATTCGATGCCGGAGATGAAATGCCGGTCGATCTTCACATAGTCAACCGGCTGGTCGCACAGCAGTTTCAAGCCATTGAAACCTGCGCCGAAATCATCGATCGCCAGCTTGAACCCGGCCAGCCGCAGACGCTTCACCAGCCCGGAAAAGTCGGGCATCGCGCCGCTGTCGAACCGCTCCGACAGCTCGAAACAAATCGACGATGGCGGAATATTCGATCGTTTCAGGTGCTTGCCAAGCCGCTCAACCAGATCACCTTCCTGGCCAATCAACCGGCTGTCGAAATTGACGAACAGGGTGCGCGCGGAAAAATCCGGCAGGCTGGCAAAACCGGCAAAGGCGCGGGTGTTGATCATGTGCTCCAGCGCCAAAAGCTGCCCTGCCTCCTCGGCCTTGTCGAGCAGTTCGATCGGCGATTTGAAACCCAGCCGCTCAAAACCCCGCATCAGCGTTTCGTAGCCGAACACCGCACCCGTAGCGATCTCGGCGATCGGCTGGAAGGCGTTTTCGATCGCGAGCTTTGCCAGCGTAACGATCTGGTCGTTACCAAAACGGCGAAGCGACAGCATTTCGGCGGGGACGGCGGACATGGGGAGCTCCGGAGGCGATATGAGATCACGCGCAAGATCGTTCCCGATGCCTGAATTTTCCGTTTCCCCAGCATGACAGTTTCATGAAAGTTCAATGACTGCCGTAAGTTAGCGGCACAACGCAGGCGCAGCTCTGCAACCTGTTGCTACCCTTTGGCGAGCACTCCGAAGGCGATGAGGGCAAGGCCCTGCATGACCAGATCGATCGCCAGGAACAGGCCAAGGATCCACAGGCTGTTGACCGGCCAGCCGGCGGCGATGATCAGGCCTGCGATGAGCGTGACGAGGCCGCCAAGCGCGATCCATCCCCACCCGGAGAGCGGCCGCAGTTTGAACGCCGTCCAGATCCGAAAACCTCCGGCGATGACCAAAGCAACGGCCATCAGCAACGTCAGAGCGGCAGAGGCGAGCAACGGGTTGAGGAAGGCAAAGACGCCGGCGATCGTGTAGCAGGCACCGCTGAGGATCCAGTAGAACACGCTTTCCCACTTCTTGACGCGGAAAGCCTGCATCAGGTGCAGCGCGCCGCCGATCAGCATGATCATGCCGACATAATAGACGGAGGCGACCGTCGCGGCCATGACATTGCCGAAGGCAATGCCGCCGCCCATGATCAGCGCCACGCCAAGGGCGACAAACCATCCCCATTTTTCCTTCAACGAGGGCCTGAGAGCAATATTGACAGCTTCAACCATGATGCAACCTCCAGATATTTCATCATCAACACATGTAATCCTGGATAGAATAACAACATTTTAAAATACGCTGCCCGGCTGCGAAATTTCGCGTTCAAATCTTTAGCGCCAGGAGCACCGCGCCGCAGCCGACCATGCCGACGCCGAGCCAATGGGTTGGAGAGAGCCGCTCGCCGAGGAACAGCACGGCGAACATGGCGACGAGCACGACGCTCAGCTTATCGACCGGCGCGACCTGCGCGGCATTGCCTATTTTCAGCGCCCGGAAATAGCAGAGCCAGGACGCTCCTGTCGCAAGCCCCGACAAGACCAGAAACAACCAGCTTTTGCCGGACACACTCGCCGGTGCCTGCCAGTTTCCGGTCAGCAACAGCATCAGGCCGATGGCAAGGAGAATGACGATCGTGCGAATGAAGGTGGCGAAATCGGAATTGACATTCTCGATGCCGATCTTGGCGAAGATGGCGGTGAGAGCAGCAAAGGCAGCCGATAGCAGCGCCCATGCCTGCCAGGACGAAAACAGCATTTTCATGGGTGGCATCCTCTTGCACTGCCGCTCGGCGCGGCCATTGCCAGTTGAAGCCGAGGCCCTCACAATGGCAAGAAAATCCTTGGCCGCGGCGTCTGTTTTTTTATTGATTGATGGATCAATCAAAAATACACTGACGCCAACAAAGGGAACAGTGATGCCGAAAGTCGGAATGGAACCGGTGCGCCGCAAGGCGCTTGTCGATGCAGCGCTGCATGTGATCGGCGATCAGGGCACGCTGTCGGTGACCATGTCCGACATCGCCCGGCAGGCCGGCGTTTCGGCGGCATTGGCGCATCACTATTTCGGCAGCAAGGAGCAATTGCTGGTCGAGACCGTGCGCTCCCTTCTGAAGCAGTTGCGTGACGATACGGTGACGGAACTCAGGGCTGCTGCGACGCCCCGCGACCGGCTGTCGGCGATCGTGCGCGTCAGTTTCCAGGCCGACCAGTTTGCCCCCGAAACCATTGCCGCGTGGCTGGCTTTCTACTCCGAGGCGCAGCGTTCGGAAGAGACCCGGCGGTTCCTGGTGATCTACGCGCGGAGGCTGCATTCCAACCTCGTCGCCAACCTCAAGCAACTCTGTGTCGCAGATGATGCGCAGCGCATCGCAGAGGGCACGGCGGCGATGATCGACGGGCTTTATATTCGCCGGGCGCTGGGCTCCTCGCCGGTGACGGCGGAGGCTTCGATCGCGCTCACCGACGATTACATCACGCTTAATCTCAATGCCTGCCAGACACAGAAAGATGCCGCATGACCCGGCCGAACATTCTCATCATCATGGTCGATCAGCTGAACGGAAAGTTCTTTCCCGATGGTCCGGCGGACTTCCTGCATGCACCGCATATGAAGGCGCTGGCCAAGCGCTCGGCGCGCTTCCGCAACAACTACACGTCCTCGCCGCTCTGCGCCCCTGCCCGTGCCTCGCTGATGGCCGGGCAATTGCCGAGCCGCACGCAAGTCTACGACAATGCAGCCGAATATGTCTCGTCGATCCCGACCTATGCGCACCATCTGCGCCGCGCCGGCTACTACACGGCGCTATCGGGAAAGATGCACTTCGTCGGCCCGGATCAGCTGCACGGCTTTGAGGAACGGCTGACGACGGATATTTATCCCGCCGATTTCGGCTGGACACCGGATTACCGCAAGCCGGGCGAGCGGATCGACTGGTGGTATCACAATCTCGGCTCCGTCACCGGTGCCGGCGTTGCCGAGATCACCAACCAGATGGAATATGACGATGAGGTGGCGTTTCTGGCCAACCAGAAGCTCTATCATCTCAGCCGCGAACACGGCGATGAAGCCCGCCGCCCATGGGCCGTCACTGTCTCGTTTACCCATCCGCACGACCCCTATGTGGCACGCCGCAAATTCTGGGATCTCTACAACGACTGCGACCAGCTGCTTCCTAAAGTCGGCGACATCCCGTTGGCTGAGCAGGACCCACATTCGCAGCGGCTGATCCATGCCTGCGACTATCAGAACTTTTCGGTGACCGAAGAGAACGTCAAGCGTTCGCGACAGGCCTATTTCGCCAACATTTCCTATCTCGACGAAAAAGTTGGCGAACTCGTCGATACGCTGACCCGCACCCGCATGTTGGACGACACGCTGATCCTGTTCTGCTCGGATCATGGCGACATGCTCGGCGAGCGCGGATTGTGGTTCAAGATGAACTTCTTCGAGGGTTCGGCCCGTGTACCGCTGATGGTCGCCGGTCCCGGCATTACGCCCGGCCTGCATCTGGCGCCGACATCCAACCTCGATCTCACCCCGACGCTCTGCGATCTCGCCGGGATTTCCATGGACGAGATCATGCCCTGGACCGACGGCGAAAGCCTTGTGCCGGTGATCAACGGCGCGGAGCGTATCGCGCCGGTGCTGATGGAATATGCCGCCGAAGGCTCCTACGCGCCGCTGGTCGGCATCCGCGAGGGCAAGTGGAAATATGTCCATTGCGTGCTCGATCCGGACCAGCTGTACGATCTCGAGGCCGACCCGCTGGAACTGCGTAACCTTGCCACCGTGCCCACCCATGCGCCGACGTTGCGCGCCTTCCAGGCGATGCGCGACAGCCGTTGGGACATGGACGCCTTCGACGCCGCCGTGCGAGAAAGCCAGGCGCGGCGCTGGGTGGTCTACGAGGCGTTGCGCAATGGCGCCTATTATCCCTGGGATCATCAGCCACTGCAAAAGGCATCCGAGCGCTACATGCGCAACCACATGAATCTCGACAATCTCGAAGAATCCAAACGCTTTCCGCGAGGGGAATGACATGAAAGCCCAGCCACCAGCCTCCCACTTCATCGACGGCGAATATGTCGAGGATATCGACGGCGCCGCCTTTGAAAGCATCTATCCGGCGACCGGAGAAGTGATCGCCCGGCTACATGCCGCCACCCCCGCCATCGTCGACAGGGCGATCGCGGCCGCCAAGCGGGCGCAGGGCGAATGGGCAGCGATCAGCCCGACGGCGCGCGGCCGCATCCTCAAGCGCGCCGCCGACATCATGCGGACACGCAATCGCGAACTGTCGGAGCTGGAAACGCTCGATACCGGCAAGCCGATCCAGGAAACCATCGTCGCCGATCCGACCTCGGGTGCCGATGCGTTCGAATTCTTCGGCGGGGTCGCGGCGGCGGCGCTGAACGGTGACTACATCCCGCTTGGCGGCGATTTTGCCTTCACCAAACGCGTGCCGCTTGGCGTCTGCGTCGGCATCGGCGCCTGGAACTATCCCCAGCAGATCGCCTGCTGGAAGGGCGCGCCGGCGCTGATCGCCGGCAATGCCATGGTGTTCAAGCCATCGGAAAACACCCCGCTCGGCGCCTTGAAGATCGCCGAAATCTTAGTTGAGGCCGGCCTGCCGAAAGGCCTCTACAATGTCATCCAGGGTGACCGCTCGACCGGACCGCTGCTGGTCAACCACAAGGATGTCGCCAAGGTATCGCTCACTGGTTCGGTCGAGACCGGCCGCAAGGTGGCGGGCGCTGCCGCCTCCCAGCTGAAGCATGTGACGATGGAACTGGGCGGCAAGTCGCCGCTGATCGTCTTTGACGACGCCGATCTCGAAAGCGCCATCGGCGGCGCCATGCTCGGCAATTTCTACTCGACCGGCCAAGTCTGCTCGAACGGCACCCGCGTCTTCGTGCAGAAGGGCATCAAGCAGAAGTTCCTTGCCCGCCTCAAGGAGCGCACCGAAAAGATCATCATCGGCGATCCGATGGCCGAGGAAACCCAGCTCGGGCCGATGGTCTCGCGCGCCCAGCTCGACAAGGTGTTTGCCTATATCGCAAAGGGCAAGGCCGAGGGCGCTAAGCTTCTGACCGGCGGCGGTATCCCGAACGATGTCTCGGCGGAAGGCACCTATATCCAGCCCACCGTGTTTGCCGATGTCACCGACACCATGACCATCGCCCGCGAGGAGATTTTCGGGCCTGTCATGTGCGTGCTCGATTTCGACAATGAGGACGAGGTGATCGAACGCGCCAACGGCACCGAGTTCGGGCTTTCGGCCGGTGTGTTCACCAGCGATCTCACCCGTGCGCACCGCATCGTCGACCGGCTGGAAGCGGGCACGTTATGGATCAACACCTATAACCTCGCCCCCGTCGAAGTGCCGTTCGGCGGGTCGAAGCAGTCCGGTTTCGGGCGGGAGAATTCGCTGGCGGCGCTCAATCACTACACGGAGCTGAAGAGCGTCTATGTGGCGATGAGCCCGGTTCAGTCGCCGTATTGATAAACTGCCCTGTGGCAGGGGCATGAAAATACCTCCGTCATTCCTGTGCTTGTCACAGGAATCCAGCCACGCGACGTCTGTCGCGTGAAAGGAGTCTTTTAGCGGCGCAGACGCGCCGCTGCTGGATCCCCGCCACAAGGGCGAGGATGACGGGAGGAAAATGAGCAGACACCAAAACCGGCAGCGGATGCGAGAGCAGGAAAGAACGACCACCATGCACATTGCAGATTTCGTCATCATCGGTTCGGGCTCCGCAGGTTCCGCACTCGCATACCGCCTGTCCGAGGACGGCAAGAATACGGTGCTGGTGCTGGAATTCGGCGGCAGCGATTTCGGGCCGTTCATCCAGATGCCGGCAGCGCTTGCCTGGCCGATGAGCATGAGCCGCTACAACTGGGGCTACCTGTCCGAGCCGGAGCCGAACCTCAACAACCGGCGCATCACCGCGCCGCGCGGCAAGGTGATCGGCGGGTCGTCGTCGATCAACGGCATGGTCTATGTGCGCGGTTCGATGGAAGACTATAACGAGTGGGAAGAGCTTGGTGCCCGCGGCTGGGGCTATGCCGACGTGCTGCCCTATTTCAAGCGGATGGAAAATTCGCATGGCGGCGAAGAGGGCTGGCGTGGCACCGACGGGCCGCTGCACGTCAAGCGCGGCTCCTACAAAAACCCGCTGTTCAAGGCCTTCGTCGATGCCGGACAGCAGGCCGGTTTCGAGCTCACCGACGATTATAACGGCTCCAAGCAGGAAGGTTTCGGCCTGATGGAGCAGACGGTCCACAATGGCAGGCGCTGGTCAGCGGCAGCCGCTTATCTCAAGCCTGCCCTGAAGCGGCCGAATGTTGAAATCATCCGCTGCTATGCCCGCAAAATTGTCATCGAGAATGGCCGGGCTACCGGCGTCGAGATCGAACGTGGCGGCAAGATCGAGGTAGTGAAGGCCAATCGCGAGGTGATCGTCTCTGCCTCCTCGTTCAACTCGCCAAAACTGCTGATGCTGTCGGGCATCGGCCCAGGCGCGCATTTGAAGGAGATGGGCATCGAGGTGAAGGCCGACCGGCCAGGCGTCGGCGCCAACCTTCAAGACCATATGGAGTTCTATTTCCAGCAGGTTTCGACCAAACCCGTGTCGCTTTATTCGTGGCTGCCCTGGTTCTGGCAGGGGGTTGCAGGTGCCCAGTGGATGTTCACCAAATCGGGGCTCGGTATCTCCAACCAGTTCGAGGCCTGTGCCTTCCTGCGCTCCGCGCCCGGCATCAAGCAGCCGGATATCCAGTATCACTTCCTGCCGGTGGCGATTTCCTATGATGGCAAGGCGGCGGCCAAGAGCCACGGCTTCCAGGTGCATGTCGGTTACAATCACTCGAAATCGCGTGGGAGCGTGACACTGCGCTCGCCGGACGTTAAGGCCGACCCGGTCATCCAGTTCAACTATATGAGCCATCCGGAAGACTGGGAGAAATTCCGCCACTGCGTCCGTCTCACCCGCGAGATCTTCGGCCAGCAGGCGTTCGACCAGTATCGCGGCCCGGAAATCCAGCCGGGCGAAAGCGTGACGACCGACGAACAGATCGACGCCTTCCTGCGCGAGCATCTGGAAAGCGCATATCATCCCTGTGGTACCTGCCGGATGGGCGACAGGAACGATCCGATGGCGGTGGTCGACCCGGAAACCCGCGTCATCGGCGTCGATGGCCTTCGCGTTGCCGATAGCTCGATCTTCCCGCATGTCACCTATGGCAATCTGAACGGCCCCTCGATCATGACCGGCGAAAAGGCCGCCGACCATATCCTCGGCAAGCAGCCCCTGCCCCGCTCCAATCAGGAGCCGTGGATCAACCCGCGTTGGGAAACCAGCGACCGTTGAACCTTCACCGGAAGGCCGTTGCCCGAAGGCGGTGACTTCCAACCGACCGATGCGCAGGCGCAAGGCGTTCTTTGACCTGCGCAATTTTCCTGCGCAGCGACCGGATTTGCACGAATTTTTAGCTTCCTGCCTAGAAAACATGCAGCAAACCCCAAATACAACTTATAATTTAATCATTTTTAATCTTCAATTGTTAATCTCGGTGGCAGAGCGGACACTTGGCGGCGGCCCATGACGGGACATCGCCCTCTGTTTCCGGTGTCCCGCCCGATCGTCACAACCACCTTGCCAAGGCCAATCGTTGTCGCGTGCCGGCGCGTTCGTTCGCGCTGCCATCGCATGCGGACGCGTGCCTTGCCGGCAACCGAGAAGTAGACCATGACAATCAAATCACGCTTGCTCACCTGCCTGTTTCTGATCGCCCTTTCGATGGTCGTGATGATCGTCACGGCCTTCAACGCAATGAACTCCATTTCCAAGCGCACCGAATCCATCGTTGCCGACCGGCTGGTGCCCGTCGCGCAGCTGAAGACCGTTGCCGACATGTATGCGGTCAATATCGTCGATACCGCCCACAAGGTGCGCAGCGGCGCGCTCGACTGGAATGCCGGCGCCAAGGCCGTCGCGGATGCCCTTATGACCATCGAGGCGAAATGGTTTGCCTATGAGGCAACCAAGCTGACCGAAGCTGAAAAGATGCTGGCCGATGCGTTTGACGCGGCAAGGACGGCAAGTGCTGCGGCAATCCAGAACCTGCAGGACATCATGCAGCGGCGCGATCGCCCCGCCTTCGAACAGTTCATCGACAAGGAACTCTATACCGTCATCGATCCTCTCAGCCTGCGGATCGGCGAACTGATCGAGTTGCAGCTGACAGAGGCGAACCGCGAGCTGGTGGCTGCCAAGGCGGAAAAAGACAGCCTCATCCTGTCGAAGGCAGTCATCGCAGCGTTTGCAATGGCAGCGCTTGCGGCCACAGTCTGGTTCGTCATCGCCGGTCTGTTCCGGCCGTTGACACGGCTGCGCGAAGCCATGCGGCAGCTGGCGGGCGGCAATCTCGATGTCGCGATCTTCGGCGAGGGCCGCCGCGACGAGATCGGCCAGATGGCCGGCGCCATCGCGGTTTTCCGCGACAATGCCCATGATCGCCTGCGTCTTGAAGAGGAAGCGGAGAGCAATCGTTCGCTCTCCGAACGCGACCGGCAAGAGCGCGAAGCCCAGAAGGCTGCCGAGGCGGCAGAAGTACAGTCAGCAGTCTCCGCACTTGCCTTCGGTCTCGACAAGCTGGCGGAAGGCGACCTGACCTACCGGATCGATACGGCCCTTGCCGCCCATCTCGATGCGCTGCGCAGCAATTTCAACAGCTCGGTCGGCAATCTTGAGGATGCGCTGCGCTCGGTCGGCGAAACGGCGCGCGGCATCAGCGCCGGTGCATCCGAAATTCGCTCGGCCGCCGCCGATCTTTCCCGGCGGACCGAACAGCAGGCCGCCTCCGTCGAGGAGACCGCCGCCGCGCTTGACCAGATCTCGGTTACTGTCTCGGATGCCAGCAAGCGGGCGGAGGAAGCCGGTTCACTGGTGGTGCGCACCCGCAGCGCTGCAGAACGCTCCGGCCATATCGTCGCCAATGCCATCGACGCGATGAGCGGCATCGAAGCCTCCTCGCGCGAAATCTCCAACATTATCGGCGTCATCGACGATATCGCCTTCCAGACCAACCTTCTCGCCTTGAATGCCGGTGTCGAGGCGGCACGGGCCGGTGAAGCGGGAAAGGGTTTTGCCGTCGTTGCCCAGGAGGTGCGCGAACTTGCCCAGCGCTCGGCCCAGGCAGCAAGGGAGATCAAGACGCTGATTGCAGCCTCCAGCGGACAGGTCCGCTCCGGGGTTTCGCTGGTGCGCGAAACCGGCACGGCGCTCGAAGGGATCATCGCCGAGGTCCAGGAAATCAGCACCCACGTGACCGCGATCGTCGAAAGTGCCCGCGAACAATCCTCCGGCATCAAGCAGATCAACACCGCCGTCAACACCATCGATCAGGGCACCCAGCAGAATGCCGCCATGGTCGAGGAATCCACTGCAGCGAGCCACAGCCTTGCCAACGAGGCCGGCGCATTGACGCAACTCCTGACCCGTTTCAAGACCGGCGGCGATCGCGATAGCAGGCCGGCCGTCGCCGCACGCAGCTCAAGCCGCCCGGCGCCAATGCACGTCCCCCAGCTGGCGAAGGTCTACGCCGTTGGCGGGGCGAGCTGAAGGCGCGGATTGGGTGGAGTTTTAAGGCCTGAACCTGTCTTTACATCACGAGCCTGTTGAAGAGCCGGGCCTTTGCGCGGCTCTTCAACATTCTGTCCTGGCAACATCGAAACCACGGATGCCGCGCGCGAATACCAACAGCGGGACGGACAAAACCACCGCAATAAACTATAAAAATCATAGATTTTATGCTTAAAACCGCTCATTCCGGCGCTATTCTGCGTTTTTTGCCGATCAGAGAGATATTTGCTCTGATCCGCCAACATTAGAAATCCGTTTTTCTGTCTTTTGTCACACATGGCTGCGATATTCCCTGACAACAGAACAGGATATCCTCCCATGACATCCGCATCGCTTGAAAACCGCGCCACAGCGCTCAACAGCCAGCTGGAAAGCCTCGATCTTTCCGGACGGCTGGCGTTGATCGCTTCGCTGGATGGCAAGTCGGTCTTCACCACCAGCCTTGGCATCGAAGATCAGGTCATTACCGCTGCTATCGGCACCGGCAGGCACAGCATCGAAGTCTCGACGCTTGAAACCGGCCGCCTGTTCAACGAGACCGTGGCGCTGATCGACAGAACAGAAGAAACCTATGGCATCCTGATCAAGCGGTTTTATCCCGAGCAGGACGATATCGACGCCTACGCTGCCAAATACGGTTTGAACGGCTTTTACGACAGCGTCGAAGCCAGGCACGCCTGTTGTGGCGCGCGCAAGGTGAAGCCTCTTGCGCGTGCACTCGAGGGCGCATCCTTCTGGATCACCGGCCTGCGCCGCGGCCAGTCGGGCAACCGTGCCGAAACGCCGTTTGCCGAGGCCGATCTCGACCGTGGCCTGATCAAGATCAATGTGCTTGCCGACTGGGACATCGAGACGATCCGTGCCCATGTCGCTGATGAAGCGATACCGGTCAATCCGCTGCACGCCCGTGGTTACCCGTCGATCGGCTGCGAGCCCTGTACCCGCGCCATCAAGCCGGGCGAGCCAGAGCGCGCCGGCCGCTGGTGGTGGGAAAACGACGAGAAGCGCGAATGCGGCCTCCATGTCGCAGAAACCGCAGCCTCGACGATCCCGCAAACCTCATCGATCTCAAGCAGTCCGCTTTCCAGCAGCCCTCTCTCTAGCAGCCCCATTGCCAGCAGCATTGCGCGATAATCCGCGCAGGCTCGCACCACAGACACTCCCGGAGATTTGAAATGCCCAGTACTCTTCCGGAAACGGAACTGCATAATCCGCAGACTGCAAAGACACCGCTCGATCCGCATCTCAAAGCGCTTGAGAACGAAGCGATCCACATCTTTCGCGAAGTGGCCGCCGAGTTCGAAAAGCCGGTGATGCTCTATTCCGTCGGCAAGGATTCGTCCGTCCTGCTGCATCTGGCGCGAAAAGCGTTTTATCCCGGCCGCGTGCCGTTCCCGCTGCTGCATGTGAACACCGGCTGGAAATTTGCCGAGATGATCGCGTTCCGCAACGACATCGTCAAGAAATACGATCTCGACTTCATCGAGCACATCAATCCGCGCGGCAAGGCCGAGAACGTTACGCCGTTTACCCACGGGTCGGCGCTGTTTACCGACATCATGAAGACCGAAGGCCTGCGTCAGGCGCTGGATGCCGGCGGTTTTGATGCCGCATTCGGCGGCGCACGCCGCGATGAGGAAGCCAGCCGTGCCAAGGAGCGCATCTATTCGTTCCGCACGCCCGAGCATCGCTGGGATCCGCGTGCCCAGAGGCCTGAACTCTGGAACATCTATAACGGCATGATCCGCAAGGGCGAAAGCGTGCGCGCCTTCCCGCTGTCGAACTGGACCGAGGTCGATATCTGGCGCTACATCCAGGTGGAGGACATTCCGCTGGTGCCGCTCTACTACGCCAAGGAGCGCCCGTACGTCGAGCGGGACGGGATGATGATCCTGGCCGAAGACCCACGGCTGGAACTGCTGCCGGGCGAAACCGTCCAGCACGGCTCGATCCGTTTCCGCACCCTTGGCGACTTTCCGCTAACGGGCGCCATTCCCTCCCAAGCCACAAACCTCGAAGAGGTCATTGCCGAACTGGAAATCGCCACGGTTTCCGAACGGCAGGGCCGCGCCATCGACCGCGACCAGTCCGGCTCGATGGAAAAGAAGAAGCGTGAAGGATATTTCTGATGACCGTTTCCGCAATCGCTCAAGCCGTCGAGGCGACCACTGGCACCGTGACCGCCTTCCCGGCCGCCGAGACCCCTCGCCTGCCGCGCGACACGCGACCGTTGCGCCTTATCACCTGCGGCTCTGTCGATGACGGCAAGTCCACCCTGATCGGCCGCCTGCTCTGGGATACCAAGGCCGTCAAGGAAGACCAGGCGGCAACCCTGCGCCGTGATTCAGGCAAGCAGAACGATCTCGGCCTGCCCGATTTCGCGCTGCTGCTCGACGGTCTGCAGGCAGAGCGCGAACAGGGCATCACCATCGATGTCGCCTATCGCTATTTCGCCACCGACAAGCGCTCCTTCATCGTCGCCGACACCCCCGGCCATGAACAATACACCCGCAACATGGCAACCGGCGCCTCGACCGCCGATCTCGCCGTGCTGCTCGTTGATGCCCGTACCGGCCTGCTTGAGCAGACCCGCCGCCATGCGACGATTGCCTCGCTGATGGGCATCAAGCAGTTCGTGCTGGCCGTCAACAAGTTCGACCTGGTCGGCTATGACCGCGCCCGTTTTGACCAGATAACCCACGAATTCCGCGAGCTCGCCGTATCGCTCGGCGTACGCCAGATCACCGCCATCCCGATGTCGGCGCTGAAGGGCGAGAACGTCGTCTATGACGGCAAGGCTTCGATGCCCTGGTATGAGGGCCAGACACTGGTCGAAGTGCTGGAACTGGCAACGATCCGCTCCGCCCAGACCGTTGGCTTCCGCCTGCCGGTGCAGCGCGTTTCGCGCCCCGGAGAAAGCTTTCGCGGCTATCAGGGCACGGTTGCCGGCGGCTCGGTCAAGCCGGGCGACAGCGTCGTCATCCTGCCTTCCGGCATGGTGGCCAATGTCACCAAGATCATCACCTTCGACCTCGTGCGCAATGCCGCGGTTGCCGGTGATGCAATCACGCTGGTGCTCGACCGCCAGGTCGACGTCTCTCGCGGTGACATGATCGTCTCAATCGACAGCCAGCCGCAGGTCGGCCTCGATTTCGATGCCCAGCTCGTTGCCCTGCAGTCGGAAGGCATTCAGCCGGGCCGGCGCTACTGGCTGAAAAGCGGCTCGCGGCGCCAACGCGTCACCGCCAACCCGTTCAGCCAGCTCGACCTGAAGACCGGCAGCTGGAACCAGCGGACGGGCGTCCTGCCCATGAACGGCATCGGCAAAGTCCATCTTTCCTTCGACGAGAATGCGGTCTTTGACTCCTATGAACAGAACCGCACCACCGGCGCCTTCATCCTGATCGATCCGGACACCAACAACACGGTGGCCGGCGGCATGATCACCGCCAAGCGCTCGTCGCTGACCGATCTTCGTTCGGACGAGGCCCGCGTGGTCCTCTCGCTGCCGGCGGACCTCGCCGACCAGCTGATGGCAACCGAGATGTTCTCCCGCCGCCGCGACGAAACCGACCTGCGCCGCATGACCGCCGGCGAGGCCTCGCAAATCTTCAAGGATGCTGCCGTCGACATCTGACACGGTTTTGTCTCGCAAGCCATTTCTCTAACAGGCTGCTGAAAAACCTGACGTTGATGATTTGACGAAAGCGGCACCCCACTCCCCGTCATCCTCGCCCTTGTGGCGGGGCCAATGACCCGGCGTCTGCCGGGTCATTGGCCCCTTTCAGCCCAAGGACTTGGGCTGAAAGGGTCTCTGTAACAAGCACAGAGATGACGGAAGATTTGGCAATCGCCAATTTCCAAAATGATCTACCAAATGCCGAGAGAATGACTTTATCAGCAGCCTGCTAAAACATCAGGAGTATCGACGGCCTCGTCGTCTCAGCGGCCGTTGAACCGCTGCGGGTTTGCCGTGATCAAGCCCCGCCAGCCTCGACGATGGCCTTCAACCGCTCAAGGTCTGCTGCCTTGAGCGCATCAGCCTCCATATCGCGCAGCGGCTTGAACCATGCGGCGGCGGCGCTCAGCGGCTCGGCATACGGCGCCGGATAGCCGCCGAGGCCAAGCACCCATTCGCGGACGGTTTCTCGCTCCATGCGGCCGGCCTTGTAGCGGTCGTGGATGCTGGTCACGGAAGCGATCAGGTCGTCTATCTTTTTCAAGTCATGTCCTCAAACGGCGTTCTGCGCGCTAGCCATAGCATGCCGGTGGCAGGAAACATCCTGCTTACGCCAGGAGCAGCGCCGTGCCGTACATGCCGACGGCAAAAACCGTGTGCGAGAGAAAATTGAGGAAACGCACCTTGTTGGCATTCGGCAGTTTCGAGGCCGCCCAACCGATGCCGAGACCCGGCTGCAGCAGGAACCAGCCGGCGCCGATGGTGACGATACCGACGATCCAGGCCGGCAGGAATGTCGGTGCTGCGAGCCAAACAGGCCCGGTGATGGCGACGAGCAGGATGCCATAGGCAATGCCGACGGCGTAATGGCTGATCCAGCCGAGCGCCTGCTCGTGCTCATAGGGCTCGGCCTTGCCGATATCATCGTGAAAGACTTTTCCGGTGCGCAAATGCCAGAACCAGCGTCCGACCGCCGCCCAGTTCGGCTTGCTCTGGCCTGCGAGAAGCCACAGCAGAACTGCCCAAAGATCCATCAACACGGTGCCGCCTGCGCCGATGACTATACTACGCCAGAGAATATCGACCATGAAGCGGGGATTCCTGCTGAGAAGCCGGGTGGCCGCTGGAAAAAGCGGACGCGGGAAATGATGGGAACTGCAAACTGCAGGTGCCAGCCGTTGTAATTCACATTTCGTTTTTCGGTCAAGGATGAGAGGGGCGCGATACAGGCGGATCAACGGTCCCTCGGCAGGGGCCCGCCGCCAGCAATTGGGGCGGGTGGGTAATCAGCTGGTAACTATCCCCGCCACCTCATACGCACTCTGCGGTCGAAATACGGCAGATGCCGTATGTCCGTTGGGCGCTGACCAGCCTACGCACGGATTCTCCCTGAGAATGCAGGGAGACCGGCTCCCCATGGAGCCTGTTGAGCACCCAAGGAGACAAATCATGAAGTTCATTTTTGCCGTTGCGGTATCGTGCACACTGGCAGGTGCGGCCTTCGCCGCCACCGCGCCGTCGCCCATGAAGAAGCTATCCGCCGTGACGAACCCGGCGGGGTTTGAAGTCGCTCACGGCCGCTCGCGCGACAACGCAGTCTCCACTAGGGGCACGAGCGCGCCCGGCAGGTCGCCCAATTTCGGCTGACCAGCCCCTCCCCTCGGTCACAGGCTGGGGGGAGGACTTATCTGCGGCGGGGAACCCGCGATCGCCTTATGCCACCGAACGCGAGCAGACAACTTGCGCACAAACGGAAGATCCGTTTTGAGGCAATCTGAGATAAAGGGAAAATCACGGCACCGAAAGCCTTGAACAAGCTGGTCGGAGTGAGAGGATTCGAACCTCCGACCCCGTCGTCCCGAACGACGTGCGCTACCAGGCTGCGCTACACTCCGTGACCAGCGGCGCCTCTATAGAACAGCATTTTCCTTTCTACAAGACGCAATTGTGAAAAATCGGCAAGTTGCCTGAAAACAACAGGATAAGTCGCGCTGCAACACCGGAACAGGCACCGTCCCGCCCCTCCGGCCAAGCTGTAACAAGACGGTTTCAACACCGCTGGCTCCGGGTTTGGGCAGCCATCCGCCGTCCGTGCTGGGGCCTTTCGGCAACGCTTGCAAATTTATGCGCATGACCGCGCATATAAGTCGTTCCACTGATTTTCTTTCAATCGGTTTAGCGCTAGAGGCTCAGACGACAAGCCCTGGCCACCAGCGTGTTGCGCCGCCGGGGCGACCGATGTTTCAGAACGAAAGCCAAAGGGACGTGACCAGATGAATTTCCGCTTGATGACTGTGGCTGGCCTTGCGCTGGCGCTTGCCGGCTGCACCACCGTGGGCCCAGCCCGCAATGCCGTCGAAGCCCGCTGGAAGGGCCAGCCCGCCGGCGTCTTCTTCGCCGCCTTCGGCCCGCCGCAGTCGGACGTTTCAAGCGGCGACATGACCGTCTATTCCTGGAAGGGTGGCTACAAGAAGCGGACGATCCCGGCGCAATATGCCGAAGGCGAAAACGGCAAGAAGGGCAAGAAGACCGCCTCTGCCCGCACCGAATTCCTCTCCTGCTCCGTCCAGCTGAACGTCTCCTCCGACTACGTCATCCGCTCGATCACGGTGCTCGGCGACATCAAGAAGTCGTCCGGCCCGAGCTGGTGCGAGGAATTCCTGGCGGGCGACCAGGCGAAGTAAGGTTTTTGGCACGGACTGTGCCGATACAACAAAGCCCGCCGATCTTCACCGGCGGGCTTTGTTTTGTGGCATTTAATTAGATTCAGCTATTATCCTCAACGGGCGCAACGGGGCCATTTTTCTTGATCGAATCGATGGCATTCTGAGCACTCGCCTTGCTGGAATAACCTTCCGTCGCAAACATCACTTCGTTGTTGTATTTGAAGCGAACACGAAATTCGCCAGCCTTGTCTTTGTAAATTTCAAACTTGTGAGCCATGTGCTCTCCCTCTTATCAGCGTGAATCAAGCCAGCTTAACGTGGCAGCCGCAACCGGTGTTGGCAAGTTTGAACCTGATGTAAAGCGAACGGCGTGCCGGCGAAAATTGGCGATTTTCTCTTTTTGGGCCGCCAGACCAACGCGCTATCTTCTGCAACGTTTCTGAGGCGCAGGTATAGCCCGCTCAATGTTCATGTAGAGGAACCATAAAGCCGCCATACCCAGGGGGCCTTGACGTGATCTACAGATCTGAAAAATAACGAGAAATTAAAATGGCTGGGGCGCCTGGATTCGAACCAGGGGTGCCGGTACCAAAAACCAGTGCCTTACCACTTGGCTACGCCCCAACGCTTGGCGCGAACAAATTGCCCTGCCAAATCGAGAGCCGGTTTAGCAAAGCCGCACGCATGCGACAATGTTTAAGTTTGGGTTTTGCGTGGATTTTTTGCGTGATTATAGAGATGGGACTGGGATACCCCCCTCTGTCCCTTCGGGACGTCTCCCCCACAAGGGGGGAGATTGGCCGTGACCCCACAGTTCCCCCTCCATTGGCATTGATGCGACGAGGGAAATGGATGATCTCCCCCCTTGTGGGGGAGATGTCACGCAGTGACAGAGGGGGGTTAATACAGCACGGCTCTGTATGACGATATGCCAAAGCCCTTCACATCCCTCCTAACGCCCTCTAGTCTCCATCCAAACCCGGAGACCCCCATGAGCATTTTTCGCGCCCGTCCACCTGCCAAGCCGACCGTTCTTCTCGATGACGACGTGGTCAGGATTACAAGGTGGGATTTCGAGCCGGGGGCGGATACCGGGCATCATGTGCATGGCATGGGTTATGTGGTCATCCCGATGACCGATTGCCGGTTTCTTCTGGAAGAGCCGGGCGGCGAGCGGCGGGTGGATATTGCCAAGGGGCAGGCCTACCGGCGCGAGGCCGGCGTCGAGCACAATGTGGTCAATAACGGCAAGGACTTCATGTCCTTCATCGAAATCGAGTACAAGTGAAGAGACGGCGCATGGACGGTCCGGATTTCGACCTCGACTTCAAGCCCGCCCATGGCGAGGCGGTGACGGTGGCCGACGGCGTTCAGCGCATCACCGTCAACAATCCCGGCCCGTTCACCTTCCACGGCACCAACAGCTATATCGTCGGCAATACATCCGTGGCGGTGATCGATCCGGGGCCGGAAGACGAGGCGCATTTCCAGGCGCTGATGGCGGCGCTGAAGGGCCGTAAGGTCACCCATATTGCCGTCAGCCACACCCACCGCGACCACTCGCCGCTCGCCCGGCGGCTGAAGGCGGAGACCGGGGCGCTGATCGTGGCTGAAGGGCCGCATCGAGCGGCACGGCTGCTGCATGCCGGCGAAATCAATCCCTTCGCCGAAAGCTCGGACATGGATTTCGTGCCGGATATCGCGCTTGCCGATGGCGACATAGTCGAGGGCGACGGCTGGTCGCTGACCGCGCTTCTCACACCCGGACATACCGCCAACCATGCGGCCTTCGCGCTCGGCAAGCCCGGCGAGACCGGCATCGTCTTTTCCGCCGATCATGTCATGGCCTGGGCGACCTCGATCGTCGCACCGCCGGATGGATCGATGACCGATTACATGGCCTCGCTGGAAAAGCTGCTTGGCCGCGATGACCGGCTCTACCTGCCCGGCCATGGCGGCCCGGTGAGAGAGCCCGCCGCGTTTCTGCGCGGGCTCCGCGCCCACCGGCGGATGCGCGAGCGCGCCGTGCTTGAGCGGGTTCGGGCCGGTGACAGCCATATTGCCGAGATGGTCAAGGTGATCTACGCCACCACCGATCCGCGGCTGCATGGCGCTGCCGCCCTGTCGGTGTTTGCCCATCTGGAAGACCTTTTGGAGCGCGGCCAGGTCGAGACCGATGGTGCGCCCTCGCTCACAGGCGCTTTTCGTCTCGCCCCCGGCGGCGCCAGTTGATGCAGCAACGGGCGGCCTATAGCTACCGCAGCGATCCGGCCGTGCCGGGTTTTGCCGACGATCACCCGATCATCGTCTTCGATGGCGAATGCATCTTCTGCTCGGGCTGGGTGAATTTTGTTTTGCGCCACGACAAACAAGGCCGCTACCGCTTCGTTACCGCACAATCGCCGCTCGGCAAAGCGCTCTACCGCCATTATGGCCTCGATAGCCGCAACTACGAGACCAATATCCTGATCGAGGGTGGTATGGCCTATCTGAAATCCGAAGGATCCCTGCGCATGGCGGCCGGGCTCGGCTTTCCCTGGAGGCTTTTAGGCGTCTTCCGCGTGTTGCCGAGACGTATCCGCGATCCGCTCTATGAACTGGTGGCACGCAACCGCTACCGGATCGCCGGCCGCCGCAACGCCTGCTTCGTGCCGACGCCGGAACACCGCGCCCGGTTCCTTGCATAGGCTGGCGGTTCCGCTTTCACGTCGAGATCACCAGTCCGCTGACCGGCCTGATCGTTCGCTATTCCGGCTGGCTTTGTCCCTTGGATGGTTGAACCGTTCGGCACTGCCGTTTCCAAGGAATGGCTTGCAGCCAACGTCATATTGCAGGGTCAAGAGCAGAATGACGTCCATCCAGAGTTTCAGGATCGCGCCCATCGCATCGTCCTTCCAAATCTTTCGATGGCCGAGTGTGATCCGCTTGCCGACGGCTGACAAACGAGCTTATTGTCGTCTTCGAATGACTTGAGGTTATGCGATGAAGCGCGGACGTTTACCCCTGACCGCCCTGCGCAGTTTCGAAGCGGCGGGAAGGCTGGAGAGCTTTACGCTGGCAGCGGATGAACTGTTCGTCTCACAAGCCGCCATCAGCCGGCAGGTGCGTGAGCTGGAAGCACTGCTCGGAACGGCGCTGTTTACCCGGCATCATCGCAAGGTGCGCCTGAGCAATGAGGGTGCGCGGTTGCTCGAAACACTGGCCAACGCCTTCGACATGATCGATGCACGGCTTGAGGAATTGCGGGCCACAAAGCCGGTGACCCTGATAACTGTTAACGCCGAACCCTGTTTTGCGGGCTGCTGGCTTGTGCCGCATCTGGCGGATTTTCAAGCACTTCATCCGCAGATCGATGTTTCCGTCGAGTCCGATTCAAGATTGGTCGAGTTTCGCAGCGATGCGGCGGAGCTTGCCATCCGCTACAGCACCACGGTGAGTGCCTGGCCACGCGCGCAGGCCCGCCATCTCTGCGATATCACCATGGTTCCGGCGGTATCGCCCGAGATGGCCAGGAGCGGCACCGCTTTCAAAACGCCGGCCGATCTTCTGGGTTATACGCTTTTGCATGAGGAAACCCGCGATGTCTGGGCGCGCTGGTTTGCCAATGCCGGACTGGCGCCGGGGGCAGAGGCGATGCGCGGGCCGATTTTTGCCGATGGATCCTTGACACTGCAGGCGGCGTTGCGCGGCCATGGGGTGGCGCTTGTCGACACAGTGCTGACCCGCGATGACCGCGAGGCCGGCCGCATCGTCCAACTGTTCGATCTATCGATTCCCCATGGGGCCTATTATCTGGTGGCGAAGAACTTCGATCAGCTGTCGCCGCAAGCCGCAGCTTTGGCCACATGGATCACCGGCTATTTTGCCGGGACATCCGGCTGACGGCATAGGATCAATCCCCAGCGATCCCCAGCAGTTCGGCATCGAGCGCATGCAGGAACTGGTCGGCAAAGGCGTCCCCCAGGCCGAGATCATGGCCGCCGTAGCGCGACGCGACGCGCATGTCGACCAAGGTGGTTTCGGCCTCTTCGCGCAGCCTGATCAGCACATCGAAACGCAGGCCGATAATCAGCGTGCGCCATTCGCCTTGAAGCAGGATATCCGAGGAGCGCCGGCCCGGCGGCATCTCGCCGGTGACGACCTCGGGGCGCGACAGTGGGATCGGCACGTCGTCGGGATCGCTATCGGCCGGGGCCGCATCCGCAGGTTTGACGGCCATGTCTTCCAAGTCGGCCTCGGCGTTTTCGACCCCTTCCTGCGCAACGATGGTGATGCCGTTCTGCTCCGCGACCGTCTTCACCCCCTGAAACACGCGGTCGAGCGCGCCATCGTAGCGCCGGCCGGTTAGTCCCGGATAGGCGGCGATCTGCGCTTCCCGATCCGCCGGGGTCACCTCGGCCGAGCGCTTGAGCCAGCCCTGTTGCGCATCGGGCGGCCTGATCCAGGGCGGCGGCGTGACGGTGTCGGTGCTGACATCGTAGATCGCCGGTTTGGAGAAGTATTCGCTGAGGGAATAGCCAGCGGCACCCAGCGGCACCACGGCATAGACGAGCGCTGCAAACGACGCGCCGCCGCCGACGGCTGCCACCTGCCAGAGCCTGACAAAACCGATGATCGCAAGAACCACTGCGAGAGCCGCCAATCCCGCCGAAAGCACAGACAATGCCACAAAATTCGGCGTGGCCAGCGGTCCGAACCGATGGGCAAGCAAAGCCGCGACAAACAGACCGAAGGCAAGACGCGCGATCCGGCGTGCCCAGCGGGCAGCAAGGGAGATGGGGCGCTCATACTTGATCATCATCTGGCAGAATCAATCCCTTGGCCCGGATGCGGTAAGCTTTGTCCTGTTTAGAGCATGATGGCGAAGGGTGTGAAGCAGTTTTCGCCGGGATCAGCACCGTAGCGCAAACGGGCACGGCTGGCGGGCGCAATATTTACAGTTGCTAACATGCCGCAAATTCGCCATTCTCCCTGACAATGTCTTAAAAACGGGGACCAGCCGTGTTTCCCGGTCCGTTGCGGTATTGGACCGGCTTGCACACACAACAGGATTTCCAGGCGTCCGGTAGAACCTATCTCCCGTCTGCCTGAAAAGGAGAGTGAGCATGCTAACAACCGATTTCGACACAGCGACAATGAACACCCATGCGGTGCCGGTTTCTGAATCCGGCCTGACGATGGAGCTGCTTGAACTTGAGCTTTCGCTCGACGGCTTCACAACGGGGTCCGACGGTTTTGCCGCCCATGTCCGGGCAGCGGCAGCCGCTATCGACGGTGCTTTCCTGTTCGAACTGCCGGCGTCCGGACTGATCGACAGGTGCGACAGGATCGCTGTGTTGCGCGTTCCCATGGACGGCAGCTCCGCGATGGCGACGGTCTTTGTCTGCCTGGAAACCTATGGCAACACGATCCGCATCGAGATGCCTGACGAGACGACCGCCGACTTGAAGAATTTTGCCGAAGCCTTTGTGGATGTGTTGCAACGCATCTGATAGACAGATTGAAACTGCAATCGTTTCAAGGTCTCAGTATGCATATCCGGAAGATCCTGTTGTTTGTCGCCCTTGGCGCAATCCTTGGCGGTTGCACCACCATGACACCGCAAGAACGCCGTGCTGCTGACGAGAAAACCTGCCTCTCCTACGGCTTCCGCCGCAATACCGATGCCCTTGCCACCTGCCTGCAACGCATCGATCTCGACCGTCACGCCGAGTCCCGCTCGCTGCGATATGGCAACGATCCGATGCTCTGGGGCTGGAACCGGCCGGTTATCGTCCGGTAACGGCATAACGCCGTCTGCTTTCGCAAGAAAATTCCCGATTCCGCGCCAAATGGCGCAGGCTTTTGCTTTGGCAAAGCCGATTGCCGCCTATGATGAGCGCAACCATGATCGGGAGATTTTTCATGAAAGCTGTGCTGAAGATACTCTGCGCCCTCTTCCTGCTTTCCGCCATGCCGGCGCTGGCCGCCGAACGATGGCAGGACCTGCCCGACCCCGCGCCCATGCCCAAGGCGGACAAGACCGGCACGGCACCGGTCAACGGCATCAACATGTATTATGCCGTCTACGGCTCCGGCCCGCCGGTTCTGCTGATCCACGGCGGCCTCGGCTATGCCGATGTCTGGGGCGCGCAGGTGGCCGATCTTTCCAAGGACCATACCGTCATCGTTGCCGAAAGCCGCGGCCACGGACGCTCGACCCGCAATGCCGATCCCTATAGCTACGACCTGATGTCGTCGGACTATCTGGCGCTGCTCGATTACCTGAAGATCGACAAGACTGCGATCGTCGGCTGGAGCGACGGCGGCATCATCGGGCTCGATATCGCCATCCATCATCCGGAACGGCTAACCAGGCTATTTGCCCAGGCGGCCAATTCCAAGATCGACGGGGTGATCCCGACCGTGATGGAAAACAAGACATTCGCCGCCTACATCGAAAAGGCCGGCGAGGTTTACAAGAAGATTTCGCCGACGCCGACCGAATACGACGCCTTCGTCACCCAGATCAGCGGCATGTGGGCAAGCCAGCCGAACTGGAGCGACGATGACCTGAAGACGATAACCACCCCTACCGCCATCGTTCTTGGCAATCACGACGAGGCGATCAGCCGCGAACATACCGATTATCTGGCAAAGACCATCCCCGGCGCCGAACTGATCATCCTCAAGGATGCCAGCCATTTTGCCATGTTGCAGGACCCGGAAGGGTACAACAAGGCGGTGCGGGATTTTATCGACAAGTAGGAATACAAGTTTGTCCGGCAAAGAACTGCTCTTTGCCGGGCAAATGACCTCCCTCACCCCTTGCCGTTAATCGCCGCCTGGGCGGCGGCGAGCCGTGCGATCGGCACGCGGAACGGCGAGCAGGAGACATAATCGAGGCCGGTTTCCTCGCAGAAGCGGATCGAGGCTGGATCGCCGCCGTGTTCGCCGCAGATGCCGAGCTTAAGGCCGTTCTTGGTGCGGCGGCCGCGTTCGGCGGCGATCTGGATGAGTTCGCCGACACCATCGAAATCGAGCGAGACGAACGGGTCCTTCTCGACGATGCCCTTCTGGATATAGGTATTGAGGAACTGGGCCGCATCGTCACGCGAGATGCCGAAGGTGGTCTGCGTCAGGTCGTTGGTGCCGAAGGAGAAGAAGTCGGCGCTTTCGGCGATCACATGGGCGCGAAGGGCAGCGCGTGGCAGCTCGATCATCGTGCCGACGAGATATTCGATCTCGATACCGGCCTCGCCGATGACTTCTTTCGCCACCGCATCGATGCAGGCCTTGACGTAATCCAGCTCGGATTTCAGGCCGACCAGCGGCACCATGATTTCCGGAACGACAGGCGCGCCGGTTTCGCGAGCGGCCTCGACAGCTGCCTCGAAAATGGCGCGGGCCTGCATCTCGCAGATTTCCGGATAGGAAATCGCCAGCCGGCAGCCGCGATGGCCAAGCATCGGATTGAACTCATGCAGCGCATCGACACGCTGGCGCAGGTCCGCCGGGTTCATGCCGAGCACGGCTGCGACATCGGCGATCTCCTCGTCGGTCTTCGGCAGGAACTCGTGCAGCGGCGGATCGAGCAGGCGGATCGTCACCGGCAGGCCGTGCATGATCGAGAACAGTTCGGTAAAGTCGGAGCGCTGCATCGGCAGGAGCTTGGCGAGCGAGACGCGCCGTCCGGCCTCGTCGGCGGCAAGGATCATTTCGCGCATGACGTTGATGCGCTCGCCCTCGAAGAACATATGCTCGGTGCGGCAGAGACCGATACCTTCGGCACCGAAGGAACGGGCCGCTCTCGCGTCGGCCGGGGTCTCGGCATTGGTGCGCACCGTCATGCGGCGGCTGGCATCGGCCCAGGCCATGATCTTGCCGAAGTCGCCGGAAAGTTCGGGTTGGATCATCGGGATCTCGCCCTTCAACACCTGTCCGGACGAGCCATCGATGGTGATCACGTCGCCCTTTTTCAGCGTCATGCCGGCGGCGATCAACAGTTCGTTGCGGGCATCGACACGCAGGTTTCCAGCGCCGGACACGCAAGGGATGCCCATGCCGCGTGCGACTACGGCCGCATGACTGGTCATGCCACCGCGGCAGGTGAGAATGCCTTCCGCCGCATGCATGCCGTGAATGTCTTCCGGGCTGGTCTCGACCCGCACCAGGATGACCTTGCGGCCTTCCTTGTTGGCCAGAACCGCTTCTTCGGAGGTGAAGACGATTNNGGTCGCAGCGCCCGGCGAAGCCGGCAGGCCGGAGCCGATGATATCGCGGCGGGCGCGCGGGTCGATGGTCGGGTGCAGCAGCTGGTCGAGCGAGGCCGGATCAATGCGCGTGACGGCCTGGTCTTTGGTGATCGTGCGGGCTTCGGCCATGTCGACGGCAATCCGAAGCGCTGCCTTGGCGGTGCGCTTGCCGGACCGGGTCTGCAGCATCCAGAGTTTCCCCCGCTCGATGGTGAACTCGAGGTCCTGCATATCGCGGTAATGGCCTTCCAGCCGATTACAGATCGCCTGGAATTCCTCGAAGGCTTCCGGCATCAGCTTTTCCAGCGACGGCTTGTCGGAACCCGACGCGAGGCGGGCGGCCTCGGTGATGTTCTGCGGCGTGCGGATGCCGGCAACGACATCCTCACCCTGCGCATTGACGAGGAATTCGCCGTAAAGCTCGTTTTCGCCGGTCGAAGGATTTCGGGTGAAGGCGACGCCGGTGGCCGACGTGTTGCCGAGATTTCCGAACACCATGGCCTGTACATTGACGGCAGTGCCCCAGGCGGCGGGGATATTGTGCAGATGGCGGTAGGTGATGGCGCGCGGGTTCATCCAGCTGGCAAAGACGGCGCCGATCGCGCCCCAGAGCTGGACTTCCGGATCCTGCGGGAAAGCCTCGCCAAGCTCCTCCTCGATAACGCGCTTATAGAGCGAGATGATGTGCTGCCATTCGACGGCGGAAAGCTCGGTATCCTGCTCGTGGCCAAGACGGCCCTTTTCGTCTTCAAGGATTTCCTCGAAGACTTCGTGATCGAGCCCCATGACCACATCGGCATACATCTGGATGAAGCGGCGATAGCTGTCCCAGGCAAACCGGGCGTCGCCCGTATCATGGCCGAGCGCCTGCACCGTTGCATCGTTGAGGCCGAGATTGAGCACGGTATCCATCATGCCCGGCATCGAGGCGCGGGCGCCGGAACGGACCGACAGAAGCAAGGGACGCTCGGTATCGCCGAAGACGCGGCCGGTGACGACCTGCATCTTCCCGATGCCGGCTGAGACTTGCGCCTTCAACGCATCGGGAATGCTGCGGCCATCGGCATAATATTTGCCGCAGGCTTCAGTGATGATCGTCAGGCCGGGCGGGACCGGCAGGCCGAGATTGCACATCTCCGCCAGATTGGCACCCTTGCCGCCCAAGAGATCACGATCGCCCGCATTTCCCTCGGCTTCTCCCCCGCCGAAGGTATAAACCCACTTTGTCATGCTCATTCTCCACCCAAACGGCTCCCACCGAAAGCTACAGTATCCTTTTCGGCTTTAAAATGCACCGGCGGCGGAATTATGCTGCATCGCAGCAAAATTACAGGAAATCCTGTCACAAAGGAGGGAGGAAGGCTCAGGCGGCGGTGCGGCTGCGGCGCCAGGTGCTCTTGCCGGAGGCCTTTGCCTGATAAAGTGCTGTGTCGGCAGCACTCATCAGTTCGTCGGGATCGAACCCGTTGTCGGGCGCTACCGCGATGCCGATGCTGACGCTGATGCCGATCTGGCGGTTTGCAATACCGAAAGGCTTGCCCAGCGCCAGAATACAGCGGTCGGCGATATCGGCCACCTTGGTGGCGGAAGCATGCTGCAGAATGGCGAACTCGTCGCCACCGAGCCTTGCCACCAGATCGCCGTTCCGCAGCACGGCTTTCAGCCGCTCGGCGACCTGCTTCAGCAACATGTCGCCAGCTGCATGGCCAAACGTATCGTTGACCGGCTTGAAGCCGTCGAGATCGAGGTAGTGCACCGCCAGCTCCTGCCCGTCGCGGGCCGCCCTTTCCAGCGCGGATTCAAGCTTCTGGCGAAACTGCATGCGGTTCGGCAGGCCCGTTAGTGGATCGTGATGGGCAAGATGCGTGGCGTGCGCCTCGGCGCGGATCCGGTCGCTGACATCGGCGATTGTCAACAGCAGCCGCCGTGAGGGGCCCTCGTTGATGATGCGCACATAGATCAGCACATGATGTTCCGTGCCATCAGCCGCCCTTTGGTGCCAGACGGTGCGCGCCTCGCAATCGCCTTCCAGCCCACGCAGCATGGTTCCCAGCCGCTCGCCTTCGCCGCCGGCATGAAAATCGGTAACGCCCTTTTGCCGCATCGCCTCAGCCGGGAAGCCGTAAAGCCGAACCGCCGCACTGTTGACCGCCAGAATATCGAGGCTCACGGCATCGCAGACCATCATCGGCATCGGGTTGGCATCGAACAGAAGCCGGAACGATTCCTCGCGGCGCTTGAGATCGGTGATATCGATGCGCATGCCGATGGCACCGCCATCGGGCGTGCGGCGGTCGTCGTGGCGCAGCCAGCGGCCATCCCGCAGCATCTGCTCTTCCTGCGAGACAGGAAGCCGGTGCCGCTCCATCCGTTCCTCGATCCACCTTTCCGGATCCGCAACCATTTCGGGCATATCGCCACTGGCCAGACTGATCTCGAGAATCTCGCGAAAGGGTATTCCGGGGCGTAAGTGATCGGCGATTTCCGGATAAAGCGCTGCATATTTCTCATTCCACAGGATATAGCGGTCCTGCGCATCAAAGACGCAAGCCGCCTGCGGCAGCATGTCGATGAAGAAGCCGAGGCGCCGGTGGGCCGCTCTCGCCTCCAACAGGGCCTCATCGTTCTGCCGCTCCAGCTCAAGCCGCATCGATTCCATCGACCGTTCATCGATGAGATCGCGGATGACAACACCCGTCAGAGCATCGCTGAACCGCACGACCGAGAGTTCAACCGGAATGACGCTGCCATCGCCGCGCAAAAGCAGCGTTTCGCGGCGGAAGGATTTGGCAGAGGCGTTGGAGACGGTGTGCCATTCTGGCAAAAGGCGAGACACCGGCGTGCGCGCAAGATCAGATCCTGCGCCGGACATGGCCGCTGCGGCCTCATTGGCAAAAACGATGATGCCGCCCGCATTGACGCATACCGACGCCACGGGAACGGCTCCCAGCAGCATCAAAGCATCTGCGCCCGTGAAATCCGTCAAGTTTCATACCCTCCGGCGACCCGGCGTCGCCCTTCAAAAGGCTGTCGGCGAAAGTGTGCGCCCAGATATGAAAGATTCCCTTACTGAAATTATTAGACAGCTTCGCGCAATTGCTCGGCCGTCTGCAGATCGACGGAGACGAGCTGGGAAACGCCTTGCTCGGCCATGGTGACGCCGAAAAGGCGGTTCATGCGGGCCATGGTGATGGGATTGTGGGTGATGATGACGAAGCGGGTCTCGGTCGAGGCGGCCATTTCATCCATCAGGTTGCAATAGCGCTCGACATTGTGGTCGTCGAGCGGTGCATCGACCTCGTCGAGCACGCAGATCGGCGCCGGGTTGGTCAGGAACACCGCAAAGATCAGCGCCATCGCCGTCAGCGCCTGTTCGCCACCTGACAATAGCGTCATCGTCTGCGGCTTCTTGCCGGGCGGGCGGGCGAGGATTTCAAGACGGGCGTCGAGCGGATCGTCGCTCTCGATCAGCTGCAGCTCAGCCGTGCCGCCGCCGAACAGGTGGGTGAACAGCCGCTGGAACTGGATGTTGACCACATCGAATGCGGCCAGCAGGCGTTCGCGGCCTTCGCGGTTGAGGTTCTGGATCGCCGAGCGCAGCTTGCGGATCGCATCGATAATGTCCTCGCGCTCCTTCAGCATCGCATCGAGCTTGTCGGAAAGTTCCTTCTGCTCTTCCTCGGCCCGCAGGTTGACCGCACCCAGCCGCTCGCGCTCGATCTTCAGGCGGTCAAGTTCGCGCTCGATCTGGCGGACGTCCGGCAGCTCGGCATCCACGGCAAGGCCGGTGAGCCGCATCACCTCATGCGGGGCGCAGTGAAGCACTTCGCGGATACGGGCTTCACCTTCGAGGCGCTTTTCGCGGGCGGAAACAAGCCGTTCCTCGGCCCGGCCGCGCTTTTCGCGGGTCTCCGCCAGTTCCGACAAGGCGGTGACGGCGATGCGGTCGGCATCGCGCTGGCGGGTTTCGGCGACGGTCAGGACATCCGCCGCCTCGCGGCGCGCCTCCTCGGCCTTTGACAGTTCGCTCATCAGCGCGCGGCGCTTCTCGTCGAATTCGTCGGGGGCTTCGAGCAGTTCCTCGACTTCCTCGCGGGCTTCGCTTTCGCGCTCGCGCAGGGTCTCGATATGCTCCTGCGCGCTCGCCGCCCTGGTATTCCATGTCTGCCGTTCCGCCGTGATGGCGCGGATGCGGCGTTCGCGGGCTTCGTTTTCGCGGGCAAGGCCATCGTTGATCGCGCGGGCTTCGGCGACCAGCGCCCGGTCGGTGGCAACCATGGTCATCTGGCTGTTCAGCTTCAGTTCCAACCCGGCAACGTCGGGGGCATCCTCCAGTGCCTCGCGGGCACCTTCCATCTGTTCGCCGATTTCCTCGACCTGCAGGGAAAGCTGGCTCGAGGTTTCAGCCAGAACGGCGCGGCGGCGGACGAGATCGCCGGATGCCCGTTCGGCGGCGGCCAGCGCATCGCGGGCTTCGGCAAGCTTGCGCACCACCATGCGCTGGGTCTCGCGCGACAGCCGCAAGCGCTCGTCCTCGGCGCGAATGCGGGCGGCGGCGGCGGCAAGCTCGGCTTCGCGCGCGGCCAGCTGATCGCGGGCATCGGTGAGTTCGCCTTCCAGTTCGGCCAGGCGGTTCTTCTGCGCCAGCCGGAGGGCTGCGGCACTCGGCGCATCGGCGCCGGTGACATGACCATCCCAGCGCCAGACGGCACCGTCGCGTGTCACCAGCCTCTGTCCGGCCTTCAACAGCGGCAGCAGGCGTTCCGCCGTCGCGTCACTGTCGACGATGCCGATCTGGCGCAGGCCGCGATCCAGCGTTTTTGGCGCACGCACATGTTGCGTCAACGATATGGCGCCATCCGGCAATTGCGGATCATCCGAAGCATCGCCCGGCGCGCGCCAATGGGCAGGTGCCTCCGGATCCAGCGGCGATTCCAGATCTTCTCCGAGCGCGGCACCCAAGGCGGTTTCGAAACCGCGATCGACCTTCATGTCATCGACCACAGGCGGGGCAGCGCCCTGCACGGCTGATGCATCCAGCATGCGCCGGATGGTGCGGGCTTCGGTCTCGATGCCGTTCACCTGCGATCGGGCAGCGTCCACAGATGGGCGGGCTGCCGCTTCGACTTGCCGGGCAGCCGCCAGCGCCTCTTCGATATCGGCAACGGCATTTTCCGCCTGCTCAAGGGCGGATTCGGCGGCCTCGACCTCCTCCTGCTTTTCGGCAGGATCCGGCAGCGTTTTAATCTGCCGGTCGAGTTCGTCGAGGTCGCGGTTCTGGTCGGACAGCTGGCGGGCAAGGCGCGCCTGCCGCTCGGTCAGGTCGCGGATGGTCTTTTCGAGCTGGTTGCGCGAGGCCTGGGCCTCGGCCTTTTCGGCGGTCAGCAGGCCGAGCTGCCGTTCGCTTTCGGACAATCGTTCGCTTGCATCAGCAAGCCGCTCGCGGGCTTCCTCGGCACGCTCGCCGGCTTCGGCCAGCATATCGGCAAGCTCTGTCTCTTCCTCATCGAGACGGGCAAGAATACCGGCATTGTCGGCGACCATCCGCTCTTCGCGGACGATATCCTCGCGCAGCTGCGACAGGCGGCGCTGCAATTCATCGCGGCGGCGCAGGATGCGGCCGGCATCCTCCTCGAGCTGCGACTTGGCGATCTGCAGGCGCTGCAGGGCGGCAGCCGCCCGGGCCTCGGCTTCGCGCAATTCCGGCAGTTTCAGGCTGGCAACCGCCTGCACTTTTGCCGCCTCCATCTGCGCTTGCGCCTTTTCGGCCACCAGCGATGTCGCCTGGTTCAGCTGGCTGTCGGCCTCGCCTTCGGCTTCCTTGGCCTGCACCCAGCGGATATGCAGAAGCATCGCCTCGTGGCGGCGGATATCGGCCGACAGCATCTTGAAACGATTGGCCTGGCGCGACTGGCGCTTCAGGCTTTCGATCTGGCTTTCGAGCTGGGAGGTGACATCCTCCAGCCGCTCGAGATTGGTTTCGGCCCCCTTCAGCCGCAACTCGGCCTCATGGCGGCGCGAATGCAGGCCGGAAATGCCGGCGGCTTCTTCGAGCAACTGGCGCCGTGCCTGTGGCTTGGCCGCAATCAGCTCGCCGATCCGGCCTTGGCCCACCATCGACGGCGAACGCGCGCCGGTCGAGGCATCGGCGAACAGAAGCTGCACGTCCTTGGCGCGGGCTTCCTTGCCGTTGATGCGGTAGACTGAGCCGTTTTCCCGCTCGATCCGGCGCGTTACCTGGATCTCGTCGCTGTCGTTGAAGGCAGCTGGCGCGGTGCGATCGGAATTATCGAGATAGAGCCCGACTTCGGCGGTGTTGCGGGCGGGACGATGGCCGGACCCGGAAAAGATCACGTCATCCATGCCGGACGCGCGCATGTTCTTGTAGGAATTCTCCCCCATCACCCAGCGTAGCGCTTCGACCAGATTGGACTTGCCACAGCCGTTCGGCCCGACAACACCGGTCAGCCCGCGCTCGATGACGAATTCGGAGGGTTCGACGAAGGACTTGAAGCCGAGAAGGCGGAGTTTGGTGAATTTCATGTTGTTACCCTCCCCTTGAGGGGGAGGG
>UBTA01000074.1 GCA_900468065.1 Hyphomicrobiales bacterium | reverse complement strand
ACCAAGAACTGGCCCGTTACACCCACCCACCCCTCTCCACGCTCGTCCTGCCCAATTACGAGATGGGCCAGAAGGCGGCGGAAATCCTCATAGACATGGCCATCCACGGCAAGCAGCCGCGGCCGATGACCATCAAGGTCGATGGTCCGCTGGTGCGGCGCGGTACCACCGGGAAACCGGCTTAGGCCGGCGTTTTCGCAGAAACGCCTTCATTTCCCGCTCAATCTCGTGTTGAACAGAAACACGACACGATGGAGACGGGCAAGGCATGCAAGCGATGAAATCCTGGAAGCGCCGGCTGCGCAAATGGCGCAATCGCCTCGCAAAACGCGTGCTTGCCACCCGTATCGGCCGCGAAATGCTTGTCAACGCCGTCAGCCCGAAAATCCTGTCGATGACCGCCGATTGCGGCGATCATCTGATGACCTTTTCTCCGCATGACTACATCGGCCGGAAAATCTATCGCAAGGGCCATTTCCAGCGCGAGAATGTCGAACGGCTGCTATCCGTTCTGCGGCAAAGAGGCCTGCTGCAACCGGAAAAGGTCCTTCTCGAACTCGGCGGCAATATCGGTACCCAGACCGTCTATTTCGCGCTGAGCAACGCCTTCCGCCATATCGTCACGGTCGAGCCGGATCCGCGCAACTTCAAGCTTCTCCGCACCAATATCGACCAGAATGGCCTGAGTGAGCGGATCTCCGCGATCAACACCGCCGCCGGCGAAAGTGAAGGCACGCTCGATTTCTTTATGCACCGGGACAATCACGGCAAGAGCAGTGCACTTCGCCAGAGCGACCGGGATATCGAGATCAAGGTTCCGGTCAAGCCGGTCACCGCCATGCTGACAGAGGCAGGCGTGGTAGCCGATGACATCGGGCTGATCTGGATGGATATCGAGGGCTATGAGCCGGTAGCTGCCCGCTCGATGCTACCGCTTCTGCAGCGGCGCGTGCCGTTCTACATGGAGTTTTCCCCGGTGTTCTATGGGCCGGCCGGATCGCAAGCATTCGTCGATTATCTGGCAGGCTTCTACGAGGATTGCGTCGTCTTTTACGAAGACAGCCAGGTCGAAATGAAGGTCACCGCCCTGCCCATCGGGCAGGACCAGTTCGACGTCCTGCTTCTGCCCTGACCATCACCCGCCAACAAAGCGGGCGATCAGTACGCTGGTCAGCGCTTCCGGTAAAAGTAGGTCCGGCCCGGATCGGCGCCGGCCGGAAGCGGCAAGGGTTCAAGCTCGGGATGCTCGAGCGGCAGCCCGCTTGCCGCAACACCGCCGGTCTTCAAGGCGGCGGCGATCGACTGCGGCAGCCAGATCAAGGTCTTGGCATCCTTTTCCGGATAAGCCGTACCGATATCGGCATGCGCAAACGCAACGTCGCGGCCTGAAAACTGCGCAATCGTCTCCTTGATGTCACCAAGGATGAGGTCGGCTTCCGGCGGGGTCGAATCGGGATGCGACCCGATGGCCCGGTCGAAAACGATGATCCGGTTGTTCGGAAACAGTTCACGGATGTGATCGTAGGTCCGCCCGTTGCCGAGCCCGATTTCCAGGATCACGCCATCCGGCGCGATCATCGAAGCCTCCTTGATATGGTTGAGAACAGCACGCTGCGAGTGCATGCGGGAGATAAAACCATCAAGGCGACTCATCTAATTCATCCATTCATTCAAATCATGCTGGTTGCATCGCTTAACACGAGACACAGCGATGGGTCGACCGCGCGCGCGGGAAATTTGCTCCAAACTCCCATCTGTAATGGAAAGTGATGGGTCTGTTTCTGCCGGGCTTTTCCTGCACCGGGCATCAAACCACTTCGCCTGCCCTGCGCGAATATGTTAGCCTCGAAGCATGAGCCAGCTTGCCAGCGAAACATTCTTCAGCGCGCTTCCGGTCTTCGTCGAATTCGAAGGCGTCGCCAACAGCGACAACTATCGGGCATTGCCCGCCGACTGGGCGCTAGCCACCGCAGATATTGTCGATTCCACCGGCGCTATCGAGGCCGGCCGCTACAAGGCCGTCAACATGGCCGGCGCCAGCGTCATCTCGGCTATCCTGAATGCACTGGGGAATAACGACCTGCCCTTCGTTTTCGGCGGCGATGGCGCAATGGTCGCGGTTCCACCCTCGGGTGTGGATAAGGCACGCGAGGCACTTTCAGCCGTGCAGGCCTGGGCCGGCGAAGAGTTGCAGCTGACACTGCGCGCCGCCCTTGTTCCGGTTGCCGATGTCATCGCCGCTGGACTTGAAGTGCGTGTTGCCAGGTTCCAGGTTAATGCGGACGTGTCCTATGCAATGTTTGCCGGTGGTGGCTCCAGCTGGGCCGAAGCCCGCATGAAGGAAGGCCTGTTTGCCGTTCCTCCCGCGCCGCCGGGTGCCCGGCCAGACCTAACCGGCCTTTCCTGCCGGTGGAACCCGATCCAGTCCCGCCATGGCGACATCGTCTCCATCATCGCAATTCCCGTCGGATCAGAGAACATCGCCGCATTTCAGGCCCTGGTCGCCGACATCGTCGCGCTTGCCGCCGGAGAAGAACGGGAGGGGCATCCGGTTGCAGCGGAGGGGCCGCAGATCGGACTGTCGGCTGCAGGCCTGTCGGCGGAAACGAAAACGGCTCCCAAGGGAAAACGCTTCACCCACCGGCTGTTCATTCTCGCCCAATATCTGCTGACGGTCGGTCTCTATCGCCTCGGCCTGACGCTCGGCCGTTTCGACCCCAGGGCCTACCGGCAGGATGTTGCCCGCAATACGGATTTTCGCAAATTCGATGACGGCCTGAAAATGACCATCGACGTCGATCCCGACAGGTTCCGCCAGATCGAGGCCCGGCTTGAGGCAGCGGCAAGTACGGGCATCTGCCGCTTCGGCCTGCACCGCCAGGATTCGGCGCTGATGACCTGCATCGTGCCGACGCCGCTCAGCCGCGATCACATGCACTTCATCGATGGCGCGGCCGGCGGTTACGCCATGGCCGCCAGCCGGATGAAGAAGCATATGTCCGCCGCTCCTGCCATCGCTGCGGCGCCCTGAGACCAATCAGGCTTTAAGGATCGTGCCGCCTTCGATGCCTCGCCGGGCAAAGGCGTTGCGCGTATCGACGATCAGCGGCGCCCAGCGGGCAATCGCGGCATAATCGATGGCATCATGATCGGTTGCTATCAAAACAGCATCGAAGCCTTGGATCGATTGCTCGTTCAGCGGCACCGAGGTTCGCCCCTTCAGCGCCATATATTCGCGCGTCTTTGGAATCTCGGTGACATGCGGATCGTGATAGTCCGCACGCCCGCCCCGCTCCTCGATCAGTTCGATCAGCTTCAGCGATGGGCTTTCGCGGATATCCGGCACGTTCTTCTTGTAGGCAAGACCGATCACCAGCACCTTCGACCGGCTGAGCGCCTTGCCGCAATGGATATCCAGCGCTTCGGCAAGCCGGCCGACCACGTGGCGCGGCATCGCCGAATTGATTTCGCCGGCAAGCTCGATGAAACGGGTCGGCAATTCGTATTCGCGCGATTTCCAGGTGAGATAGAACGGATCGATCGGGATGCAGTGACCGCCGAGACCGGGACCTGGATAGAACGGCATGTAGCCGAACGGCTTGGTCTTGGCCGCGTCGATGACTTCCCAGATATCGATGCCCATCGCCTCGTAGACGACCTTCAGCTCGTTGACGAGGGCGATGTTGACGGCGCGAAAAATGTTCTCGGTCAGCTTCACCGCCTCGGCCGTCGCCGGTGACGACACCGGCACGACCGTCTGGACGACGGCGCCGTAAAAAGCCTTCATCAGGTCCGCGGCCGCCTCGCCGTCGCCAGCCACCACCTTCGGGATGCTCGATGTATGAAAATCGCGGTTGCCCGGATCCTCGCGCTCCGGCGAGAAACCAAGGAAGAAATCCTGCGTTGATTTGAGCCCGGTTTTTTCAAGGATCGGCCGTACCACCTCATCCGTCGTGCCGGGATAGGTGGTCGATTCCAGCACGATCAGTTGGCCGGGCTTCAGCGTCTCGGCAATACGGTCGCAGGTGCGGGTAATGAACGACAGATCCGGGTCGCGGTGCTTCGTCAACGGGGTGGGAACGCAGATGACGATGATATCGCAGGCGGAAAGCTGGCTGAAATCGGTCGTTGCCCGAAATCTTCCCTCCCCGGTTTCCGTCGCCAGAACGGCATCGGGAACCGCGTCGATATAGGATTGTCCGGCATCGATGGCGACGATCTTCTGCGGGTCGATATCGAAGCCGGTGACGGTAAAGCCGTTGCGGGCAGCGGTGACCGCCAGTGGCAGGCCGACATAGCCGAGCCCGATCACACCCGCACGGGCGCTACGGTTTGCGATCTTCGAAAGGAGAGCCTCGCTCACGGAAGAATGGACGGTCAAATGCGTGTTCTCGACTGATCGTGACGCGCTGAAGCGCCTTTGCGGATGCGGGTCAGTTGAGGATAAATTGGCCTGAAGTCAAGGACCGCACCGGACACGCTTCTCGCCGCCGCCGGAACAAATCTCCAATTTTTGTCGGCTCCGAATCTGGTTTTGCCATTTTCACCCCTTATATGGGAAGGGTGCAGACGCCTGATCTATCGAGACGCCGACCGGACATCCGGCCATCGCCGGGATTTCGTTGAGAAAGCGACACGCCACGCGATGAATATCCATAAAACCACGGTTTCCACCCACCTGCTGGACCGCGTATCGAACTGGCTGCAACAGGCCGCCCTCAACGGCGAAACGCTTGAGACGGTCGTGACAGGCTTTTGCGAAAGACTGGCTGCCTCCGGCCTGCCGCTCAATCGCGTCCATTTGAGCTTTTCGATGCTTCATCCGCTCTACGACGCGCTGGGTTTCACCTGGCTGCGCGGCCAGGGTGTCACCGTCGAAGGATATCGCGTTGATCCGACCGACGACAAGCCGGACCGGTTTCTGCTCAGCCCATATTATTATCTCCTGAGCAACAATCTCGAACATATGCGCCGGCAGATCGATCCATCGATGCGCTCGGAATTTCCGATTTTCGACGAACTGAAAGAGATGGGCGTCACCGACTATCTCGCCTTCGTCCAGTCTTTCGGCGAAACCTCCGGCCAGGGCATGATCGGCTCCTGGTCCACCGATGCCCATGGCGGCTTCAGCGACAATGTCATCGAGGCACTGCTGCGCATCCAGAACAATCTGGCCGTCGCCGCCAAGATGGCCGTCCTCGGCAAGCTCGCCGACAACATGCTGACCACCTATCTCGGCGCCAATGCCGGCAAGCGGGTCCTGTCCGGCCAGACCCGGCGCGGCGATGGCGAAACGATCCGGGCAGCCCTGGTGATGGCCGATATGCGCCAATCGACCGTGCTTGCCGAAAAAGAGGGCCGGCAGGTCTATATCGATACGCTCAACCAGTTCTTCGATGCGATCGCCACCCCGTTCAGCCGCAATGGCGGCGAAATCCTCAGTTTTGTCGGCGACGGTTTCCTTGCCGTCTATCCCTGTGGCCGCCATCGCGAGCCGTCGCAGGTCGCAGCCCTTGCCGCGATGGCTGCCGTCCGCCAGGCATCAGCGCACATGGCCGAACTCAATGCCGGGCGCCAAAAGCAGGACTTACCGGAGGTCCGATACGGCATCGGATTGCACGTCGGCAATGTCATGTTCGGCAATGTCGGCCTCAACGACCGCCTGACCTTCTCCGCCTTCGGCGCTGCCGTCAACGAGGTCGAACGGCTGCAGGGGCTGACGAAGAAATACACCCAGCCGATCGTCGCGAGCCAGGCGTTTGCCACCTATTGCGGCGGCGACTGGGTAACACTCGGCCAGGAAAAACTGCGTGGCGTCGGTCAGAAGATCACCGTGCTTCTACCGGGGGAAGACAATATGAAGCTCGACGACGGCGAAACTATTCGCAACAACGCAATGGAGACGCGATCCGAGGCCGAGCAGGTCATGCTGCTCTATCGTAACAGCAAGAAACCGCAACCGCGCGATCCGCTCTGGAACAAGCTGCTGCAGTAAAGATCACCCTGCGGACGCATATCCGCAGCGATTGATAGGCGGGACAGAGAACAGAACCATCCCGCTCGAATGATTGACATTTCTCCATCGCGCCGGCCGGCCGCCGTTGCGAGTATATCCGTGCGAACTTTACCAGCCGAAGGTCATGGACACGTCAATTTCCGTGAGATAGTCTCCTTTTTTCGAGGAACCGGGCGTCAACCCGGAAGCGCGCTCCGCACGATCGCTGGCCGCCATGAAACAAGGACACTTGCTGGCATGAAATCAGGCGCGGACCTGCTGCGGATCGAGAATTTGAGTATCTCGTTCGCGATGCTCGGTGGGCAGATCGATGCCGTCCGCAATGCCAGCCTGCGCGTCCTGCCAGGCAAGGTGACTGCGCTGGTCGGCGAAAGCGGCTCCGGGAAATCCGTTATCAGCCAGGCGGTGATGGGCATTCTGCCGAAATCCGCCACCTGCGGCGGCCGCATCCTGTTTTGCGATCCGGCCCATGGCGAGCAGCCGGTTGATCTGCTGGCCATGCCGCGCNNGCGCGGCAACCGCATCGGCAAGATCTTCCAGGAACCGATGACCTCGCTGTCGCCGTTGCACACGATCGGCAACCAGATCAGCGAATCCCTCAAAATCCACACCCCGATGTCCAGCCGCGAGCGGCGCGAACGCACCGAGGAAATGCTCGGCCTGGTCGGCTTCCAAAAGCCGGCGCGCGCCTACGACATGTACCCGTTCGAGCTGTCGGGCGGCATGCGCCAGCGCGCCATGATCGCCATGGCGCTGATCTGCAATCCCTCGCTTCTGATCGCCGACGAGCCGACGACTGCGCTTGACGTGACCATCCAGGCGCAGATCCTGCAATTGCTGCGCGGACTGCAGACCAAGCTGAACATGGCGATGCTGCTGATCACCCACGATCTCGGCGTCGTCGCCAATGTCGCAGACGAGGTGGTCGTCATCTATCACGGCGAGATCATGGAGGCCGGCCCGGTCGAGACGATTTTCCGCAATCCCTCGCATCCCTATCTCAAGGGCCTGATGGCCGCCGTTCCGCATTTCGACATGAAGCCCGGCGAGCGCTTGAAGGCTCTGCGCGAAGTCCCCGTCAATACCAGCAGTCTCCTGGGCAAAAAGCAGGTCGTCGCGGCTGACGAAGCCTTGAAGCCGGAAGTCCTGCTGTCGGTGCGCAATGTCTCAAAGACCTTCACCACCCGCAAATCGAGCTGGCTGAACAAGGACACGTCCCCCGCGACCAAGGCGGTCGATGGGGTCAGCTTCGACATCATGCGCGGCGAATGTCTCGGGCTGGTGGGCGAAAGCGGCTGCGGCAAGACCACGCTCAGCAAAATCCTGATGCGCGCCGTGACGCCGGACACGGGCGCGGTGATGCTCAACAGCAGCAGTGGACCGATCGACGTGCTGAAGGCGGAAGGTTCCGCGTTGCAGGATCTTCGTACCAAGGTCCAGATGGTGTTCCAGGACCCCGTCTCCTCGCTGTCACCACGCATGACGGTACAGAATATTCTCAGCGAACCGCTGGAAATCCATGGGCGGGGCAACGGCAAGTCCCGCGTCGAGACAGTGACGGCCCTGCTCAAGGCCATCGGCCTCAACGAACGCCACCTCAATCGCTATCCGCACAGTTTTTCCGGCGGCCAGCGCCAGCGCATTGGCATCGCCAGAGCACTGGCACTGGGGCCAGACCTTTTGATCTGCGACGAACCCGTCTCAGCACTCGATGTGTCGGTTCAGGCGCAGATCCTCAACTTGCTCAAGGATCTGCAGAAGGAGCTGGGGCTTACCTACCTGTTCATCTCGCACAATCTCGCCGTCGTCGATTACATGGCCGACCGGATCGCAGTGATGTGCGGCGGCCGCATTGTCGAGATCGCCCCGCGCGAGGCGCTGATGGAAGCGCCCGTTCACCCCTACACGAAATCGCTGCTGGCCGCCGTGCCCTTCCCCGATCTCGACCGGCCGCTTGATTTTTCCATGCTCAACCCAAGCGGCGCTGCCGACAAGCGAAGCTGGGGCAAGCATTTTTCCGATGATGGCGAGACAGATGTGCTGGGGACGGCAGACCTCGGCAACGGCCATCTTGTTCTGGCGCGAAAAACTGCCGATGTCAGGGAGCTCGTATCATGATCACACGACGCACGACCCTCGGCCTGCTTGCCACCGCTCTCATACCCGGCATCGCCCGAGCGACCCCGGAACCGCCATTCCTGCGGCCCTACCTGCGAGCTCAGGCCCTGCCTGACCTGCCTGATCGCCTGCCGAAAAACCCACGGCGGGTCAATCTGGCCGCCATGGGCCGGCAGCCCGGAAAGTACGGCGGCACCGTCCGCATGCTGATCGGCAGCCAGAAGGACATCCGGATGATGACGATCAACGGCTATGCCCGTCTGATCGGCTATACCGAGGACCTGAAGTTCCAGCCCGATATCCTGGAAAGTTTCGATGTCCAGGAAGGCCGGATTTTCACCTTCAAGATCCGCGACGGCCACCGCTGGTCGAACGGCAGTTACCTGACCTCCGAGGATTTCCGCTATACCTGGGAAGACGTGATCCTCAACAAGGACCTGCGCAAGGGCGGCATCCAGCGCGAGCTTCTCGCCAACGGCGAAGGGCCGGCATTCGAGATCATCGACGAACTGACCGTCCGCTACACCTGGAAAACCCCCAATCCGGATTTCCTTCCGGGCCTTGCCGCCGCCTCGCCGGTCGTCATCCTGATGCCGTCGGCCTATATGCGGCACTTCCACAAGAAGTACCAGGACGATTTCCGCCTGTCGGCGCTGATGAAACAGTATCGCGTCAAGAAATGGGCCGATCTGCATATCAAGATGTCGCGCCAGTATCGTCCCGAAAATCCCGACCTGCCGTCGCTGGATCCCTGGATTCCCCGCACAGCCCCGCCGGCCGAACAGTTCGTGTTCGAGCGCAATCCATTCTTCCACCGGGTCGATGAAAACGGCCTGCAGCTGCCTTATATCGACCGCTGGCTGCTCAATATCAGCTCATCGGAAATTATCGCAGCCAAGACGGGCGCCGGCGAAACCGATCTGCAATCCACCGGCGTCGATTTTTCCGATTACGCATTCTTCAAGGATGCCGAAAAGCGTTATCCGGTGAAGGTCAATCTCTGGAAAAGGACACAAGGCTCTCGCCTCGCCCTTTTGCCCAATCTCAATTGCGCCGACAAGGTGTGGCGCGACCTGTTCTGGGACGTGCGGGTTCGCCGCGCCCTGTCTTTGGCGATCGACCGGCACGAAATCAACATGGTCAGCTTCTACGGGCTTGCCAAGGAAAGCGCGGACACAATCCTGGAGGAGAGCCCGCTGTTCAAGCCGGAATATGCGGCCGCTTGGGCAAGCCACGATCCCGATCAGGCCAACAGGCTGCTTGACGAGGTCGGACTGACACAACGCAACAGCGACGGCATACGGCTGCTGCCGGACGGGCGGGAAGCCCAGATCGTCGTCGAAACCTCTGGTGAGAGTACGCTCGAGACCGACGTGCTGGAGCTCGTCAAGGACCATTGGGCGAAAATCGGTTTGGCGCTTTTTATCAAGACCTCGCAACGCGACGTTTTCAGTAGCCGGACGATGAGTGGCGAGATCATGATGTCCATGTGGTCGGGTATCGAAAATGGGGTACCCACAGCCGATATGAACCCCGGCGATCTTGCACCGAGCAGGGACGACCAGTTTCAATGGCCCGTTTGGGGCATGTATTATCTGTCCATCGAACAAAATGGATCTGCGCCGGAATTGCCGGAAGCGATCAAACTGATCGATCTGGTCAAGCAATGGCGAAAGACGGTCGATACCGCAGAACGGACACGCATCTGGCACGAAATGCTGGACATCTATACGCAGAACGTCTTTTCGATCGGCATCGTGAACGCAACTTTACAGCCTGTGATGCACTCCGCCTATATCCGCAACATTCCCGAAAAAGGCCTCTACGGCTTCGACCCGACCTGTTATCTCGGGGTCTATATGCCAGATACGTTCTGGTACAGCGAAGAGGTTAGCTGATCATGTTGCGTTACATTTTCTGGCGTGTCCTGGCGATGATCCCGACCCTCGTCATCATCTCCGCGCTGGTTTTCACGATTATCGAACTGCCGCCTGGTGATTACTTCGAGAGCTACATAGCCGAACTTCGCGCCCAGGGCGAAGCTGTGGACACCGCTGAGATCGACGCGTTGCGCAAGGAGTACGGCTTCGATCAGCCGCCGGTGATACGCTACTTCCATTGGGCCGCCGGCTTGGTGCAGGGAGACTACGGCTACTCGTTCGAGTATCAGCTGCCGGTCAACGAAGTCGTCGGCGACCGGCTCTGGCTGACCGTGCTGGTCTCCTTCGTCACCATCCTGTTCACCTGGCTGATCGCCTTCCCGATCGGCATCTATTCCGCCACACACCAATATAGCTGGGGCGATTACGGATTGACTTTTATCGGTCTGATCGGCATCGCCATTCCGAACTTCATGTTCGCGCTGATCCTGATGTATTTCGCCAATATCTGGTTCGGCACCTCGATCGGCCATCTGATGGACCAGAAATATCTGGCCGAACCGATGAGCTGGGAGAAGGCGAAATCCATTCTTGAACACCTGTGGATACCCGTGCTGATCGTCGGCACGGCGGGCACCGCCGGCATGATCCGCCGCCTGCGCGCCAATCTGCTCGACGAGCTGCAGAAACAATATGTCGTGACCGCCCGCGCCAAGGGCTTGCATCCGTTCCGGGCACTGGTCAAGTATCCCCTGCGCATGGCACTCAACTTCTTCATCTCGGATATCGGCTCGATCCTGCCGGCAATCATTTCCGGGGCCGAGATCACGGCCATCGTGCTTTCGCTTGAAACGACGGGACCGATGCTGATTAAAGCGTTGCAAAGTCAGGATATGTATCTGGCCGGCTCGTTCCTGATGTTCCTGGCATTCCTCACCGTGATCGGCGTGCTGATTTCAGATATCGCGCTCGCATTCCTCGACCCGCGCATCAGACTGCAAGGCGGTAGCACCAAGTGACGGTATCCCTTCCCCAATCCGGCGAACCGCTTTCGCATTACGTCTCGACGGCACCGTTCGATCCGCATTCCGTCGATGTGATGACGGAGGAGCAGTCGAAGATCTACCAGGCGTCGCAATTGCGGCTGATGTGGTGGAAATTCAAGAAGCACCGGCTTGCCCTGTTTTCCTTGTTTTTCCTCGTCTTCCTCTACGCGACCATTGCCATCGTCGAGTTCCTGGCGCCCTACAACCTGCATACCCGCAACGTCGATTTCATCCATTCGCCACCGCAAAGCGTCCATCTGTTCCACGACGGCAAATTCGTTGGACCGTTCGTCTATGGCCGAGAAATGACACTCGACATGGATACGCTGCGCCGGATCTACACCGACAAGCCGGATAAGGTGGAACCGATCCGCTTCTTCTGCCGCGGCGATGGCTACAAATTCTGGGGCCTTGTGCAGACCAATATCCATCTGGCCTGCCCCGCCAAGGACGGACAGCTGTTTCTGCTGGGCAGTGACCGCCTCGGCCGCGACGTGCTGTCACGTATCCTTTATGGAGCCCGGATATCCTTGACCATCGGTCTGCTCGGAATCACCATGAGCTTCGTGCTGGGCATTACCATTGGCGGACTTGCGGGTTATCACGGCGGCGTCTTTGATCTGATTACCCAGCGTATTATCGAGGTGCTGCAATCGATACCGAGTATTCCGCTCTGGATGGCGCTGGCAGCGATCATGCCGGTCACATGGAGCCCGATTCTGATCTATCTCGGCATCACTGCCATTCTCGGTCTGCTCGATTGGACAGGGCTTGCGCGCGCCGTCCGTTCGAAGCTGCTTGCCCTGCGCGAAGAGGATTACGTTCTGGCAGCACAACTGATGGGCGCCGGTTCAGGCCGCATCATCGGCCGTCACCTGGTACCCGGCTTCATGTCGCACCTGATCGCCACGGCAACGCTGGCAATCCCCGGCATGATCCTTGGCGAGACGGCGCTGAGCTTCCTTGGCCTTGGTCTTCGCCCGCCGATCACCAGCTGGGGCATTCTTTTGACCGAAGCCCGCAGCGTCAGCGTCATTGCTTTTTATCCCTGGCTGTTGTTTCCAACCATTCCGGTCATTCTCGTGATTCTGGCGTTCAATTTTCTGGGCGACGGACTGCGCGATGCTGCCGATCCGTATAAGTGAAGTGGATACCGATATGCTAAGGACACTCCTTGTGGAGATTGGCAGCGCCATGGGAGATAAGAGGCTCTGCTCATGACCCGCCGGATCGAAGACGCCCGCATCCTGATGTATAGCCACGATACGTTCGGCCTGGGACATCTCAGGCGCTGCCGCACTATTGCGCATTCGCTGGTCGAGGATTATCGCGGCGTCAATATCCTGATCATTTCAGGCGCGACCATCGCCGGAGCCTTCGACTACCGGGCCCGCGTCGATTTCGTCAAAATCCCCAGTGTCATCAAGCTGCGCAACGGCGAATATACCTCGATGGACCGGCATATCGATCTGCACGAGACGCTGAAGATGCGCAGGTCGATCATCCGCCACACCGCCGAAACCTTCCAGCCGGACATCTTCATCGTCGACAAGGAACCGATGGGGCTCCATGGCGAAGTCGAGGAAACGCTCGCCTACCTGAAAAAACAGGGCACGACCCTGGTTCTCGGCCTGCGCGAGGTGATGGACGCGCCGCATCTGCTCGATGCGGAATGGAAGCGCAATGACGTGATGCGCAAGATCGGCCAGTTCTACGACAGCGTCTGGGTCTATGGCCCACCGGATTTCTATGACCCGCTCGTCGGCCTCGACGTCCCCCCGGCCGTGCGCGCCAAGATGGATTTCGTCGGCTTCCTGCAGAGAAGCGTCTCGCAGGATGTCGAATCCGAACACAAGCCGAAGGGCGACTATATCCTGATCACCACGGGCGGCGGCGGCGACGGCTCCGACCTGATCCACGATGTGATTGATGCCTATCAGGAAGATCCGACGCTGACGCATAAGTCGCTGATCGTGCTCGGCCCCTATATGCCGGTCAAGCAGCGCCACAAGCTGCTGCTGAAATGTGCGAAGATCCCCTATCTCGAGGTGATCGAATTCGACAACCGCATGGAAGAACTGATCGCCGGGGCAAAGGCCGTGGTGGCGATGGGCGGCTACAACACCTATTGCGAGATCCTGTCCTTCGACAAGCCGGCGCTGATCGTCCCGAGGGTCATGCCGCGCGAAGAGCAGCTCATCCGCGCCAGCCGCGCCGCAGAGCTTGGACTGATCGATATGCTTCTGCCCGAGGAAGCAGCCGATCCCATGCGCTTTGCTGCCGCACTCAAGGCGCTGCCGGATCGCGATCCGCCCTCCAAGAGCGCCAAGGGCATGACACTCGAAGGCTTGGCGAACATATCGCAGATCGTCGGCGAATGGCTCGGCCGCCGCGACCGCGAACATCTGACGGTCGTCAAAGGATCGGGCCAGAATTGATTGAGCGCCGCAAGATCGTCGTGGTGCTGAAGGGATATCCGCGTCTGTCGGAAACCTTCATCGCCCAGGAATTGCTTGGACTGGAACGGGCGGGCTTCGAGCTCGAACTGGTGGCGCTACGCAAGCCGACAGACAAGAAGCGTCACCCGATTCATGACGAAATCAAAGCGCCGGTCCACTACCTGCCGGAATATCTGCACGAGGAGCCGACCAGGGTCGCCCGTGCGCTTTTCCGCTGTCTGCCAAAACCCGGTTTCTGGCGCGCTTTGCCAGCGCTTGCCTGCGACCTTTGGCGCGACAGGACCCGCAACCGGGTCCGCCGCTTCGGCCAGGCGATGGTGCTCTCTGTCGAATGGCCAAAAGGTGGTGAGTGGCTGCATGCGCATTTCATCCACACCCCGGCTTCGGTCGCCCGCTATGCCAGCATGATCACCGGCATCGGCTGGACCTGCTCGGCCCATGCCAAGGACATCTGGACATCGCCGGAATGGGACCTGGCCGGAAAACTCGACAGCACCCGCTGGACCGTGACCTGTACGCAGACCGGCTTTGAGCACTTGCGTCACCTTGCCGGCGGCAAGCCGCATGTGCACCTCAGCTATCACGGCCTCGACCTCAGCCGTTTCGGCCCATTCGACGGCACCCGCCCAGCCTATGACGGGTCCGATCCGGCTCACCCGGTCACGATCGTCAGCGTTGGCCGGGCGGTAGAGAAGAAGGGTTTCGATATCCTGCTGCGGGCACTGAGCCTGCTACCCGCCAATCTCCACTGGCGCTTCGTCCATATCGGCGGCGGCGACCTGTTGAAAAAGCTGCAGGCGCTGGCCGCCGAACTCGGAATCGCTCAGAAAGTCGTCTGGAACGGGTCGCTGTCGCAAACCGAAGTGCTGCAGCAGTATCGCGACGCCGATATCTTCGCGCTTGCCTGCCGCATCACCGCCGATGGAGACCGTGATGGCTTGCCGAACGTGATTGTCGAGGCGTCCAGCCAGGCGCTGGTCTGCATATCGACTGATATTTCCGGGATACCCGAGCTTCTCGTCGATGGCGAAAACGGCTTTGTCGGCCCCCCGGAAGACCCGCAGGCGCTGGCCGCAGCGCTTGAAAAAGCCATCCGCGATCCGGCGCTCCGCAGGCATCTGGGGGAAGCAGCCGAACGCAAGGTGCGAGGCCACTTCGATCATCAAACCAGCATCCGTCAGCTGAAAGACCTGTTCGAGAATGAATGGCGGAGTGTAAAATGACCGATAGCCAGCCCAGAGCCCCCCGCGCCTTTTTCTACGTCCAGCACCTGCTCGGTATCGGCCATCTTGCCCGGGCAAGCCGCATCGCCCGCGCGCTGGCCGAAGACGGTTTCGACGTGACGGTGGTCACGGGCGGAACACCCGTCACCGGATTTCCCGGACCCCTGGTTCATCATGTCGCCCTGCCGCCGATCACCGCGGGAGATGCCGGGTTTTCGGGGCTGGCCGATATCGACGGCAATCCGGTCGATGATGCGTTCAAGGACAATCGCAAGGAACGGCTGCTGGCTGCTTTCAACCAAAGTCAGCCCGATATCGTCATCATCGAAGCCTTCCCTTTCGGCCGCCGTCAGGTCCGCTTCGAACTTTTGCCGCTGCTTGAAGCGATTGCTGCGATGGACAACAAGCCGCTGGTGGTGACGTCACTGCGCGATATCCTTCAGGAGCGCTCCAAGCCCGGCCGCGACGAGGAAACGGTCGCGCTGGTAAAGCAATATTTTGACCGGGTTCTGGTTCATGGCGATCCGGCCTTTGCCCGGCTGGAAGATACGTTTCCACTGGCGGCCGATATCACCGATAAGGTGATCTATACCGGGCTGGTGGCTGCCCCCGCGCCTGCGCGGCCAACGGAACGTTTCGACGTCATCGTTTCCGCCGGTGGTGGCGCCGTCGGCAATGCCTTGATCCGTGCCGCGCTCGAAGCAGCAAAGTCGATTGCCAAGCCGCTGTCCTGGGCCCTGATCACCGGTCCCAACCTGCCCCAGTCCGATTTCGACGCGATCTCGGCGGATGCGCCCGCCCATGTCAGCGTCACCCGCTTCCGTCCGGATTTCGCGAGCCTATTGGCTGGCGCGCGGTTGTCCGTTTCGCAGGCCGGCTACAACACGGTGTGCGATATTCTGCGCGCCGGCTGCCATGCCCTGCTCATCCCCTTCACCGCCGGTGGCGAAACCGAGCAGACTGTTCGGGCCGAGCGTCTCGAAAAGCTTGGACTGGCGCATGTGCTGGCCGAAGACGATCTTTCGGCCGACAGCATGACGCGGGCAATCGAAACAGCACTCGCGGCACCCGACCGGCCGCCCCACAGCCTCGACCTCGGCGGCGCCCATCGCACCGCCGAAATTCTGCGCGGACTGCTCTAATCGCCGGTCAGACCGTGCCGATCACCATGAAACGGGTATATTTCTTCATCTTCAACGATCCGGCAAAAGCCAGGTTGCTGAGCGATGTCTGCTCCTGGAAAGCCTCCAGCGATGGCACGCAGTTGATATGGGTCGGCTCGCTGAAATAGTCGTTCGACTGCAACAGAACCTGTGTCCCGCGCGGCAGCAGCGAAAGCCAGCCCGGCAGATCGGCAATGTGCTCGCAGCTGGTGTTGATGACCAGATCGGCACCGCGGGTGCTGTAATCGACCGTATACATATCGTGGGTGGTGGTGCGAAAACGTTCCCCGGCCTTGGCATTCAGGGTTTCGGCGATTTCTGCGACTTCAGGGTCGATGTCGATGCTCTCGAACAGTTCGATGTCGAAGCGACTGTCATCGAAACACATGGCCGGAAGCACGCCGTACCAGCCGCCCAGCAGGACGATGTGTCTAAATTTTCCACCAAGGCTTTCAAACAGCTTTTCGCGTGCCCATATCTTGCTTCCAACCTGCTTGTGGTTGAAGGCCGTGCCAAGGTCCGCATCCGGATATTTGGCGATCACTTTCGCAAGGCCTTCTATCAGAGAGCTTCCCGTATAGGCGGACAGACCGCGGATAACATCGAAGGCACTCTCGTGCCAATCTGTTGTGTTTGCTTCGTTTGGTCGGGTAGTTTTCATCATACGCGTGTTGTAGTCTGGACTTTTCTGGAGTGCAAGGAATGCAAGTCAACCTGAAGGATGCCGCCTCCGGCTCCCCGCCCCTGGAGGCGGGAAAGGACATACCGCATCTGGCAGGACTGGGCGCAACCATGCGGCAGGTCTTTGCCGCCCACTTCATGCGCGACTGCCCGCACATCCTCGAGATCGGTGGCCATATCCGGCCCATCACCGCTTATCTGACCCACCATCCGCTTTCGGTCACCTCGGTCGATCCGAAGACCGAGGCTTACGAGGCCAACGAGCTGAACGGACAGCAATGCCATGTGCGGCATATTCCGGCCAAGTTCCAGCAGATCGACTATCATTATCAGCCTGGAAGCTACGGGCTCGTCCTGCTCGGCTATTCGCTGAAACCCTTCGGCCGCAAGGACCCGCTCGGCGACCTGCTGTTTTCGCTGATCGAGAACGCCAAAACCGTCGTGATCGAATACGCACCGGAACTTGAGCGCGCCGCATCGCAGGTGCCGCATATCGTCAGCCGTCCGGCCGTGACGATCCGCGGACAGTTCGATCTTCACCTGCACGACCCGGAGATCGCCGGCACGCCCTATGCGGCCCGGCGCTTCTACGTCCTTGACACCCGTTACACGGCCAGTTGAATCTCCCCATGGAAAAAAGCATAGCCCGCTACATCTGGACGCACACAAGAGGCCAGCAGCTCTGGATCCTCCTGGTTGTCGCCGTCTCGATGATCCCTTACTTCCTGTCGTTCGACCTGCCCAAGCAGATCGTCAACGGGCCGATCCAGGGCCAGGGCTTCGACCAGCCGGGCGCCACCCAGTTGTTCATGAACATCAGTTTCGACCTGCCATGGCTCGGAACTGTGACGCTGTTTGACGGGGTCGATCTGACCCGCATGCAGACCCTGTTTGCCCTCAGTATGGTTTTCCTGCTGCTGGTGATCATCAACGGTCTCTTCAAGTTCTATATCAACACCTACAAGGGCCGGCTCGGCGAGCGCCTGTTGCGCCGCATCCGCTTCGAACTCGTCGACCGGATCCTGCGTTTTCCACCCGGCCAGTTCAAACGCATGAAGGGCGCCGAAGTCTCCAGCATGGTCAAGGATGAGGTCGAGCCTCTCGGCGGCTTCACCGGTGATGCTTTCGTCCAGCCGGCGCTGCTCGGCGGGCAGGCCTTGACGGCGCTATTCTTCATCTTCATGCAAAATACCTGGCTCGGCCTGATCGCCGCCGTCATGGTCGGCGTCCAGGCAATCATCATCCCGCGCATGCGCCGGCGCTTGCTGGTGCTCGGCCGCGAACGCCAGATCACCGCCCGTGAACTGGCCGGCCGGGTCAGCGAGATCGTCGATGGCATCGGCACCATTCACGCCTATGATACGTCCAACTTTGAGCGCGCCGATATAGCCTCGCGCCTTGGCCGTATCTTCAAGATCCGCTACGACCTCTACCAGTGGAAATTCCTGGTCAAGTTCATCAACAATTTCCTCGCCCAGCTGACGCCCTTCCTGTTTTATTGCATCGGCGGTTATCTGGCGCTGCAGGGCCGCCTCGACATCGGACAGCTGATCGCCGTGATCAGCGCCTACAAGGACCTGCCCGGCCCGTTGAAGGACCTGATCGACTGGGACCAGACCCGCCAGGACGTCCAGGTGAAATATGTCCAGGTGGTCGAGCAGTTCAGCGTCGACAACACCATCGACCCGGCCATCCAGGCGATCGCCATCAAGAACGCGGGTTCGCTGAAACATCCCTTGGCTGCGGTCAATCTGTCGCTTGCCGACGATAGCGGTGCCAAGCTGCTGGAGCGCGTGTCGGTGCAGATCCATCCTGGCGAAACCGTCGCCATTGTCGGCGGCGCTGCCGGTGGCGGCGATATGTTGGCGGAAGCATTTGCACGCCTCACATGGCCGGAGAGCGGCAAGGTAACGGCAGGCGGCGAAGATCTTCTGGAGCTGCCGGAATCGGTGACCGGACGCGCCATCTCCTATGTTTCCTCCGACGCCTACTTCTTCTACGGCAGCTTGCGGGACAACCTGCTTTACGGCCTCAAACACGCGCCGCTGAAGGAAGCCGTATATGAAGGCAGCGGTGCCGCGCATCGCAAATGGCAAATCAACGAGGCGAAACTGGCCGGAAACCCGGACTTTGACGTCAACAGCGACTGGATCGACTACGACGCTGCCAATGCGACGAACAGCGACGATCTCTTCGCGCCGGTTCTCTCGGTGCTTGATACGGTTCAATTGTCGAAGGACATTCTCGACCTCGCGCTTCGCAGCACGGTATCTCCCAGCGAGCATCCGGGTCTGGCCGAGGGCATTGTCGAGATGCGCCACGCCCTTCGCGTCGAATTGGAAGAGGCAGGCCTCAGCAGCCTTGTCGTCTCCTTCGAGCCAGGTGCCTACAATACCGAGGCGACGGTCGGCGAAAACCTGTTGTTCGGCACGGCGACCGGACCGGCGCTGATCGGCAAGGCCATCGGCAAGAATGCCTATTTCCGATCCGTCGTCGGTCGTTCCGGCCTCGACCGCATCCTGTTCGACATGGGTTACAGCATCGCTGAAAACGCGGTCGAACTGTTCGCCGATCTGCCGCCGGACCATCCGTTCTTCCAGCAGCTGACCTTCATGACGGCAGATGACATTCCCGATTACCAGCTGCTGCTGCAGAAGCTGAAGGGCAAGGGATTTGACGCGGCATCGGAAGATGACCGTGGGCAGATCATTCGCCTGAGTTTCCGCTATATCGAGCCGAGGCATCGCTTCGGTCTTCTGACCGACGAACTGATGGCCAAGATCGTCGATGTCCGCCGCCAGTTCCATGACGGGCTGCCGGACAACATGCGTGGCGATATCGAGCGCTACGACCCGGAACACTATCTGGCGTCGGCAAGCCTGATGGACAACATTCTGTTCGGCCGCATCAGCCACAAGCATACCGACGGATCCAAGCGCATTCGCTCCATCGTTACCTCCCTGCTGAATTCGCTCGGCCTTTTGGAGCGGGTCATCGATATCGGGCTTGATTTCAATCTCGGTGCCGGCGGCAAGCGCTTGACGGCGGTGCAGCGCCAGAAACTCAACCTGGCCCGCGCCCTGATCCGGCGTTCGGAATATTATATCTTCAACAGGCCGCTGCCTGGCCTCGACCATCGCCTGCAGGACGAGATCGTCCGCGATGTGCTCAAGCTCGTGCGCAGGGATGGACGTGATCCGGCAGTGGTCTGGGTCCTGTCCAATACCGGTCTCGCAAGCCTGTTCGACCGTGTGCTTGTCTTCGACAGGGGCTTGCTTGTGGAGGAAGGCACACATGCAGCACTGGTCGAGAATAACGGTATCTTTAAAGAGCTTGTGTCATCATAATGTCAGTGGAGAAGTCCATGCGTGCGACGGGGATGCAGGCAGGGGCAATCTTCCCGATGACAGTGCTGGTGACCATCGCCAGTGGATGATGCGGGAGGAGGAAAATGGGGAATGGGCACGATTATGCTTCTGAAGGATGAAGTTCAAATGCTGCGGCGCGTGCCGCTGTTTTCGAATGTCGAACCGGGCAAGCTGAAGCTTCTCGCGTTCACGTCCGACCGTGTCAGCTACGATCCGGGCGAAGCCATCTTCCATCAGGGGGACGCTGGCGACGCGGCCTATGTCGTCTTGGCGGGCAAGGCGGATATCCTGGTCGATTCCTCGACCGGCCCGATCAAGATCGCCGAAGTCGAAACCAACTCCATCGTCGGCGAGATCGCCATCCTCTGCGACGTGTCGCGAACCGCCACCGTGCAGACGACGACGCCGCTGGAAGCCCTGCGCATCCGCAAGGAACATTTCCTCAAGCTGCTCACCGACTTTCCCGAAATCACCATCGAGATCATGCGGGTACTGGCCGATCGCCTCAGCCACACGACAAGCGAACTGTCCGAAGCCCGCAGCCGCGAACGCAAGGCCGATTAAAGTTTCGGCAACGACCGTTCGATCGCCCCGCTTATCCGGTCGATGCTGAAATCGCGCGATGGCAGGCCGGAGATGTATTTCGAAAACATCCGGAATATCAGGGCAAACTGCGCTTGCACCGCACCGGGCTCTTGCCCATCGTGATCTGCAAACAACTGCCCCACGGCCAGATAGGGGGCAATCTTTTGCTTGCTGATCCAGTCCAGCGCCAGTTCGCTGCCCATCCGCACCCGGTACCAGTCAGCCAGAAATTCCCGTGCGGAAAGCCCGTGTAGCGCGCCGATCTCCACTCCGTGTTCCATCAAGCCTGCGGCCAGCCGCTGCTGCACTCCCGGATCGTTGCGGGCGGCGGCGATTGCCGCCATCGCATCAACAGCTGGCACCGGCTCTTGGACCTGCGACAGCGTCGCCAGATCGGCAAGATCAAGGGCGCGGATCATTGCCGCGATATCCTTCGGCCATTCCCGCTTGAGGTAACGCCGTCCGACCAGATGGCCGAGATGCTCGAACAGAAAGCCACCGTAGTCGTCGACCTCGAGCATGCCGCCCGCTTCCAGCCGCGACGGCAGGGCCTCCAGCCGATACGCCTGCCGCACATCGTCATCGATCGGCATCGCCTCGATCCCGACCGTCTCGATATCGATCCGCTCATCACCGATCGTCAGCACCTTGTAGGCGCCCGGAAAGGCAACGAGCGACGGCATGGCGACATTGGTCACAAAACGGTCGCCGCTGCGGTACTGCGCCGTGTCGTTGACATGCAGGTGTCCGCTGAAATGGATATCGATGCCCGCAGCGATCAACGCCTCGGCCACATCGATCTGTGGAATACGCTCCACCATGCCCGTCCGGCCAAGCAGCGCCACCTCGTCCTCGACTGTGGCATCAAGCGGATCAAGAACGGGATAGTGCGAAAACGCCAGCAGGCATTTGCCTTCAAGCCGCGCGCGCCGGGAAACATCCGCCATCCAGTCGAGAACGAACCGCTTGTGAAACAGCATCGCGTTCCAGCCGGCACTGGTGCTGTCGGCAAGATCGCCCTCTTCGCCGGGCGTCATGCCATCGATGGGCACGAAGACATTGGCATCGATCATCAGCAGCCAGACGCCGGCAAAGGGTTCGATCAGATAGGACGCGTCCATCAGCCTGCGCGTGGTTTTTCCATCCGGCGAATGAACCTCATAGAGCCGCGCTGCCGGATCGCCATCGGTGCCAAAGGGCGTTTCCCAGTGAAGGTCGCCGGTGCGCGGATAAAAGCCGAAATCAGCCATGGCATCCAGCCCGTCCGGATAACCCTGGCAATACATCCGATCACTGGCGATGACGGCATGGGCGCCACGATCGCGCATATGCGGATCGCTGCTGAGGATGCTGTAGCCACCATCCGGGTTGAGGAAGCGCTTGGCGCGGTGGCGGCCGTCTGCCCCGAAAATATCGTGATTGCCGGTGGTGGCATAAAACCGCATGCCGAACCGGGCCGCGTATTGATCAAGAAACCGCTTCACACCCTTGACGGTTTCCACCTGTCCGTCATCGGAATAATCGCCAAGCAGCACCACATGACGGATGCCGCGTTCGGCGATATCATCGAGCGCGTGATGGAATGCGAAATAGCTCTCGTTGAAGACGCGGGTGGATCGCGCGGTATCGGCCAGCAGCCTGAACGTCAGCCGGCGATCGCCCTGCAGGACGCCGGAAAAGCCATAATCGGCGTATAGATCGTGAAAATGCGCATCGGCGATAACGGCAATGCGCGGATGCTCCAAGGGCGGCATTTCTTTCAGTATTTTCCGTCTGCGCGTTCAAACCGGATTCGTTTCCTGTCGTCTCTGGCACATATGGAAAGAAAAAGCGAATTGATGTCTCGCTTAACCCAGGCAGTTTGGCTAACATGGCCGAAATGAGGCTTGGTTAATCAGGTCCGGAAAAAGACGACCTTAAGAATTAAATGGGACAGTTGCAGACGGAAAGGCAAAATAGCTTTTCGTGACTGAGGCGAGAGAGTGAACGAAAACGTGTTTCGGGTGCGGTTATGGGGAGTGCGCGGCAGCCTCCCGGTCTCGGGTGCCGAATTCCAGAGCTATGGCGGCAACACCATCTGCATCGAGATGCAATGCGGTCCTCATAGGCTGTTGTTTGACGCGGGCTCAGGATTGATGCCCGCAGGCCAGGCTTTGAAATCCGAGGGTGTCTCCGATTTCAATCTGTTCTTCACCCACTGCCACTACGACCATATTGTCGGCCTGCCCTATCTGCCGGCGCTGTTTGATCCGCATGCATCGGTGACCCTGTGGTCCGGGCATTTGGCCGGACGCATGTCCACCCGCCAGATGATCGGCGAGTTCATGCGCCCGCCGTGGTTCCCTGTCGAACCGGATATCTGCCGCGCCTGCATCAACTGTCGTGACTTCCGCTCCGGCGACGCGCTGGTCCCCTATCCCGGCGTCACGATCAGGACCGGCAGCCTCAACCATCCGGGCGGCGCGATCGGTTACCGCGTCGAATGGGGTGGCCGGGCAGTCGCGCTCATCACCGATACCGAGCACAAGCCCGGCACGCTCGATCCTGCCGTGCTCGACCTGATCGATGGTTGCGATCTCTTCCTCTACGATTGCATGTACACCGACGATGAAATGCATCGCCATGTCGGCTATGGCCATTCCTCCTGGCAGCAGGCCATCCGGCTTGCCAAGACGGCAAAGGCCAAGCGGGTCGCCTTCATCCATCATTCGCCACTGCGCACCGACAGCGAACTCGACGAAATCCAGAGGCTCGCCGAACAGGATTTCGCCGGCGCCATCACCGCCCGCGACGGCCAGGTGATCGATCTCTAAGACGACTTTACCCGATTGACGGTTGCTGTTTTCGCAGGATATCCGCAACCGGGGTCCAGCGGCAGGCGGGATGATCCGCCGTAACCGTAAACAGCGCCGTCATGAAATCCCAGACAGCTTCGTCATGAACCAGATGATGGGTCAGAAGCCCCACCGCCCCGCCATGATCGAACATGAACCTCAAGCGTGCGGCGATCTCGACCGCCAGTGCCTGCGGATCACGGCCGCCCCGCGTTCCATGCCAGTCCATCACGTCCACATGCGCATTGACCAGCGGCAACGCAGCCGGCTTTTCCGGGCCATAGACCGAAAGCGCCTGATAGCCGAGCCCGGCCAACTGCGGAACCAGGGCCGCGTCGATCCGGTTCCACGGCGGCACCAGCATCGGCACGAACCGTTCGCGGTGCAGTTCAGCGAGACGATCAAAACCCTGCTGCAACTCATCGAGAATCTCAGCCGCCGGGCGATGCCGGCCCAGCTCCTGCTTTTTTTCGTCAGGGCCAGCATAGTTCCGGTGCGACCAGCCATGCACGGCGACGGAACACGATGGTTCCGGCTGCAGCCTTTCGACCAGCGCAGCACCGGTATGCGCCGGAATGACCGCCAGTGTCAGCGGCACGGAAAATGCGCCTGATATGCTCAGCAACCGTTCGAGCGGCGCGGTCGGCTCGACGGCGTCGTCGTCCCGTAGCCAGAACTGCGCGACCTTGCCCGCCCGTTGCCAGCGATCCAGTTCCCCGACGATCGTTGCTTCGAAATCATCCATCCTGTCGTGCCCATTTTATGTATTCGTTGAGAATGGCGCCCAATCGCACCGCTGCCCGGTCGAGCGAGCGTTCCTCGCCTGCAAAGGATTTTGCCGCGCGGGCAAGCGCCGTCCGCTCCTGATCATCCGTCAGCAGCCGTTCGATCGCCTGCGCATAGGCATCGACATTTCCCGGCGGTGTCAGCAACCCCGTCCGTCCATGCATCACCACTTCCGGCACCCCGGCGATCTCTTGCGCGACGACGGGCAAACCTGCGGCCTGCGCTTCGAGATAAGCCAGACCATAGGCCTCGCCGCAGCCCGGCCAGACATAGAGCGCGGCGTGCGACAGAAGCTCGGCGATCTCGGTTGCGGCCTGTTCGCCGTGCCAGATGATCCGGCCCTCATCGAACCCGGCAAACAAGGCGCGAACATCGTCAGCACGCGGGCCATCACCGACAACAGACAATTGCCAAGGCAGATGCGCCAGCCGCGACAGGGCAGCGGCCAGCATGACATAGCTGTCCATCTTGTCGCCGGACCGCATCATCGCCACGGTGATCAGTCGCCCGGGTGCGGGCTGCGGCTTTCTTTCGAGAAACAAGGCAGGATCGATGAAAGGCGGCAGCAAGGCCAGTCGCGCTTCGGGCGCCGCTGCAGAAAGCCCATCAAAATCCCGGCGCGTCAGGCAGATATTCACCGAAGCCTGCTGCACGGCATCCAGCACATGCTGCTGCATGTCCGTCCACAGCCCATTATTACGCCGTGCTGAATAGGACGCTTCCGCCGTGACATAGCCCAGACCAAATTCCCGGGCGAGCGCCGGGCCGATCAGATCCGGCGCCTTGTAATAGGGGTGGTAGCAAAACCAGAGATCCGGTGCACCACGCTCCCGCCACAGCGCCGAAATCCGCGCCCGCTCCGCGTCCATCGCCGCAGCCCGTACCGCGATCGCATCCGCCGAAGCATCCGGCAGGAAAGCCCGCAACTCTGAAGCGATCTCCACCTGATGCCCCGCCCGCTCCAGCGCCTCCATCAGCAGACGCGCCATCAGCCGGTCGCCGGAGGGAACGGGATGGTTGGGGGATTTGAGCGGGCAATAAAAGGCGATCTTCATCGAGAAGCGTTTCTAAAGCATTGAAACGGCGAAGTGAACCACAAGCTCGTGGCGCGTCACATTGCAGGGCTGTTTTGTTACCTGGCAGCCGGATAGGAAGCCTGCGCGGCGGTTGCCTTGCGCCTGAACAATAAGGGTCAGGTCGTCACCGCCGGTGGCACATCGGTAAACAGAGTTCTGGCGTCCTTATCCAACCACACAGCGATGAGCTTCTGCATATCCACGGGAACAGGCACTTCTTCGTTAATCCATTTTTCCAGCAACGTGGCATCGACGCCAGTTTTTGCAGAAAGATCAGCGATCGTCTTCGTTGCCGATAAATGTTGTTTCAAGCCACTCGCCCAGCGGGGCTTTTGATCTCGCCCTACACCACGAAACCAGGACTGACCGACGCTCCGGACCGTCTCAAGTGCATTTTCGGACAAAAAGCCGGAAACGATGCCTACAAAGGCAATGAAGAACGGGCTGAGTGGCGCCACCTCTCCAAGCTTGGCGGAATCGGTGATGACAAGCACACCGGCCTTCAGGAGAATGAAAAGCACGAGGGCGGTGATTGCACCGAGCATCGGCCTTAGAAGGAACTGGCTCGTCTGGGGAACGCCCCCGGCCCGGTAATAATCATAGGTAAGCTGGAGCGTGCTACCAAGGATGCCCATGGCAATCACCAGGACCATGATCAGAAACTCGTTGGGAAGTATGGCAAATTTGTACAGCGCCCCGAGCGCAAAGCTTTCGATGAAGGCAAATTCTGACATCAGATCATAGATGCGCGTCACATCCGCGACTTTCATCTGCCCGTCAGGATTGATGATCTCATCAATTTTCTTTTCCGTGTCAGCAAGGATCGTCTCCTCTTGTTGGAGGGTACTATTTGCCACCCCAGCTGCGGAACTTGCTATCTGTGCTTGCCGAAGCCCGTCGTCCTGTTCGCGAAGCGCCTTTAGGTAGGCGGTATGGAGATCATCGACCGCTTTCCTCGTTGGAGCAAGCAGCTTGGGCGAGAGGTCCTCGATTGTCCTGTCGATCTTCGCGCGCAGCTCCTGATCGTCCAGATCATCAATCTGAACAAATGGCAGTGGTTCAAAAAGCCGGAGCTTGGCAACGATCTCGTCGCGGCTGCTCTCGTAGCTACCCTTCAAGATGATGTATTTCGTTTGGCTTTCCCGAAAGCTGGTTTCGATTTCAAGCGAAACCTCGCGCTGCTTTACGACTTTATCCGCCTGCCGTGTGATCGCGGCCTGCTGCACGTTCCATTGTTTGCGGATCCGCTCAACTTGCCAGACTGAAAATGGAGTGTCTGCCCGAGAGAAGCTGAGAAGCCGTCCCTGAAGCTGGCTGGCTGATAATGTGACCATCGCCACGACAATCGTCGCAAAGAACAGAAGGACAAACCAGCTGACTGCGAAGAACGAGCCGGTCGTTGCCTTCAGAGTGTTTCCAGCAGACCCATTCCCCATATCCGCTCCCCCACAGCATCGGGCTATCCGCGCAAATGATGTATCACGAAAATACGATAAAACATAGAAAATTACACGCATTGCGTGAAAGTTGCATTGAATGCGTTGAATTGCCACCCGAGACCGGTCCGGCCGCCCAGCGCCTCCGATGAAATAACTCCGATTTCGGCGCCAAGAAATTACAAATAAAAACGTTTTTATTTTCGTTGAAAACGTTTTTATTGTTTGATACGAGTGCTCCATCAGGGTCATCGAGCTGGGAGGCAGGCATGGCAGAGACTGAAGCATCCGTGCGCCGCACGCCCCCGACCATCAAGACGCTGGCCGATCTCACCGGTTATTCCATCGCCACCATCTCCAAGGCGCTCAGGGATTCCCCGGTCGTTGCCCAGGCAACCAAGGACGCGATCTTCAAGGCGGCGCAGGACATCGGATACCAGGCCAATGCCCGCGGCATGGCGCTCAGAACCGGCAAGACCTATCAGGCAGCCGTGCTGATGCCCGTCACCGCGGTGCGCGATTACGAATGGGACGGTGTCGAATATACCCAGATTCTGAGCGGCATCAGCCAGGCGCTGGAAGGTTCCGACTACCGCATCTCCGTGCATGTCATTCGCGACACCCAGGATGGCTGCGACATGGCGCGCCGGATCATGGACCAGGGCCTTGCCGACGGCATCATCTTTTCAGGCATTCTGGCCGATGATCCGCGCATCGATCTTCTGGTAGAAAGCGGCTTTCCCTTCGTCTCGCTCGGCCGCTGCCGCAAGCCGCTGGTCTATGCCCATGTCGACATCGACAATGAATGGGCAGCCTTTGCCGCAACGCAGCGGCTGATTGCCGGCGGCCATCGCCGCATCGCGCTCATCAACCCGCAACGCCCCCTCTCCTACGCCATGGACAGGATCGACGGTTTTACCCGCGCATTTGGCGAAGCCGGGTTTGAGACCCCAACCGATCTGATTGCCGAGGGTGATCTTTCCACCCGCTTCGGCCGCGAAAGCACCCTTGAGCTGTTGCAGCGGGCAGAACCGCCGACGGCCTTCATCTGCATCAACGAATCCACGACGCTCGGTGTACTCTCGGGCCTTGGCAGCCTCGGGCTGCAGGCCGGCACCGATATCGATGTCATCGCCTATGACGATATCAATGTCAGCGCCTATTTCACCCCGCCGATCACCACCTTCTACCAACCCATCGAAGTCCTCGGGAGGACGCTCGGACAATTCCTGTTGCAGCGCATGGCGGGCGGAGATCCGCAGATGCTGAGGCAGGTTTTCAGGCCAACACTGATCGAAAGGCAGCCCGACAATCTCGGCGCGCGCCCGGCCTGACATCCATTCACAAACGGAGGAATGAACGTGAAGACATTGCTGATTGCCCTTGCCATGGCTGCTCTAGCATCCGGCGTCTCCCATGCGGCCGATCTCGGCGGCAAGCTTTTGAAGGTCGGTTCCGACACCACCTCGCCGCCGATGGAAAGCGTCGACCCGGCCAGCGGCCAGATCGTCGGCTTCGATGTCGATGTGGTCAACGCCATCTGCGCCAAGATCAACTGCCAGGCGGAATTCGTCACCACCGGCTGGGACGGCATCTTCGCAGCGCTTGACCAAGGCAGCTTCGACCTCGTCGCCTCGGGCGTCTCGATCACCGACGAGCGCAAGAAGGCAATGGATTTTTCCGACCCCTATATCGTCAACAGCCAGGCCGTGCTGATGCGCGTCGCCGACCAGGGCATTTCGCTCGACGACTTCAAGTCGCAGGGCAAGAAGCTCTCGGCGCAGGCCAATACGACGGATGCCCAGGTTGCCGAAGGCATCGTCGGCAAGGAAAACGTGGCCGCCTATGACAGCTTCTCGGCCTCGGTCATCGCGCTGAAGAACAAGGATGTCGACGGCGTCGTCATCAACGGCGCCAACGCGGCCGCCTATGAGCGTGAGTTCGCTGGCGAATTGGTCGTTTCCATCAAGGATCTGCAATCCGATCCGCTCGGCCTCGTCTTCCGCAAGGACGATGCCAACATCGCCGCCTTCAACGAAGGCCTGAAGGCGATCAAGGACGATGGCACACTCGACCAGCTGATCGGCAAATATTGGGGCCTCAAATAAGCCCTGACGATGCCCCCGGAGTGCGCCAGCGCTCCGGGAACCGCTTTCAAATGTTCCCACTCCTGCGGAGGAATGAATGTCATTCCTGAAACGTGTGCGGCCCAGCAATCTCATCATTCTGACCGCGCTGCCCTTCATCATCTATCTGTTCACGTCCTCGGCAGATTACCAGCGCTCGCTGCGTGCCATCCTCGGCGTCGAAAACGGTTCGTCCGCCTTCGTGCCTGGCTTCCTGGCTTTGGCGATCGCCTTTTCCTCTGGCATCGCCGCGCTGGTCTTTTCGCGCGCCAAGGCAAACCGGCCCCAACTGGCGCTCGCTGCCGCTGCCCTCAATCTGGCGGCCGCCGTCACCATCGTCGCCAGCGGTGCCGTCCACCCCTTCGCCGCATCGATCGTCGCCAATGGCGTGGATTCCTTCACCTCGACCCTCGTTGCCAAGGGCGTGACGCCCCGGCAACTGACCGACGCTGGCGATCTGATGGTGCGCGGCGTCGAAGCCGTGCTCTATCCCGCCTATCTTGTGCTGACACTCATCGGCCTTGGCATCTTCCTGGCCACATTGCGTGCTGCTGCGGACAATCGCCTGCGCCGCGCCGGCCGCTGGGTTCTCGGGCTGACCAATGGCGCCGGCGCGCTGTTCGTCTTCTTCTTTGCCCATATCGCCTTTGCCGCAGGCGTTGCCACCACCATCCGCGCAGCACTCGCCGCCTATGTGCTGGCCGCCATCATGGGGTTGATCTGGGTCGGGCTTTTGCAGCTGCATTATGCCAAGCGCACCGGCCTATACTTTGCGACGGCAACGCTTGTGCTGGCCATCGCATCCGGCTGGTTCCTGCTGCAGCCGCGCGACAGCTACGTGCTGACCGGCACGCTCAGCGGCAAGGTCGCAATCATCAGCAACACACCGTCATCGCTGATCGGCGCCGTCCGCTATGGCCAGTATCCGGGCGGACCAACCACTGAAACGCCAGTCAGAACCTTCCTTGGCCCGGCGGAGGCGATCGCCGCCCTTGAAAAGAAAGAGGATGTCAGCGCCGCCCTGATGCCTGTAGCGACGATTCCGGCCGGCTGGCCCGTTCTCTGGCAGGTGGAAACGCTGAACGACCGCGACCGCTCGGCAGGCATCACCATGGCCGTGCTGGCGATTATCCTCGGGCTGCTCACCTTCGGCGGCACCCTGCACCACCGTCATCCGCTGGCGATCGGCTCGGAGTTCATCGTCGATACCATTCGCGGCATCCCGATGCTGGTGATCGTGCTCTATGTCGGCCTGCCGCTCAGCGGCGCCCTGAAGGATGCGACGCAGGGCGTCATCGATCCGCCAAACCTGGTGCGCGGCATCTTCGCCATGGCGGTCGCCTATTCGGCCTATCTCGCCGAAATCTTCCGCTCGGGCATCAACGCCATTCCGGCTGGCCAGGTCGAGGCGGCCTATAGCATCGGTCTCACCCGCTGGCAGGCAGCCCGTCTCGTCGTCCTGCCACAGGCATTCCGGATCATCATCCCGCCGCTCGGCAACGAACTGATCGCCATTCTCAAGGACACCTCGCTCCTGTCCATCCTGTCGATCCGCGATATCACCCAGCGCATGCGCGAGTTCCAGTCGGCAAGCTTCCTGCCGTTCGCACCCTACAACTCCGCTGCCATCTTCTACATCTTCCTGACGCTTGCCGCAGCGAGCCTCGTCAACACCATCGAGAGAAAATATGACGTCAAACATCGATAACACCCGCAAAGCCCTCGAAGCCCGCGCAAGAGGCCTGGTCTTCCCGAAAGGCTTCGTCTTCGGTGCCGCCACCTCCGCCTACCAGATCGAGGGGGCACCCGCAGCCGATGGCAAGGGCGAGAGCATCTGGGACCGTTTCTGCAAGGTGCCCGGCGTGATCACCGATGCCACGAGCGGTGACATTGCCTGCGATCACTACCATCGCTGGGCCGAGGATATTGCGGTCCTGAAAGCCATGGGGCTCGGTGCCTACCGGTTCTCCTTTGCCTGGGCACGGCTGATCCCGGAGGGCGCCGGTACTGTCAACCAGAAAGGCATCGCCTTCTACGACCGGCTGATCGACGACCTGCTCGCAGAAGGCATCGAGCCCTATGCGACGCTCTATCACTGGGACCTGCCGCAGCCGCTGCAGGACCGCGGCGGCTGGTACAATCGCGAAACAGCGGGACATTTCGCCGAATATGCCGCGGTGGCGAGCCGCGCTTTTGGCGATCGCGTCAAGAAATGGACGACGCTCAACGAACCCTGGACATTCTGCTGGTCGGGACATGCGAGCGGCGAGGATGCGCCGGGCCTGCACGACGGCACAAAGGGCGGCGTCACCGCCAGCCATCATGCCCTCTTGGCCCATGGTCTCGCCGTGCCGGTCATCCGCGCTGAGGTGCCGGATGCCGCCGTCGGCATCGTCTTCGATCTCAATGTGACAGAGCCCGCAACCGACGATCCGCGCGATGTCGCAGCAGCCAAGCGCTTTGATGGCGCCCAGAACCGCTGGTTCCTCGACGCCGTGTTCAAGGGCAGCTATCCGCAGGACATGCTCGACCTCTACGGCGACCTGCTGCCGCCGATCCACGCAGACGACAATGCCATCATCGCCGCACAGGTCGATTATCTCGGCGTCAACATCTACCGCCGCTCGGTGATGGCTGAAGGTACGGAACTGGCCCCCCTGAACTTCCAGCGTATCCAGCCTGACGGCACCTATTCCGAGGTCAATTACGAGATCTGGCCGCGCTGCATCTACGATATCCTGCACTATGTGCATGAAAATTATGCGCCGAAGGAAATCTACATTTCCGAAAACGGCGTTGCCACCGCCCCCGAAACCGTCTCGGCCGACGGCCATGTCTGGGACGACCTGCGCGCCACCTATTATGTCGATCATCTCGAGCAGGTCGCCAAGGCCGCCAGCGAGGGGGTTCCGGTCAAAGGCTACTTCGCCTGGACGCTGACAGACAATTTCGAATGGGCCTATGGTTACACCACGCCGTTCGGCATCACCCATGTCGATTTCGACACGCAGGTACGGACGATCAAATATTCCGGCGAAATCTACGGCCGGATCGCAGCCCAGAGCCATTCGGAACCAGCAAGGAGCGCTGGCCTTGGCCGGTAGAGACAACCAGCCTGCAACGGTATTGATCACCGGTGCATCGCGCGGTCTCGGCCGCGCGATGGCGCAGCAATACGCGGCGGCCGGCTGGCGCGTGATCGCCTGCGGCCGCGGTCCATCGGCTGGAGACGGCATCGTCCAGGAAACACTCGACGTTGCCGACCCGGTATCCATCCTCGATCTGGCACGCCGCCTGGACGGCATGCCGATTGACATGCTGATCAACAATGCCGGTATCCGGGGCGATACCGGCGGGCTTCAAACGCTGGCTACGGACGATTTCCTGGAGGTCATGCGCATCAACACACTCGGCCCCCTGCTCGTGACGCGCGCGCTTTTGCCGAACCTCCTGTCCAGCCAACGTAAAATCGTTGCCAATATCAGCAGCCGCGCCGGTTCGATTGCCGAGGGCACGCTGGATGACGACGATGGGGATTATGCCTATCGCTGCTCGAAAGCGGCGCTCAACATGGCGACCGTCAAGCTCGCCCAGGACCTGCGCGCCGATGGCGTCACGGTACTGTCACTGCATCCGGGCTGGGTGAAAACCGACATGGGCGGTGATGAGGCCGTCGTGCCCGTCGCGGACAGCGCAAGCGGCCTGCGCCGGATCATCGACAGTGCCACGCTGGCCGATACCGGCAGTTTTCGCGCTTTCGACGGGCGAACCGTTTCCTGGTAGAGTTCAGCGCTGACCGGTCGCCCGCTCAGCCGAGCGCCAGTTCCGTTTGCGCGTCGAACAGATGCAGCGCATCCTCGTCAAAGCCGAAAGCCTGCTTCATGCCGACCGTCAGCCTGGTGCGCGGCGGCAGGCAGGCGGTCACTCGCTGGCCGCTGACCCGGCCCGTGACCACCAGTTCCGGGCCGGTCAGTTCGATAACCTCGATCTCGACATCGAGCACTGGGCTTTCCGCCGCGTCCCCTGTGAGCTGAAGCGCTTCCGGGCGCACACCGAGCTTGACCCGCCGCCCCGCCGCAGCTGCATTTTTGAGCCGCGCCGGCAAGGCGATGACAGCACCCGATCCGTCGAGCAGCACGCCATCGCCCGTAACCACGCCATCGAGCACGTTCATCGGCGGTGAGCCGACGAAACCGGCGACATAGAGCGTGGCCGGATGATCATAGACCTCTTCCGGCGTGCCGAGCTGCTCGATCCGGCCGTTGCGCATGACGGCGATCCGTGTCGCCAGCGTCATCGCCTCGATCTGGTCATGGGTGACGTAAACGATCGTCGTGCCGAGCATCTGGTGCAGCCGCTTCAGTTCGGTGCGGGTCTCCATCCGCAGCTTAGCATCGAGATTGGAGAGCGGTTCGTCGAACAGGAACACCTGCGGCTTGCGCACCAGCGCCCGGCCGATCGCCACGCGCTGGCGCTGGCCGCCGGAAAGCTGGCCGGGCTTGCGATCCAGCAAATTCTCGATCTGCAGCAGCTTGGCCGTTTCCTGCACGGCCTTTTCCCGCTCTGCCGCCGGAACCTTGCGCATCTCCAGCCCGAAGCCGATATTGCGATGGACCGAGAGGTTTGGGTAGAGCGCATAGGACTGGAACACCATGGCGATGTCGCGATCCTTCGGATGCACGCCGAGGATCGAGCGTCCGCCGATCCGTATATCGCCGCCCGATGCGTCGGCAAGCCCCGCGATGATGTTGAGCAAGGTCGACTTGCCGCAACCCGATGATCCCAAAAGCACCAGGAACTCGCCGCTTTCCAGCGAGATATCGATGCCCTTCAGGGTTTCGAGCGCACCATAGGTCTTGCGGATATTCTCGATTTCGAGCGCGCTCATGATGCGGTCTCTCCGGTCGCAGCCGCCAAGGGGCCACCATAGTTGCGGGGAAGCGTGGAAATGGCGCGCGAGGCAACAGTGGTGCCCGAAGTCAAGCAATCCGCAAGCGGCTTGCCATCTGCAAGCGCTGCCAGAAAAGCCGCATTGAAGACATCGCCGGCACCGATCGTATCGACCACCTCAACGCTCGGGGCCGTCACGGATACCAGCGTGCCATCGGCGCCAATGGCCAGAGCACCATCCGGGCCGCGCTTGACCACGACAACGGCGTCCTCCGGCATATGGCGCTTGAGTTCGTGCGCTGCATCGGCCGGGTCGGCGAGGCCCGAAAGCGTCGTCGATTCCACCTCGTTCAACAACGCGCAGCCACAACGCGACAGCCAGCCGCGCGTCGCCTGCCGGTTTTTTTCCGTCCAGCCATCCAGCGGCCAGCCGGTATCGAGCGCCAGCGTGATGCCGTGCTTGTCGGCCCAGTCGAAGAGAGAGGGATAATCCGCGGTCAGATCGTCGGTGAGGAACGAGCCACAGAGCAGCGCGTAGCCGCCGGACAGACGGGCGCCGTCGAGGGCAGACAATACGCAGTCGAGCGAAAATCGCGGCAAGTGTCCGCGCGTCGTGAAGAATGTCCGCTCCCCATCCGGATGAGTGATGCCGACCGAAAGCGTGGTGCCTTCCGGCCGGACCGGCCACTTCTCCGCCTGAACGCCAAAAGATTCCCGCAGCCAGCGGCCGAACTCGTCGGTGCCGGTATTGGCGGCGATATCGAAATCGACCCCGAGCGCCTTCCAGGCCAGAGCTGCATTGCCGGCCGAACCACCAACCCGCAATTCGTCGTGATCGACGATGATCTCGGTGCCTGCCTTCGGCCATGGCTCCGCAGGCCCGAGGATCAGATCGACATTGACGTTTCCGATCACCGCAAGCGGACGCATGTCATTCGCTCCGGGTAATCTTGGTGGAGCGCACCGGTGTCCCGGCATTCTCGACCCGCGCCTCGGCAAAGGCGATCATGAAACGTTGGGCCACCGGCAGCATCGAGAAGATGGCCGCAAGCCCCGTCGCCCGCACAAAGCTGAGCGTCGTTGTCCCCTCCACCGGCTGGTGACCGGACGCATCGAAAACAACAACCGGAGCCCCGGTCTCCACCGCCGATACCGCCATCGCCGTCACCAGATCGGCGGTCGCGTCATTGCCGCGAAACAGCACGACGCCGACCTTCGGCCCAAGCATTTCCATCGGACCATGCCGCAGCTGGCCACCCTCCAGCGAAAAGCAGGGAGTGCGCGACAATTCGGTCAGCCCGAGTGCGAGAGCTTCCGCAAGTCCCTGCAGACGGCGCCCGGACGTCACCACCGTTGCGACATTTTCAAACGCTGATAGCGCTGCGCCGATATCGTTGGTCGCAGGCGCCGCAAGCACGGCCAGCCCCAGTGCCGGATCCTCGCCGAGCGCTGCGAGCACCGCTAAGTGAAGCGCAAAACTCACCGTCAGGCTGCGCGTCGCGGCAAAGGCGAGCTCCGTACCACCGGCACCGACCAGGCAAGGCGCGGTCCTCGCCAGGAAGGATGTCCCCTCCAGCGTCAGGCCGAACGTATCCTCGGACCCGCCCGTTTCCGAAAACCAGCGTAGGACTTCAGCACTCTCGCCCGATTGCGAGGTGATCAAGACAGTACGCCCTTCGATCGCAAGCGGCATGCCGAGCTGCTCGGACAACGTCACGGCAATCGCCTCGATGCCGAGCGCCCTGTAGAGCGGCTCCACTGCGCGATTGACCGCATGTGACCCGCCCATGCCGAGCAACAGCAACCCACCGGTTTCCCGCAACGATGCGGCGATCACTTTGGCTCTCTCGCCATTGCCGTCGAACGACGCGATGGCATCGGCGTTCTGGCGGGCCATTTCGCGGTCGATTGCCTGAAGCCCGATCGGGCGGTAATCATTTGAAGTCATGGTCATCCCTTGACGCCGCCGCTGGTGAGCCCGGAAATCAGGGCGCGTTGCATGACAAGACCGATCACCACGGGCGGCAGGGCGGCAAGCACGCCCGCGGTTGCGATCAGTCCGTAATCGGAAACCCGGCCACCGGCGAGATCGGCGATAGCGACGGTCAGTGTCTTGGCGCGCAGGTCGGACGTGAACAGCAGCGCATAGAAGAATTCGTCCCAGGCCAGCAAGAAGGCAAACAGCGCCGACGTTGCCATCACAGGGGCTGCGAGCGGCAGGGTGATAATCCGCAGGGTGGCGAACAGCCCTGCCCCATCCATCATCGCCGCCGCTTCGATCTCCTTTGGAATAGCGTCGAAACCGGATTTCATCAGCCAGGTGGTAAACGGTGCAAGGATGGTCAAATAGACCAGTGCCAGCCCGAAGACGCTGTTGAGCAGGCCGAGATGCGCAAGGCCGAAATAGAGTGGCACGGCCAGCGCTACCGGCGGCAGCATATAGGTGGCGATCACCATATAGAGCGACCAGCCGACGGATGGCGTGCGCGACACCGCCCAGGCGGCGGGTATGGCAAGCACCAGCGCGGCAATGGTCGCCATCCCTGCCACGAGGATGCTGTTCACCAGCGATGCGACAAAGGCCGCACCAGCACTGTTTTCGACGCTGGAAAGCAATATCCCATAACGCGAAAAATCGACCGTCTGCGGCCACCAGACCAGCGGCTTGGCCGTCAGGTCGGCAGCCGGTGAGATGCTCATGATGAACAGCCAGGCCACCGGCGCTAGGATGATGACCGCGAGCAGAAGGGCGCAGGCATGGATGAAGAAGGAAAACAGGAAGCTCTTGCGTTCCATTATGCCGTGCTCCCCGCCGTCCGCCGCACAAGCACGGCATAGGCCGCCGCCAGAACGGCCACCAGTAGCGTGACAATCAGCGCCAGCGAGGCGCCCGATCCGGCCCTTTGGAAGGAAAATGCTTCCTGATAGACGAGGATCGATAGCGTGCGGGTGCTGTTGGCCGGGCCGCCGCGGGTCATCACCCAGATGATGTCGAACACCTTGAACGCCTCGATGGTTCGAAGCACCAGCGCCACGATCAGCGGACCTGCGAGATAGGGCAGGATGACGAAGCGGAAACGGGCAAAGGGTCCGGCACCATCGACCAGCGACGCGGCGGTGATATCACGCGGCACGGCCTGCAGGGCTGCAAGTGCGATCAGCGCCACCAGTGGAAAGTTCTTCCAGCAATCGGCGATGATCAACGACGCCAGCGCGGTGCCGGGCTCGCCAAGCCAGGAACGGTAGGCATCGAGCATGCCGATCTGCATCAAGGCGGCGTTCAGCGCGCCATATTCCGGATTGTAGATCAGCCGCCAGAGCGTCGCGTTGACCACGGTCGGCAACGCCCAGGGCAGGATCATCAGCCCGCGCAACAGGGTACGGCCGTAAAATTGCTGATTGAGCAGAAGGGCCGCCAGAACCCCCAGAACCATTTCGGCAAAGACCGAGATGACGGCAAAGATGGTCGTGGTCGTCAGCGTGCGCTGGAAGTTGGAGCTCGTCAGCGTCTTCACGTAATTGTCGATGCCGACAAAATTTCCGGCTGTGCCGACCAGCTTGGCATCAGTGAAGGAGAGCCCGACGGTATCGGCGAGCGGCCAGCCGATGACGGCGATCATGACGGCGAGCAGCGGTAGCATCAGCAGCCATGCACGTGTGGTCATCGATGTCCCGGACATGGGGCAACTCTTCCTGAAAAAATCATGGGATGCAAGGGGGTGCAAGGGTCCGGGCGGCAGGGAGGGTGCCGCCCGGAGATCGGTGGATGCGAGGCGGCGGGGCGGACCCCGACGCCTTAGAGACCGCTATTGTCGGCGGCGGTCTTCAGGGCATCCTCCGGACTGGTCTGGCCAAGCAGCGCTTCCTGAATGGCCTGCTGCAACGCGACGGACAGTTCCTGGTATTTCGGCGTCGTCGGCCGCGGATACATGGCGGCCAGCGATTGCTTGGCGGCGGCGATCAGCTCTTCCTGATCCTTGCTGACGGCCGCATCCTCATAGGACGACGCCCAGATCGGCAGGCTGAGCTTGGCATACTGGTTCTGCACCGGCTGCGAGGTCATGAAGGTGATGTATTTCCAGGCTTCGTCCGGATGCTTGCTGGTCGCGGTGATGCCGAGGCCCATCGAGCCGTTGACGGCCGAAACCTCGCTCTTGCCCGCAACACCCGGCGCCGGAACGACGCCGACCTTGCCGGCCACCTTGCTGTCCTTGCCTGTGTTGGCGAGGTTATACATGTAGGTCCAGTTCAGCGCGAAAGCGGCCTCGCCGTTTTCAAACACCTTGCGGACATCCTCCTCGAGGAATTCCTTGGAATTCGGGTTGGAGATGCCGGACGAATAGCTCGACACCATGTATTTCAAGGCATCAAGGCCGCCACCGGTCTGGAAGTTGGGCTTGCCGTCCTTCAGGAAGTCACCGCCATAGGCGCTGACCAGCGTGGTGTAGTCGCAAACCGCGGCTTCGGCCTGCGACCAGCTCCAGGCGATCGGGGTGGCCAGGAGGCCCTTGTCCTTGATGGTCTTGGCCTGTTCGGCAAGCTCGTCCCAGGTCTTCGGCGGCGTCTTGATGCCGGCCTTTTCGAGGATTTCCTTGTTGTAGAACAGGTATTTCGTATCGAGGATCCACGGCATGCCGTAATAGGCGCCGTCATACTGCACTGTCGTCCAGGCGCCGGGCAGCACGTTCTTCTTCATGTCGTCGGTGACGCGTGAGGACACATCGACCAGAACCTTGTTGCTGGCATATTCGGCCGGCCAGATCACGTCGAACAGCACGACATCGTAGCCACCGCCGGACCCTTGCGCCAAAACGGTCTTGTCGTGCAGGCCTTCGTAGGGCACGAATTCGAGGTTGACCTTGACGTCCGGATTGGCCTTGGCAAAGGCATCGGTCATGGCGCGGACATCGGCTTCGCTATAGGCGGCCTGCGCCATGAACAACGCATTGAGCGTCGTTTCGGCATAGGCGTTGGTTGCAAAAAAGGCGCCGACCAGGGCAGCCCCCATAAGCGCATTGCGTTTGGATTTCAGCATGTCTTTTCCCTCCAGTGATAACAACAGTCGTCTCGTCGGCCCGCTAAAACACGCGCCTTTCCATGAAGCCGCTTAAAAGCGGCGTCCGGCATGCCTTGTCGAAGTGTTGCGCGGCCACTAGGACTGATCCCGTGAAGCCGTTTGTTCCCTAAAAGCTCTGCGGCTCTTTTTATTAAGTCAATTGCTTTGACTTAATTCTTGTTCAATATTCTAATGGTGTCAAGAGGATTTCGCGGGATGAACGAGATGCGACCGATCCGGGCCAAGAGCGGCACCAATCAGGAGGGCACCAGCGCCCATAACCGCCGCGTCATGATCGACGCGCTGCGGCTGAACGGGCAATTGTCGCGCGCCGATCTCGCCCGCGCAACGAAGCTCACCAAGCAGACCGTATCCAACATCATCGAGGATCTGGAGCGGGATGGACTGGTGGTATCGCTGACCGCCGTGCGCAACGGCCGCGGCCAGCCCTCGACGCCCTACCGGCTGGTGCCGGACGGCGCCTTTGCCATCGGCCTGCAGATCGACCGGCATGTCACGCGTGCCATTGCTGTGGATCTCGTCGGCACTGTTCTGGTGCGTGCCCAGGCAAACCTGCCGCCGGGCGGCCCGGCCAATGGCGCCAAGGTCATTCTCGACCTGATCGAACATGTCCGCTCGGAACTCGCCAGCAGCGCCGAACAGGCCGAAAAACGTCTCGTCGGCCTTGGTGTCGCCATGCCAGGCCCATTCGGGTTGGCGACAGACAATGACGATCAATGGATGATGGCGGCCTGGCAGAACTTTCCGCTGCTGGAAACGCTGGCCGCCGGCACCGGACTGGAAGTGGCGCTGCAGAACGACGCCGCCGCCTGCGCCACTGCCGAGCGCATGGTCGGTGCTGCCCACGGCATCGACCACGCCGTCTGCCTCTATGTCGGCTACGGTATCGGCGCGGGCCTCATTCTGAATGGTGAACTCTATGCCGGCACCAACGGCAATGCCGGTGAAATCGGCATGGTGCTTCTGCCCCCCACCCTGCGGCGCCCGGACCAGACGTCGCTCGAACACCGCGCATCGCTCGCCTCGCTCTACCAGCATCTCGATGTCGACCCGTCCGATCCCGGCCTGCCCGAGCGGCTGAACATGCTGGTCAATACCGGTGACCCAGCCATGGCATCATGGATCGATGCGGCTGCCGAGGAATTGCGCTGGGGCGTTCAGATCATCGAGACGATCTTCGACCCCCAGACCGTCATCCTGTGCTCCACCGGGCCGGAGGCGCTGACCCGCAAGCTTCTGCAGGCCATCCATCCCCTGCTTCCATCCAACGCAAACCGTCCGGGCCGCTCGATACCGCGCCTGCAGCTGGGCATGACCGATCCCTGGTCGGTGGCGCTGGGTGCAGCCGCCGAGCCCATCAGCCGCGCCTTCGATCCGCGTTTTTCCGCCATCCTGAAAACGCGGGCCAACGCACTGGGTTAATAATCAGGCCGCACGGAAAGCCATGACGAAGCAGCCCAATGCGCCGATGGACGATAGCGTCCGCACATGGTTCCACCGGACCCAATCGACGAGAGTGGTCGATGACCACAGGCGCGCAGCCTCTTCACTGCCCGGCTCCAACGCTTCAAGCGCATTGTTCATCGGCACGTTGACGATCATCGTTACCAGCATCACGCCACCGAGAAAAAGCAGCCCGCCCGCAATCAGGTAGAACCGCGCTGGCCCGCCGTAGACGAAACCACCAGCAACGAGAATGAGCGCAAGCACCGCCGTTCCCATGAACGCCAGCATGAACCAGGGATTGAGGATGACCACATTGATCGCCTGCATGGCGGCGATGCCCTGCTCGGCCGGCAACCGCGCCAACGCGCCCATGATGCACACCGAGAAGATGAAGAACAGGCCTGCATTCAGCCCGGCCCCGATCACGGCCGAAAGATCAGCCAGGGAAAAAGTGCGGCAATCATTTCAGGTCCTCCCAGACACCGGTTGCAGCTGTTTCACGCACATATTCGGCGAACTCGCGCGGCGGCCGTCCAAGCGCTTGGACAACGCCATCCGTTAGGCTTTCGTTGCGGCCATCGAGAACGCTGGTGAAGAGGTAGCGGATCAGCCCGATATAGTCAGCCGGAATCTGCGCCTGTTCCAGCATCGCAACATAGTCGCCGATACCGACTGTGGTGAACCGGATATCGCGTCCCGTCTGCCGGGCGATCTCCGCCACTGCCTCACCGAATGTCATCAGGCGTGGACCGGTCACCTCATAGGTCTTGCCCTTGTGTCCAGGCTCCGTCAAAGCCGCAACCGCAACATCGGCGATATCATCGGCATCGATGAACGGCTCCTTCACATCGCCAACAGGCAGAACCAGTTCGCCCGCCTGAATGCCGTCGAGCAGGAAAGCTTCGCTAAAATTCTGGAAGAACCAGCTGGCGCTAATGATGGTGTAGCCAACGCCGGACTGCTTCAATGCCGCTTCCGCTGCCATCGCTTCGTCCTCTCCGCGCCCTGACAGCAGGACCAGGTGCTTCACACCCTTTTCGGCCGCCAACCGGCAGAGCGTGCCAATTGCCTCGACCGCGCCCGGCACGGCAAGGTCCGGCTGATAGCTGACATAGGCGGCATCGGCACCGTCAAGCGCCGCCGCCCAGCCGGATGGGTCCGTCCAATCGAACGCCGGAGTGGTCGAGCGCGACGCAAGCCGCACATCTTTTCCCCTTGCCGACAGGCGTTCCGCCACCCGGCGCCCGGTCTTGCCGCCGCCGCCCAGGATCAAAATCGTTTCGCTGCCCATCATCTCGCTCCCTTTGATATCCAAAACATGAGCTATCCTCACATTTGCTAAATGTGATAAACCCTCGTATTTTGATCGTCAAGAGAAATTTCGAAAGGACACATCTTGGCCCTGGACCAGACAGCCCCCTCACCAATCCCGGAAGACGAAGGGGCGATGCGCAAATCGCCGACGCAGAAGCGCAGCCGTGAACGGGTCGAGCATATTCTGATGAGTGCCTCCCGGCTGATTGCCGAGCGCGGTAGCGACACGATGCGGATGAGCGAAGTCGCCGAGTTGAGCGGCATTTCGATCGGCTCGCTCTACCAGTATTTTCCCGATAAGGCGGCGATCATCCGCACACTGGCCGAGCGCTACAATGCCATCTCGCGCACCTGCATCACCGATGGCCTCGCCGATGTGACGACGATGGAAGACCTGCAGCGGGCCTTCTCGGCGCTGATCGACGAATATTACGCGATCTTCCTGGCCGAGCCGGTAATCCGCGATATCTGGTCGGCGATGCAGGCGGACAAGGCCTTGCGGGAGATCGAGCTTGAGGCAAGCCGGCAGAATGCCATCCTTCTTACCACGGCGCTGAAGCGCGCGCTGCCGGGGGAGGACATCGGCAAGCTTCAGGCGTCGGCCTTGCTGGTGATGTATTTCTGCGAATGTGTCATGCGGCTGGCGATCTCGACCGGAGAGCCGGAAGGGCGCGTCCTCATCGAGGCCTATAAGCGCATGGCCTATCGAAGCTTCGATGATGCTCCCGCCTTCCCGCGGCTCTTGACACCAGGAGGGTGACGCCCATATAATTGAGCACGTACTCACTCATTGGAATTCATCCTTGGCCCGCCCCTTAAGCGAAGACAAACGCAACGCGATCTTGAACGCCGCCACGCAGGCCGTGGCCGCTCTCGGCATCGGTGCGTCGACTGCCGGGATCGCCAAGGGCGCCGGTGTCGCTGAAGGCTCGCTGTTTACCTATTTCAGCACCAAGGACGATCTGCTCAACCAGCTCTACCTGCACCTGAAAACGCAGTTCCGGACGATGCTGATCACCGGCTATCCCGGTGACGCCAGCGTCAAGGAGCGCTGCCGGCATCTCTGGGACCGCTCCATCGACTGGGGCGCGATCAGTCCGGAGAAACGCAAGGCGATGCGGCAGCTCGCCGTGTCCGGCAAGATCACCGAAGCCACCCGCAAGGCCGGCGCCGAAGGCTTCAGTGATATGGAAGCGATGCTGAACGAGGGCTTTGACACCGGCGTCCTGCGCCCTCAGCCGATCGCCTTTGTCGGCGGCATCATCGAATCGCTGGCCGAAATGGTGCTCGAGTTCATCGCCGGCGATCCCGTCAAGACAGACAGCTACAAGAACGCCGGGTTCGACGCTTTCTGGGGGGCAATCGCCGCGCGTTAGCGTCTTTATTTTTCAACACAAAAATGAGTGAGTAATCATTCATTATTTTATCAATAAAGGAGCCTGACATGTCTAAAACATGGTTGATCACCGGTAGCGCCAGCGGTCTTGGCCGCAACATCGCCGAAGCAGTCCTGAGCCGCGGCGACCGCCTCGTCGCCACCGCCCGGGACCCGCAACGCCTTTCCGCCCTGAAAGACCACTATGGCGATCAGGTCCTGACCGCACCACTTGATGTCACCGACGCGGCGGCCGCGGAAGCGGCGGTGCAACTCGCCGTGGATACGTTCGGCAGGCTCGACGTGCTGGTCAACAATGCCGGCTACGGCAATGTCGCACCGTTCGAGCAGACGACGGCCGAAGCCTTCAAGGCGCAGATCGACACCAATTTCTACGGCGTCGTCAATCTCGCCCGCGCTGCCCTGCCCATCATGCGCGGCCAGCGCTCCGGCCATATCATCAACATTTCCTCGGTCGGCGGCCGTATCGCCACACCGGGCCTCAGCGCCTATCAGTCGGCCAAATGGGCGGTCGGCGGCTTTACCGAAGTGCTGGCAATGGAAGCGGCAGCCTTTGGCGTCAAGGTCATCGCCGTCGAGCCAGGCGGCATGCGCACCAATTGGGGCCAGGTGGCGCGCGGCAATATTCCGGCTGTTCTGCCGGACTACGAACCGAGCGTCGGGGCGATAACGGCCCTGCTTTCGGCCTATGTTGGCAAGGAATTCGGCGATCCCGAAAAGGTCGCACAGGTGATCCTCGATCTCGCCAGCCGCACCGATCTTCCCGCGCACCTGCTGCTCGGCAGCGATGCCCTCCACATGTACAAGCAGACCGAAGCCGTGCGCAGCAAAGCCGCCGAAGGCTGGGCATCCGTCAGCGCCTCGACGGATTTCGAGGGCAGCGACTTCTCGGTCTTCGCGGATCACATTTGAGACGAGCCATTCCGCGGCCTGACAAAGGGTTCCTAAATTAAGAGATCATTTGGGAACTCAGGCGATCACTAAAACCTCCGTCATCCCTGTGCCTGTCACAGGAATCCAGCCAGCGCAAGTCCTTGGGCTGAAAGGTCTTTTGACCCGACGGACGTCGGGTCACTGGATCCCCGCCACAAGGGCGAGGGTGACGGAGAGTGGGGGCCGCTTTCATCCA